>CAMERU010000130.1 GCA_945935925.1 uncultured Clostridia bacterium | reverse complement strand
GTCTATAAGCGTGTTTACAAACTTGTTTTCATAGGTAAGCAGGCTTTCCTCCTTATGCACGTTGAGTACCTTGGAGGGCGTTATCTTTCCCGTTACGGGGTCAACGCTCTGGATAAGGTCGGTGTGCTGCGCAAGGTGCTTTATGGAGTCAACGGTTATCTTCTTCGACAGCGCGACAGGCACTACCTCTTCAACGTTTACAATGGTTTTTCGGGGATTTCTCATTACATTGTCCACATGGACAAGCCCCTCTTCGATCGCCTCCACCCAGTTCTCATCAACGATCTTCTCCATTATTTTGCGATTGAGGGCAACGGTGCTGTGGCTTCGGGAAAGCAGCGAGCGGAAGCTGTCATACAGCTTGTCGCCGTCGAAAATATCAATAAAATCCTTGAATGCGTCGTACCATCTGCCGTAATTTCCGCTCACTGTTTTCCCTCCTTTCCGAAAATATTAACCTATCAGAACAGCTTCTGCAGTCTTTCGAGATATTCAATGGATTCCTTCATGGAATTTTTGCCGAACAGCTTCTGGAGATATGTGCAAAGCTCCTTCAATTCATCTCTGAGCATTGCAAGGTTCAGAGATTCGAATTTTCTGAATATCTTTGTTGCGAGAACGTAGTCCACGCCGTCAAGCTCCTCGCCGCCGCAGGCAACGTAAACGGGGACAAACAGGTTCATCTGCTTGAGGATACGGTTACCGAACGCAACTCTCAGTTTTTCAATTACCCAAAGGTCAAGCTGCTTTAACTTCTTGTGCGTTTCCTGACTTATCGGGTAACGCTCGAAAGCCTCGTTGAACAGCCCGTTCAGATGACTGAAGCTAAGGTTCATCGGCGGCGTATCGGGCGCGTCGAACGCAATTCCCTTTGCGTCAAGGTTTATCGGCTGCGCACGGTCGTAAACCTTATCGGATATCGCGAAAGTCGAGTCGTCGTTGTTCGCGGTACCAATGTACCATATATTCTGCGGTATCCTTAACATTCCGCCGTCGAGATTTTCGGGGTCGGTGCTCCATACGTTGGGAACAAGGTCGAGCTTCCACTCGTCGGCGTTCGGCATTTCGAGTATCGACAGCATTTCCGCGAAATAATACTCAACACGCGCGATATTCATTTCGTCGAGGAGTATGAAATTTATATCGTCGTTGTATGACGAGGAATAGATCCTCTTGAGGACTTCCGTTTCGTTGAAGTTCTTGGTAAATTCGTTGAAGTAACCGAAAAGCTCCGTGCGGTCGCGCCACGACGGCTGAACCGACGCTATCGTCGTATCCCTTTGCAGGAATTTACCGAACGAATAAGGCAGCGATGTTTTACCTGTACCGGATATACCCTGTAATATGATAAGCTTGGTGGACGCCATGCCCGCAATGAACAGCCGTATCGTCTTTATGTCATAATACAGGTGCATACGCGAGCAGGCGAAAAATCTGTAAGCCTCGCAAATTCCCGAAAGGGTGATGTCGTTGTTGTACTCGGGCGGAATGTAATTCTTGTAAAACTTGTCCACCTCGATGAGCTTGGAAAATCTGATGTCGTTGGTGTGGACAATGCCGTCGCTCGAGGGCATTGCTTCTCCCTCTGCGCCCGCCGCTTCCGCAGGGAGCGCGCCCTCGGCTGCGCCCGCGCCCTGCGGGATATAATAGCCGCCCGACGCAGCAGTAACGCCCTGCGGAATGCCGATCTGCGCGACCTTCATCGCCATTATTTCGTCTTTTTCGCGGGTGAGTTTGAGCACCTGCCGCTGCAGCGAACCGAGTTCCTCTATAATGTCCTCGTCGCTTACAATTGAGTGCCTGAACCTGATATACTTCCTTATCCACATAACGATAAGGAACACAACCAGCCCGAATATTGCCGCGACGATAATTATTGCCAGAACGGAAAGGATCCACCCGACAACTCCGAATTCCACGGAATAATCCTTGAAAATATTTATGTAATTCTCAAAATTAAAGATCTGTATCAACCCGTTCCACAGCCCCGTGAATATCATTGCGAAGCCCTTGAGTATTTCGGATATGAATACAAAAAACCATTTCAGAAAGCCATTCATGTTCTTTCTCCCAGCTTATGATGCGAATACTTCGCACATTCAGTCATCTTTTTTATCGTCGGGCTTTCCCGCTTCCTCGCTGTCCGCCGCGTTTTCAGCCGTTTTATCCGACTTGCCGTCCGCCGAGTTTGCATTAGCTTCGGCAAGCTTCTTCTGCTCGGCGATATATTCCTCTATCGCGCGTTTTTTTATTTCTTCCTCGTCAATTTCCTTTGCCGCGGGGCGCTTTATCTCCACAATAACAACTATCAGCTTATAGAGCTCGAACAGGAAAAACAGCACCAGCGGAATGATAACGCATATACAGAATCCCATCTGCGTCCGCAGGAAATTCATAACGCTTCCGAAGCCGCCAAGTCTGAACCCTGTCCACTTTCCGATGATATCGACGGGGTAGACCTCAAGGCTGTCCCTGACGTCAACATTGTCGCCCTTTGTGACAAAGCTGACGTTGCCATATACGTTTTTCACCTCTATGATACGGTGCGTGTTCTTTACCTTTTTGCCGTCAATGATAGTCCAGAAGGTTATCACATCGTCTTTTTGGAGCGCGTTCACGTCGTCGATCTCCCTTACCATGATAAGGTCGTTCTGCGAGAATGTCGGAGCCATTGAATCCGACTCGACAGTCATGGGAATAAACCCGAAAAGGCTCGGAACGCCGCTGCTTCTGTCGGCGGTAAAGGTAAGAATGGTCACGATAAGTGCCAATATAAGTATTATCCACGAAATAACGGAAACTGCAATTTTCAACGCTTTCTTCATCGCATAACTCCTTATGTATTCTCGATTATTTCAAAATGCATTCCGAGTTTCATCGTGCCGCCGATTATGTTGTCAAGACAGTCGGGATCATTGCCCTCGAGCCACACTACGACAGTGAATTTATCCTTTGCGCCGGGTCTGAACTGTTCATTTTTCGTGCTCATAACGACTGTCGACGACTCAAATTCCTCGTCACAGTCGCTCTCCTTGCCGTTTCCGTTGGATTTTGTCTTTCCGTAGACGGTGCGTTCGCCGTTTTTATACACCGCGATCCTTACCGCCTCGTCAACGCCGAGAGTTATATTTTCCATTGTCATTGCGCCCTTGTAAGCAACGGTGTCCTTACCCGAATTTATCAGGTAGAACGTGTAGGCAATGTAGTTTTCCCCGTTATGAGCGCCGTTTATTTTGTCGAGATTTGCGGGCAGGTCGTCGCCGCTAATATTCGTCATGTCGTAGAGAATATCGGCGTTCAGCGTTGCGATCGATTGATCGTAATTCGGCGTTTCGGAAAGCGTGAGCCCCTGATTGATCATATCATATTTGTTCACCATTACCGTGAAGCTGCCGAATTTGTCATAAAAATACGACACCGCGTAAGCCATTGCGACAAGCGCCACAAGAATTATCACAAGGATACTGACTATCCGAACGATCACCTTGTGCTGCTTGACCTCGCGCGCTGTGCGGCGCAGCGTAAGTATATCGGCGGTCTTGCTTCGCTCATCTCTTTCCGCCTCTCCTGCCGCTCCGACTGCATCGCTGCCTGCGTCAACGGCGGCGTCGTCTTTTGTTTTATATGTTACCAATGCGCGCTCTCCAATCTATGATTTATTAATGTGTTTATTGTCAATCCTGATTTTTCCTGCGAACATATCTTTCCTGCAGGAAGCTTCCCGCGCGGTCGCCCGTATTTTCGTCCGCCGTGTAATAGGAGCATTCGAGGTCGTAAAGCTTGTCGGCAATGTCATCGGAGGACACCCCCGACGCAACAGGCTCGGCTTCAAGCTCGTTTATGAACGAAATGACCGATTTAACGCACACCTCGGAGCGGTCGCCGCTGCCGAGCATTTTTGTTATCCTGTCGTTCATCATGACGTATTCGGGCTCAAGCTCCGCAAGTCGGAGCAATGGAAAGCTGTCCGTGCCGACGCCCGTGAGCATCGTGTGAAAACCTGCCTTGCGCAGCGCAAGCATAGACTCCCGACAGCTCCCGCCCGCATCTGCTACCAGCGGAGGTATCTCAAAGCAGATCCTGTCGCGCGGTGCCTTCAGCATGGAAGTAAAATCCGTGATGATACTCACACAGTCACGGCTGCTCAGCAGCTTTATCGGCATGAAAACCGATATCCAGTCAAAATCAAGCTCGCGGTCGGCGAATTTTTCCGCCGCCTTTATGGTCTGAAGCAATGCAAGCTTGAAAACCGAAGCGCAGCTTTCGCTGCTTTCAAGGACAGGCATGAACCTCTCGGGAAGCAGAACGCCCATTTCGGGAGTGTTAAGCCTTATTCCGCTTTGATAGAAAGCGGTTTTCTTCGTGTCCGTTCCGAATATCGATCGGTACCTCATCTCTATCGCCCGAACGCCGTCGACGGAGGTTATGCTGTTCTGTTTTTCTGTCATGCCGTCCACCTCGGTCCTGTTACAAAATCGGGCGCAAATACCCGATTTTATTATACTCCATAATGCGTCAAAAGTCAACAACATTCCTCAAAAAAACAGTATAAAATCCGCTTTTTGGGCAGGAAATTCCCGCAAAAAAACCAAAAGAGGACGCCTTAAACAAAATGACCCCGAACAGAGATCGGGGTCATAAAATATTAAGTAATTAACCAATTGGAAACTTATGTTGTTTCAAACTCGCCCAGCGAGAACTTGAAGCTTATGTTCCAGCTCTGACCCGCGGTGGAGTCTAAGCAGGAAGTGCTTTCGCCCTCGAGCCATACACGCGCGATAAAGTCAAGGTGACCGTATTCACCCGCAGCGGCAGCATAGGGGATATTAAGACCGGAATCAACGCCGACGCCCGTTGCGTAAGGGGTCGTATCAGTAACAAAGTCTTTCACAACGGTAACCGCGCCTCTTGTGGACGCGCTGTTGACAGCAGTGCCGGGCTTGTAGTATGTATCATCGACTCCGAATATCTTCGTAACAGAGCCTGTCGCGGGAGTTACGGGAATGAACGCAACGCGCACCGCATTGTAAAGCTCGTCGGAAGGTACGTTGCTGTTTATTATCATCTTGCAGTACAGATCGCCTGCCGTTTCTATGTCGCTCGGCTTTACCTTGGAGGTTCTTATATGCACGGGGATATCAACGTAATAACCCGCAGTGCCGTTGGATTCTATCGTAGTTTCGCCTGCATTGAAAGTGGCTCTTGTCGTCAGCGCCGACATTTTTTCCTGACCGAGAGTTATCTGCTCGAATGCGGAAGCCTCCTGACCGCTGTTGGAAGCGTCCTTTGCGTCATAGAAATTCTCGCCGTCTACCGAGGATGCGGGCTTCAGCTTGCCGATATCGCTGTAATAATTCCCGACGTTGACAGCGCTTTTCCAGCCTGTTTCATTCACGGGGTCGTCCTTGGGGTGGTTGCCGTCAAACGCAGCACCTTCGAAGGTGATGGCATTCGACGAGCTGACAGCCGCCAGAGAGATCTCCATGCCCTCGCCTGCCGTTGCGGACAGGTTAAGACCCGTCATCTCGACTTCCTTATTCATTGTGAACCACGCGTATGTAGCCGTCGAAAGCATAACTGCCGACGTTGCAAACATTGCCGCCGCGGGAATAAGTTTTCTTAATACGGAATGATTTTTCATTTTTGCACCTCATCTTTTTACAGATTTCAACAATAGGCGATCGTAAATTCAAATCTACATTTTTTTATATTTTACTACTTTTTTCCCCGTTTGTCAATAGAAAATCCGAAAAATCTCAATTATTTTACACAAGGCAGATGTTTTTTACCACATTTACCGAGTAACACGGCGGTATAAATAACGCGCGGCAGATACCGACATGATAAAAATTCCTTTTTCTCATAAAAAAATTTGTAAAAAGTATAGACATTTTGTCGAAATTGTTATATACTATAAGCGGTACACAGAAAATGTGATCTGCGGATTAATAAAATGCAAATCATAA
>CAMERU010000129.1 GCA_945935925.1 uncultured Clostridia bacterium | reverse complement strand
CAGTCACTCATTTTGACCGCGCGTTCTCCTTTCGGTAGGACGGGCGGCTGTTTTTGGACAGCCCTTTGCTTATCCTTACCGCTCTCGCTTATTTTCGCCTACATAAACGAAAAACCCCTGCATTCAGCAGAGGTTTCTTTAATATATCAGCAACCTTACCTATCCTACACGGAACGTGCCGACAAATTTCAAGCACCCTACCCACCGCCCAACGGAACGCGCCCTCAAAATGAGCGACTAAAACGGAGAGAGTGCGTTCAATGAGGTGACGCGCTATCCGTACTCTACCGAGGGAGAAAAACGGTAACAACGCGCGTGAGCGCGAATTACCTATAAAGGAAGAGCGCCAAATTTAAGGAAAAGGGAGAGGGAGAGGGGAATGGGGTGCGGGGGAGACCCGTAGGGAGAGGGGAAAACTCCGTTTTCCACCTCTCCCGAAGGGTTTCCCCCGATTCCCGTGTGACAACACAAAAACAAAAAATTTCAATTAAACAGCGAACAACGCATGAATTAAAAACCAATTGCCCCCAAAAAATAAAAACAACCTTTTATAAAACGGTTCAAGGCAGCGCCTCAAAAGCAGAGGGGTCAGAGGGGAGAACTCCCCCGCATAATTTTGCGATAAAAGACCTTCCCTTTTGCGATAAAAGACTAGTTTTTAAGGCTCTGGAGAGGTGCGGGGATACGTCCGCCGCGGCTGATGAACTTGCTTGCGGAGAACTTGCTTACGGGCATAACGGGAGCGCTTCCGAACAGACCGCCGAACTCGATCATGTCGCCCTCCTTCTTGCCTATGGCGGGGATAACGCGCACTGCGGTGGTCTTGCTGTTTACCATTCCGATAGCCGCCTCGTCTGCGATAATAGCGGAGATGGTGTCCGCGGAGGTGTCGCCGGGTATCGCGATCATGTCAAGACCGACGGAGCAAACCGCCGTCATTGCTTCAAGCTTCTCAAGCGAAAGCGAGCCGCAGACAGCCGCATCGATCATGCCCGCGTCCTCGGAAACGGGGATAAATGCGCCCGAAAGACCGCCGACGTGGGAGGAAGCCATTACGCCGCCTTTCTTAACCGCGTCGTTGAGCATAGCGAGGCAGGCAGTTGTGCCGTGGCAGCCGCAGCTTTCAAGACCGATCTCCTCAAGGATATGCGCAACCGAGTCGCCGACCGCGGGCGTGGGAGCGAGGGAGAGGTCAACGATACCGAACGGAACGCCGAGCCGCTGAGATGCCTCTGTGCCGACAAGCTGACCCATGCGGGTGATCTTGAACGCAGTCTTTTTGATAACGTCCGCGATCTCGCTGATGTTCGCGTCGGGGTGCTTGCGGAGCGCGGAGCGGACAACTCCCGGTCCCGAAACGCCGACGTTTATCTCGGTGTCGTATTCGCCCACGCCGTGGAATGCGCCCGCCATGAACGGGTTGTCCTCAACGGCGTTGCAGAATACAACGATCTTCGCCGCGCCGAAGTAGCTGTTGTCCTTTGTGGCGTTTGCCGCGTCAAGGATTATCCTGCCCATCATTGCAACGGCGTCCATGTTTATACCCGCGCGGGTGGAGCCGATGTTGACGGAGGAACATACGTTGCTTGTCACGGAAAGAGCCTCGGGTATTGACTCGATAAGCTCCCTGTCGCCTGCGGAAAAGCCCTTGTGAACAAGCGCGGAGTAGCCGCCGATGTAGTTGACGCCGGTGCCGTCGGCAGCGCGCTGAAGCGCCTTTGCAAACTTAACGGGGCTGCCCTTGCAAGCCGCAGATACGATCGCGATAGGGGTAACGGAGATCCGCTTGTTTACGATCGGGATACCGTACTGCTTTTCGATATCCTCGCCTGTCTTGACAAGTTTTTCCGCCTTGCGCATTATCTTGTCGTAAACCTTGTCGCACGCCTTGTCTATGTCGCTGTCGATACAGTCAAGGAGAGAGATACCCATTGTTATGGTGCGGATATCGAGGTTTTCCTCCTGTATCATCTTGATCGTTTCTAAAATATCGCCTGAATTAAGCATCTGTCGGTGTTCTCCTTATCATATTGTGTGCATTGCGTTGAAAATATCCTCGTGCATAACGTGTATCTGAAGCCCCATTTCGGTGCCCGCCGACTTGAGCTTTTCGGCAAAATCAACGTAATCTATGGTAAGACCCGATATTTCGATAAGCATGGTCATAGCGAACAGATCCTGCATGATAGTCTGCGTAACGTCCATGACATTAGCCTTGTATTCCGCGCAAATCCCGCTCACCTTTGCTAAGATACCTACCGTATCCTTACCGATAACAGCAACTACTGCTCTCATTTTTTCCTCCTGTTCTGCGGTCAAAATGTATAAAATTCTGTGCCGCAACCGTTGTTTTTTTATATTTTCTACTCTATTATACTAAAAAATTTTGAAAATGTAAATGTATTCATAGACAAAATTAAAAATTTGTGATAAAATAATAAAAAAAGTATCGCGCGGGAGAATTTTATGTGTATTTTTTCGCACGACCCAAATCGCGGGCATAGCCTTGCCCCGCGATAAATTATGTGAACAGAGGAACAAAAGCTTGGAAAAGGAAATTTACGGCAGAGTGCCTGCCGATTGTCATAACCATTCAACGCTTTCGCACGACGGCTGCGACGAGCCGATGAGGATGGCGGAGCGAGCCTTCGGGCTGGGAATAAAGCATTTTGCGCTGACCGACCATATCGAGATCGAGAAGTTTGATAAATGGGATTTCGCGGGCGCAGTCGCGCGCTCGCACGGCGTTTTCCTTGAGATAAAGGAGCGCTTCGCGGGCAAGATGAATGTCTACTACGGCGCGGAGCTCGGGCAGGCGTTATATGACCTCCCGCTGACGGAAAAAATACTTGCGGAGCACGACTACGACTTCGTTCTGGGTTCATCTCACCGCACGCCGAGTTACCCCGCGCTGAACAAGGTGCCCGACACCGACGCGGACAGAAAGCGCTGCCTTGACGAATACTTCGAGTCGGAGCTTGCCATCGCCGAGTGGGGGAAATTCTGCTCGCTGGCGCACCTTACGTTTCCGCTGAGATTTCTCACGGTGGATATAAGCAGCGGCACTCCCGTCCCGAACGGAGAAAAGCCGTTCCGCGAGGTCGACATGACCGCCTATGACAAGATCATCGACAAGATACTTGAAACCATTATAAGAAAGGACATCGCCCTTGAGGTCAATTCCTCGGGGATACGCAAGGGGCTGGGCGTTCCCATGCCCGACGCGGAGTACCTGCGCCGCTACCGCGAAAAGGGCGGCAGGCTTGTCACCGTCGGCAGCGACGCGCACAGAGTCGCCGACGTAGGCGCGGACATTCCGCAGTGCCTTTCGATGATAAGGGAAACAGGCTTTTCGGAGATATGCGTTTTCAGCCGAAAAGAACCGATATTCATACCTATCTGACAGGAGGAAATATTATGAACAAGAAGTTACTCGCATTATTGAAGCAGAACGCGCGGCTCACCAATGCGGAGCTTTCCGCAATGCTCGGCGTTTCCGAGCAGGAAGTCGCGGCAGGAATAAAGCAGCTTGAGGACGAGGGAATAATCATCGGTTATTCCGCGATAGTAAACGAGGAAAAGGCGGACGACAACGCAGTCACCGCAATAATCGAGCTGAAAGTCACCCCGTTCAAGGACAGGGGCTTTGACGACCTCGCGCACACTATCATGCAGTATGAAGAGGTGGACAGCGTTTTCCTGCTTTCGGGCGCGAACGACCTTTCCATCACGATAACGGGCACCAGCCTGCGAAAGGTAGCGCTGTTCGTGTCGGAGAGGCTCGCCGTGCTTGACGGCGTGCTCTCGACCACGACCCACTTCGTCCTCAGAAGATACAAGGAAAAGAACCATGTATTCAACGAGGAGCACTCCGACGAAAGGAGTCTGGTTTCCCCGTGATAAATTACGATGAGATAATCCCGCAGAAAATACGCGATATCCAGCCGTCGGGCATAAGGAAGTTCTTCGACATCGCGCAGCAGGTGGAGGGCGTAATTTCGCTGTCCGTCGGCGAGCCCGATTTCAAGACCCCATGGGCGGCGAGAAAAGAGGCGATAACCGTTCTCGAAAAGGGCAGGACGGCGTACACCGCCAATGCGGGACTTGCACAGCTAAGAACGGAGATCTCAAAATATCTGAATAATTTCATACACGTTGATTACGACCCGACAAGCGAGATGATCGTTACCGTCGGCGGTTCCGAGGCGCTCGACCTTGCGATGCGCGCTATGGTTCAGCCGGGGGATGAGGTGCTCGTGCCCGAGCCGAGCTTCGTGTGCTATTCCCCGATAATTACGGTCTGCGGCGGCACGCCCGTGCCTATCGTCATGACCGTCGAGGACAGGTTCATACTCCGCGCGGACGCATTAAAGGCGGCGATAACCCCGAAAACAAAGGCGCTCATTCTCCCGTTCCCGAACAACCCGACAGGCTCCGTTATGCGCCGCGGCGACCTTGAAAAGGTGGCTGAGGTGCTGCGCGGGACGAATATAATGGTTATCTCCGACGAAATATATTCCGAGATGACCTACGGCGGAGAAAAGCACGTTTCCATTGCTTCGCTTGACGGTATGAGGGAGCGCACCATCGTCGTCAACGGCTTCTCCAAGACATATGCGATGACAGGCTGGCGTTTAGGCTACTGCGCAGGCCCGCAGCCCGTGATAAAGCAGATGCTGAAGCTGCACCAATACTGCATAATGAGCAGCCCCACGGTGAGCCAGTACGCGGCGATAACCGCGCTTACGAGCTGCCGCGAGGACGTCGACCATATGATCGAGGAGTACGATATGCGCCGCAGGCTTGTCGTAAAGGGCTTTAACGACATGGGGCTTACCTGCTTCGAGCCCGAGGGCGCGTTCTACGTTTTCCCCTGCATAAAGTCCACGGGAATGACCAGCGCCGAATTCTGCGAAAAGCTGATATACAGCAAAAAGGTGGCTGTCGTTCCGGGAAGCGCGTTCGGCGCGAGCGGCGAGGGCTACGTCAGGGTGTCCTATGCGTACTCCGTACAGCACATAACCACCGCGCTTTCGAGAATACGCGAGTTCCTTGAGGAGATGGGGCATTGAGCGGCGGGATAACGCTCTGCGCCTGCGCAAAGCTCAACCTTTACTTAGACATAACGGGCAGGCGCGGCGACGGGTATCATCTGCTTGAAACCGTCATGCAGAGCGTTGACCTGTGCGATTATGTAACGGTGACGCCCGCAGGCGCGGGGATAACGATCGGCTGCTCCGACCCGAATATTCCCGCAGGGGAGAGCAACATCTGCCACAAGGCGGCGCGCGTTTTCTTCGACAGGGCGAACATTCGCGGCGGCGCGGAAATAATGATAGAAAAGCGCATTCCGAGCGGCGCGGGAATGGGCGGCGGGAGCGCGGACGCGGCTGCCGTTCTGTTTGGGCTTAACGTTCTGTGCGGCGAGCCGCTTGACAAGGGCGAGCTGCTTTATCTGGCGGCGGAAATAGGGGCGGACGTCCCGTTCTGCCTTGTCGGGGGGACAAAGCTCTGCCGTGGTATCGGGGAGATAATGACCGGGCTTCCCGCCGCGCCCGACTGCTGTTTTTTGGTGGCAAAGCCGGAGCATTCCTGCCCGACGGGGGCGGCGTTCACGCGGTATGACGAATCGGAAATACCGCCGCGCGGAATGCCCGCGGAATACTCCGAGGGCATATTCCCGCACGAAAAAATGTACAACGTGTTCCGCAGATTGTACGACGACGAGCGGCTGGAGCGGCTTGTCGTAAAAATGCTGGAATGCGGCGCGCTCGGCGCGGAGCTTACGGGAAGCGGCTCGGCTGTGTTCGGGGTGTTTTCCGACGAAAATGCCGCGGCACGCGCGGCTGTGAATTTTACGGATATATTTACCGCCGTGTGCCGTCCGACGGCGTTCGGCGTAAAGATAATATAAAGGGAGGTTCGCTATGGTACTTGTTCAAAATCATGTAGGCAGGATAACTATTTCGCAGGAATATTTCACCGCCCTTATCGGAAGCACGGTCAC
>CAMERU010000128.1 GCA_945935925.1 uncultured Clostridia bacterium | reverse complement strand
TGGATATGCGCGGAATGCTTATGCAGCGGCTGAAGAATGTGCTCAAGATATCGGCAGACGGCATTGTGGAAGCGCTTTCTATCGAGCCGGGCAGCGACGCGGCTATACTCTCCGCATTCATTGTCGGCGGATTTTTCAATACATATCTGGAGTGGCACAACAATCCCGGGAAAGGCAGCATTGAGCGCAGCGCAAAGCTTGCGGCGGCTATGGTAGAGGTCTGCTCCAAGAACGCGGGCAGTATTATTTCCGATACATAACAGTGCCGCTTGCAAGCGGAATAACGGCGGCTCGGCGCTTACCGCACTCCCCGTAAGGAAAACGAGCATATCCGCCCGTTGAAAGGAAGAAGCAATATGATAAAGCTTTCCGCCGAGGCTGAAAAAATAATGAACGAACGTTTCGGAAAGGACAGCGTTATAGCGCTGGCGACAACCGATAACGGGGCGCCGCAGGTGCGCTTTGTCAACGCATATTACGAGGACGGCGCGTTTTATATCGTCACTCACGCATTGTCGGGAAAGATGAGGCAGCTGTCCGCCGACCCCTCCGCGGCGATAGCGGGAGAATGGTTCACCGCGCACGGAAAAGGCGTCTGTATGGGCAGCTTCGGCAGCGGGGATAACCGTCGGCTTGCCGCGAGGCTGCGGGAAGCTTTTGCCTCGTGGATAGACAACGGGCACAGCGACCTCAACGACGTGAACACGGTCATTCTGAGCGTTGAACTGACGGACGGAGTGCTGCTTTCGCACGGAACGCGCTATGAATTTTGATTAAGGCAACACCGCATAATTATTTTCGTTCGATTGCGCAGTCAGATTTTTCGTCAGATTGTACAAAAGCGACGCAGGCGGGCTGACGCCCGTCAAGTCGATTTTGTGCGATATGACGGAAAATATGCAAGCAAGCGGACGGAAAAGGCGTTAGCCGTTAATTGTGCGGTGTTGCCTTAACAACTATAATATTGTGCAGCCCGTCAGGTTTCTGTCGGGCTGCATTTTCTGTGCCGCATATTTTGTCCGTTTTTGCGGAAAATAATGAAAAAGCTTGACGGAGGCACAGATATGAAAGATAAGGTATTCGGAGTTCTTCAGCGGGTTGGTCGGTCGTTCATGCTGCCTATTGCGCTGCTGCCCGCGGCGGGGCTTCTGCTGGGTATTGGCAGCTCGTTCACCAACCCGACGACGCTTGAAACATACCACCTCACGGGGATCATAACCGAGGGCGGGGTGCTGTACACCATACTTGACATAATGAGCAAGACGGGCAGCGCCGTTTTCGACAACCTTGCGCTGCTGTTTGCAATGGGCGTTGCTATCGGAATGGCAAAGCAGGAAAAGGAGGTCGCGGCGCTGTCGGGCGCGATCGCCTACCTCATAATGAATACG
This sequence comes from uncultured Clostridia bacterium, assembly GCA_945935925.1. Taxonomy (GTDB): domain Bacteria; phylum Bacillota; class Clostridia; order Oscillospirales; family Ruminococcaceae; genus CAG-115. Next base: position 4,680 of record CAMERU010000128.1, on the reverse strand, counting down.
GCAATATCCGCAATGATAACCGCAAGCGGCGGCATTGCGGCGCTGCCCGTTAATTCAACGGCAAATGTCCTCGGGATAACGACGCTGCAAATGGGCGTTTTCGGTGGCATTATAGTCGGGCTGGGCACGGCAGCGCTACACAACAGGTTTTACAATATACAGCTCCCGCAGGTTTTGTCCTTTTTCGGGGGGACAAGGTTCGTACCGATAATTTGCAGCGTTGTTTTCCTTGCGGTCGGCGTTCTGATGTTCTTCGTGTGGCCTGTCGTTCAGCGGGGGATATCCGCGCTCGGAACGCTTGTGCTGGAGTCGGGTTATGCGGGGACATGGATATACGGCGTCATCGAGCGCGCGCTGATACCGTTCGGACTGCATCATGTGTTCTATATGCCGTTCTGGCAGACAGAGCTCGGCGGCTCGGCGGTCGTCGACGGGACAGTCGTTACGGGCGCGCAGAATATTTTTTTCGCGGAGCTCGCCTCGCGTTCGACGGAGCATTTTTCCTCCTCGGCGACAAGGTTCATGGCGGGCAAATTCCCGTTCATGATATTCGGGCTGCCTGCTGCGGCGTTCGCAATGTACCGCGCCGCTAAGCCCGAAAAGAAAAAGGCGGTGGGCGGTCTGCTGCTGTCTGCGGCGCTTACCTCCGCGATAACGGGAATAACCGAGCCGCTTGAGTTTACGTTCCTGTTTGTCGCGCCGCTTATGTACGGTGTTCACTGCGTGCTCGCGGGTCTGTCGTATATGCTTATGCATATACTGAATGTCGGAGTTGGCATGACTTTTTCGGGCGGAGCGATAGACCTTGTGCTGTTCGGAGTCTTGCAGGGCAACGCAAAGACGGGCTGGATATGGATAGTAATTATCGGGCTGATTTACGCGGTGATATATTATTTCGTGTTCTATTTCATGATAACGAAGCTGAATTTGAAAACGCCCGGTCGCGAGGCTGACAACGAGGAAACCAAGCTCTACACCCGAAAGGATATGCAGTCAAAAAAGAAGAACGACGTCAGCCCGCTGATACTGCGCGGGCTGGGCGGCAGGGGCAATATTTCGGATATAGACTGCTGCGCTACTAGGCTGCGCGTTACCGTTGCGGACGCTTCGCTCGTGGACGAAGCTTTATTGAAGCAGAGCGGCGCTTCGGGAGTTATCCGCAGGGGTAACGGCGTTCAGATAGTTTACGGCCCGCAGGTATCGGTGATAAAGTCCGCACTGGACGAATATATGAGAGAGGGGCGGGACGAAAACGATATCCCGCCCGCGGGGACGGAGGAAAACGAGCTTGCCGAGGCTGCCGAAGCAGACAGGGCGCTGCACAGCGAGGTGCTGTATGCACACATGAACGGGACGGTGGTTCCGCTTGAAAACGTTGCGGACGAGGCGTTTTCGCAGAAAGTGCTCGGCGACGGCGCAGCGATAGACCCGTCGGAGGGAAAGCTGTATTCGCCGTGCAGCGGGAAGGTGCTGCAGATCCTCGGGCACGGGCACGCGATAACGCTTGAAACGGACGGCGGCGCGGAGCTGCTGATTCATATAGGGATAGACACGGTGAAGCTCGGCGAGGGCTATTTTGTGCCGCACGTTTCGGAAGGTCAGCGCACAGACCGCGGCGACCTGCTGATCTCGTTTGACATGGAGGCGGTGCGCGGGGCGGGGTACAGCCTTGTTACGCCGATGATAGTCTGCAACGCGGACGAGTGGTCGTCGCTCGGTGTTGCAGGCAGAGGCGTTATCGCAGCGGGGAGCGAATTTATAAGGCTTGAAAAATAACCTAATTGTCCTAAAAAATATTTCAAGGGTGATTGACACGGCGGAAAAAAAGGAGTATAATGATATTATGGAGTCGTTTTCATCACCGACTTGATCATGTTTTCGGAGGATATGGCTATGGCAATTTTAGTGACCGGCGGAGCCGGATTTATCGGATCGCACACCTGCGTGGAGCTGCTCGGTGCGGGGGAAGATATAGTGGTTATGGATAACTTTTACAATTCCAACGCGTTGGCGCTTGACGGTATAAGGAAGATAACCGGCAGGGATTTCAGATTTTACGAAGCCGATATGCTGGATATTGCTGCGGTGGACAGGATATTTGCCGAGAACGATATCGAGCAGGTGATACACTTTGCGGGCTACAAGTGCGTTCCCGAGAGCGTTTCCAAGCCGCTGATGTATTATTCCAACAATCTGCGCGGAACGTTCAATATTCTTGAAACAATGAAGAAATACGGCTGCACAAAGTTTGTTTTCAGCTCCTCCGCGACGGTTTATGGAATACCCGAAACGGTGCCCGTTAAGGAGGATTTCCCGCTGTGCGCGATAAACCCCTACGGCAGCACCAAGCTCATCATAGAGAACCTCTGCCGCGAAATGTACAACGCTGACAACAGGTGGACAATGATACTCCTGCGTTATTTCAACCCTGTCGGCGCGCACAGCAGCGGGCTTATCGGCGAGGATCCCAACGGTATCCCGAATAACCTTATGCCTATCGTTCTCGACAAGGCTGCGGGCAAGCGCGACAAGCTTGAAGTTGCGGGCGACGATTACCCCACCCCCGACGGGAGCTGCGTAAGGGATTATATCCACGTTGTGGATCTTGCAAAGGGTCACGTTGCCGCGGTAAGAAAGGCACGCGCCCTTGACGGCGGCTGTCCCGCGTACAACCTCGGAACGGGCAACGGCTACTCCGTAAAGGAGATACTCGACACATTCGAGCGCGTGAACGGTATCGACCTCGGTTACACCATAGGTGCGCGCCGCCCCGGTGACGCGGCGACGACCTATTCCGACCCGTCGCTTGCGGAAAAGGAGCTTGGCTGGAAAGCAGAGCTGGGGATAGAGGATATGTGCCGTGACGCATGGAACTTTAGGAAGATGCGAGAGAGCATGACATCGAAAGTCTGACTGAAGCGCCTTGTAATTTACGGGCGTCAAGCAGAGTTTTTCTCAAAATCCCCTGATGGGATTTTGATTTCCTTACGGAAATACCGAAAAACTCCGCCCGTGACGCATGGAACTTTAGGAAAATGCGAGAGAGCATGACATCAAAGGTCTGACCGGAGCGAAAAACACCCGCACAATAGGTAAAATAAAATCCGCTTTTGGCATGAAAATCAAAAGCGGATTTTTATTATTAGCAACAGCGAGTTGCTTGACTAAACGCAAACAGAATGTTATACTTATATTCAGAGGTGAAAAACAATGGAAACAAAAGATATCATTTTAGAACTTCGTACAAAAAATGGATTGTCACAGGAAGACCTTGCACAAAAAGTAATGGTTACAAGACAGGCTGTATCGCGTTGGGAAAACGGAGATACTGTTCCTAATACCGATACATTGAAGCTGTTATCAAAGGTGTTTGATGTATCTATCAATACTCTTCTGGGTCAACCGAGGCAGCTGATATGTCAGTGCTGCGGAATGCCGCTTGATGATTTGTCAACAAGTAAAGAACCGAATGGCGATTTCAATGAGGATTATTGCAAGTGGTGCTACACAGATGGCAAATTCAATTATACAAGCAAGGAACAATTGATCGATTTTTGTGTGGAGCATTTTGCTAATGAAGAATGGCCTGCGGAGCAGGTCAGGGCACATATGGAAGCGGTATTACCTACTCTTAATCATTGGAAATAGTTTATAACTCCGCCCGAGAAAAAGGTTCATTCGTCCGTATTGACGGCGGGGGTACCCCGCCCGCTCTCGAAAAGGATATCGTAGAAATGCTCTTCGCTTTCGACGAAGCACAGACCGTCCTGACAGTATATCACAATAATTTCGACCCCCTCGGGCAGCTCCCTGCCGTTGGCGGACACCGCATTGAAGCTGTACCGGCGCTTGCCGTGCCGAACGCTTATTGTGCCGTAGCCCTCTGGGTAAATGCCCTCGGTGACCTTACCGCTCATTCCCTCAAGCTCCTCGGGGCGCGGCTCTCCGCTTTTTATCAGCCTGAAATACAGCGGCGCGAGCACGGTGCTTAACATGAAATTGAACGCCAGCGCGCCTATCACCGCCAGCGGCAGCGTTATCCACCCCGCAATTCCCGCGCAGTCCAGCAGCAGCCCGATGACCGAGCCGACGAACACGAACACCACCAGCCGCAGCAGGTTTTTCGGGAATACCGTCTGCCATTCAACGCGGCTTTTCCTTTCGGTGAAAAGCTCGCCCGCCGACGGGAAAAGCGCCTTCCCGAAAAACAGCCACACGGCAAGCTGTACCGCAAGATATGCCCCCGAAATAACGGCGAGCAGGATATAAAAGCTTTTCATGAGTTATTCTTCTTCCCCGGACTTTTCCTTGAGCTTGAAGCGCACCTTGTTCACGCGCAGATTTGCCGCCTCAAGCACCGTTACGGTGAGATCTTCCGTTTCGGCTACGTCGCCGTTTTTCGGGATATTCCCGAACAGCTCAAGCACCCAGCCCGCGACTGTGTGCGCCTCGCTTTGGATATCTATGCTGATGTCACGGTTGGCAAGATAGCGGCGCAGACTGTTCAGCGAAACATCTCCGTACACTTCAAATTCCGAGTCGCTTACGGCGGTGACGGGGCTTTTAACCTCGTCGCTCTCGTCCCATATCTCCCCAACGAGCTCCTCAAGCAGATCCTCCATCGTAACGATACCGAGCGTTCCTCCGTGCTGATCAAGAACGACGCTCATGTGGCACTTC
>CAMERU010000127.1 GCA_945935925.1 uncultured Clostridia bacterium | reverse complement strand
AAACATCTCCTACGGCGGCAAGAGTGTTCCTCTGACGTTCATTGCTGCGGCAAAGAAGCTTTCGAGCATAGCAGTCAAGACCAATCCCACCAAGAACGATTATACCGAGGGCAACGCTTTCGACCCGACAGGGCTTGTAATTGAGCTGACCTACGACAACGGCGACACCGAGGACGTGGCGTACAATTCAACGACCGCAGGCGATTTCTCGTTTGATAAGGAAGTTCTTGCGCTCGGCGATACTACCGTAACAATTACCTATGGCGGCAAGACTGCGACACAGACGGTTACTGTTGCTGCGAAGTCCCTTGACAAAATAGCGGTCAAGACCGCACCGACCAAGGTAAAATATATCGAGGGCAACACCTTCGACCCGACAGGTCTTGAAATCACGCTTACCTACGACAACGGCGACACAGAGAACGTGGCGTACAATGCAACGACCGCAGGCAAATTCACATTTGATAAGGAAGAACTTGCCCTTGGAGATACTTCCGTAACCATAACTTACGGCGGCAAGACAACAACGCAGACGGTAACAGTTGCCGAGAAGCAGCTTGACAGCATTACAGTAAAGGCACAGCCCAAGACAAAATATATCGATGGTGCGTCTTTCAATCCGAGCGGTCTTGTTATCACCCTGCATTATGACAACAACACTACCGAGAACGTGGTATACAGCGCGGCGACCGCAGACAAGTTCACCTTTGACAAGGACGTACTCTCACTCGGCGATACTTCCGTAACAATAACCTACGGCGGAAAGAGCGTTGTTCAGAGAATTTCCGTTGTAAGGAACAGCCCTCAGCCCACAGGACCTATTATTACAAATATAAATCTTCCCTCTATTGACGGTTATAAAATGACATGGACGGAAATTGAGGAATATATCGGAAAGCTTTTGAAAGGTACTAAGGTAACTATAGTGCTGAACGGCAATACGATCGTTCCTGCCGGTGTTATCAATGCAATCAACGAGCACGACGTTAAGGTCACATTCGTAGTCGACTCTGAAAAGAGCTGGATATCCGACGGCGCAGATATGACGGACTCTGCTTCGGCAAACCTTTCGGTAACTAAGATTTACAAAACGGTTTCCGAAACTCTGCGCGGTGTAATTGGTATTCATTTCTCAATAAATGACACAGGCATTCCTTCGGGGTTAAGCTTAGCATTCAATAAGGCAAACTCCGACAGGTTCGCTAACCTGTACAAGTATGAAAACGGCAAGCCGGTATTTGTTAAATGTGCAAAGATCGACAATGACGGCAAGGTTATCCTGCCTGACGTCACCGAAAACGGCGAATATATCTTAATGATCTGTGAGAAGAGCGATCTTGCCGGCGATATGAACAACGACGGTATCTTGAACGCTTATGATATTTCGGCGATACTCAAGCACATTGTTGAGCTTGAAACTGGTGCAAATCCCGATGTGGCTGACTATGACGGAGATGGTAATATTACCGCTAATGACGCTGCAGCTATTCTGAAAAAGATAGTTTCCGGTAAGTAATACAATATCAATGGCATAAATTCGGGCGGGCAGAAATGTCCGCCCATTTTTATGCGATCATACTAAATGCTGTTTCCGATATGAGCTGTTGGAACAACCGCAGGATATGCTCTGCTAACAGTGGACTTCCGCCCGCTGTCAAACGCAGAAGATATTATGCTTTGCTCGTTTCGGCAGCCTGACGGCTGCGCCCGAAATGATTCCCGAGAAATTATGGATTTCGTGTAGATAATGTGTCAAGGGATATTGACAATATCAAAATGCTTTTCAAAAAAATATAAGGCAACGCCGCACAAAGATTGTGCGCAATCGAACGAAAATATTTATGCGGTGTTCCTTAAATTTTCGTAAAATTTGATAATTCACTTTACAAATGGAAAGAAATGCATTATAATTAAAATGATACCATGCTTAATTTGTAGAACAGGAGAAGCGATATGAATTCGATCACTCAATCCGAAGAAAACCTGCGCCGATGCAACAAATTGTTAAGAAACACCCAATGGTTCTTGACGGTGTCTATATTCCTGATTGAGATTGTTACGAACATTGTCTTTTACAAGACGGGAGATCCCGCGTATCAGAATGGCGGGGCGTATTGGATGTTTTTCCGATACCTCGTTTTAACTTCAGCTTTTAACTTCGGCACACTGTTCTTGAGCAGATTGATCCTGATACTGTTCAAGATCAACATCTACAAGGAAAAAAATGTGCTGATGGTGGCACTGCTGATGACGATGACAAGCGTTACCTATTCGCACTTCGATTTCTTTATCGTATACAGCGCTTTTTTTGCTCCGATCGTAATTGCATCGCTGTACGAAAGCAGGCGTTTCTATTTGATTACTACTGTCCTGTGTTTTGTGGGAACGGCACCCGGATTGTTAACAAAAATCTTCTACCACAGATTTTCGTTCAAGGTTATTCCGGAAACTGTGCTGACGCTGCTTATTCTGTCCTGCTTTGCCGTCCTCGGCGGATATATTACCAAGTATCTTTCAAACCGCACTGCCGCACTCAAGGAGGTATTGGCTGAGGCAGAGGCTGCAAACAGTTCCAAGAGTAATTTCCTCGCAAATATGAGCCACGAGATCCGCACCCCGATGAATGCGATCATCGGAATGACGGAGCTTATTCTCCGCGAGCGTGACATCAGCGAAACCGTTCAGGAGAACTGCTTCAATATCCAGAATTCGGGGCGGAGCCTGCTTGCCATTATCAATGACATACTCGACTTCTCAAAAATCGAATCCGGCAAGATGGAGCTTATCGAGGACACCTTTAACATCGCTTCAACGATCAATGACGTCATAAATATGGCAGTTACCCGAAAGGGTGACAAGAAGCTGGAAATCATCTTCCATGCAGACCCCGATATCCCTGTGGGACTGGTAGGCGACGAGATTCGCATTCGTCAGGTGTTCGTCAATCTGGTGACAAATGCGATCAAGTACACGCGCGAGGGCTGTATTTCTATCAATGTATCGCAAACGAAGCACGACTATGGTATCAACCTCTCGGTATCGGTATCGGATACGGGAATCGGTATCTCCGAAGCAGATCTGGAGAAAATATTCTCCAGTTTTCAGCAGGTGGATACGAAGAAAAATCGCTCCGTAGAAGGTACGGGGCTTGGCCTTGCCATTTCCAAGCTGCTGATCTCGCAGATGGGCGGTTTCATAAATGTCACCAGCGAGTATGGCAAGGGCTCGGAATTTAAATTCGTTATTCCCCTCAAGGTCAGCAATCCCGAGCCGTTCATTTCAATAAAGAACGCGGAGAAGATCCGTGCGGCGGGATATATAGACTTCTCCAAGTACGACCACCCGCGCATCGCAAGCGAATACATACAGCTTATCAGCGAACTCAAGGACAAGCTGCATACGGATATTCAAATTTTTGCTTCAATGGAGGACTTGAAAAAAGCAGTTACCGAAGGAAATTTCACGCACATTTTTGTTCTCAAAGAAGAATACATACCAAACAGCGAATTTCTTATCAGTCAGTCTGGGAAAATGGAAGTTATTGTTATTCAGGACAGGCTTAATGCAATTGAACTGCCGGGCACGATCAAATGTATGTTCAAGCCGTTCTACATCTTATCAGTAGCCTCGGCGTTCAACCATGACAACATTGTCACAAACCTCGGCGAACGCAGGAATACCACAATTCGCTTTACCGCACCTAAAGCGCGAGTTCTTATCGTGGACGACAACCCAATTAACCTCAAGGTGGCGGCAGGTCTTATGCGTCCGTATAATATGCAGGTTATCACGGCAGACTGCGCAAAAACAGCCTTTACACTGCTGCGCTCAAAGGATTTCCACATTGTTTTCATGGATCATATGATGCCCGAGATAGATGGTGTCGAGGCGACGAGGATCATCCGCAATATGGAGGGTGATTACTACAAAAAACTTCCCATCATCGCGCTCACGGCAAATGCGATAAACGGGGCGCGTGAAACATTTATTGAAGCGGGAATGAACGATTTTATCGCAAAGCCGATCGAATTGACCGCTTTGGATAGAACGCTAAAATCCTGGCTGCCCGACGAGCTTATAAAATTACCGACATCGGACGCACAATTCACCGAGGAGATACGCAAGGTTGCACTTACCGACGGCAGTACCGAAAACGATATGTTCAGCCCCGAAGCAGGCGTATTCTATACGGGCGGCGATGTGGAGGCATATCTTGAAATTCTCGAAATGTATGTTACGAAAAGCAGGCAAAAGCGTAAATATATTCAGGAGCTTTTTGATGCAAAGTCGTGGAAGAATTACGTTATCGAAGTTCACGCACTGAAAAGCACCTCGCTTACTATCGGCTCGAAAACGCTCTCCGAGCTTGCTAAGGAGCTGGAGCTTGCGGGCAAGGCGGGGGACTACAAACCGATAGAGGAGAAGAACGCATCCTTGCTTCAAATGTACGAGGAAGTAGCTTCGCTCGGTGCGGAGTATCTCGCAAAGCAGAAGCCGCAAAAGACGGAGTGTTCTGCACAGAACGATATACCGCCGGAACTGCTCACTGAAATTACTATCGAGGAAGTCGAAAGCCTGATTGAAAAAATCCGTTGTGCATGCGGAGATTTTGACGGTGATGCAATTGTTGAACTGTGTAAAGACGCGGCGGGCAAATCCTGCGGCGGGCTTGCGCTCGAGCCGCTGTTTGCCGAGGTCAGCGACCTTGCAGAGGACTTTGAGTATGACGGGGCTTGCAGCAAGGCAGATAGTATCGCAGACAAACTGAAAGGCGGTGCCGAGAATGGGTGAACAGGTTAAACAGAAGGTCAAAATCGTGGCTGAATGTGTGTGCGACCTGCCGAGAACATGGTTTTTGGAGCACAATGTTGATATTGTCTATTTCTCGGTAGAAACCGACCGCGGAGTGTTTGCCGATACAAGCGAAATCAGCTCGGAAAACCTTATCGAATACATCGTAAAAGGCGGTAAAAAGGCGCTTTCAATGGCTCCGTCGCCCGAAACGTACAGGGAAGTATTTGAGAATAATCTCGAAGAATATGACGAGGTCATTCTGGTGACGATCAGCAGCAAAATAAGCCTTGCTCTTCAGAACGCGCAGAAAGCGCTTGACGGAATGGACGCGGAATATGTTCGCCGTATTCACCTGTTCGATTCGTGGCATCTTTCGTCCGGGTTGGGACATATGGTGGTGAGAGCGGGAGAAATGGCGGAGAGCGGGGCTTCGGTGGACGAAATCCTCGCTGCTCTTGAAGTGCTGAAAGGCAAAGTTTCCACCGGATTTATTGCGGAGAGCGTGGACTATCTCTACCGAAACGGCAAGGTGTCTGAAAAGGTCAAGAAGATTTGCACTGCGTTTGATATTCACCCCATTCTTGAAATGAAAGACGGCGCGCTGGTACTGAAATCGGTAACGCGCGGCAACTACAAAAAAGCCTGCATAAGTTACATTAAGCGAACACTCCGAAAATCAAAAAATATCGATAGAAAGTCGGCATATATTACTCACGCCGGGTGCAGCACGAAGATGATCGATTTCATTAAAAAGGAAGTTGCAAAAGTATATTTGTTCGATAATCTGACAGTCACCAAAGCGTCCGCTACTGTTTCAAGCAACTGCGGTCCGAACACATTTGGAATACTGTTTATTAGGAAATAAGGTGACACAATGTATCACATACTAATCGTTGATGACGATAAAACAAGTCTCGCCACTGCCAAAAATGTGCTTTCCGATTTTTTTAAGGTAACCGCGGTAATTTCGGGAGGACAAGCATTAAAGTTCCTTCAGAACAACACCTGCGACCTTATCATGCTGGACATCAATATGCCTGATATGGACGGATTTGATGTTATGGCGAGAATACGCGATAATCCCGAACACAGGGATATCCCTATCGTTTTTCTTACTGCCGATAACGACCCTAAGACGGAGAGCCTTTGCCTTGAAAAGGGGGCGATGGACTTCATAACCAAGCCGTTTGTAGTGAATGTAATGATTTCGAGGATCTGTCGTATTCTCGAACTTGAGAGTTTACGAAAGGACCTTGCAGTACGTATCGAGGAACAAACCCGCCATATTCGGTATATACAGACCATGACG
>CAMERU010000126.1 GCA_945935925.1 uncultured Clostridia bacterium | reverse complement strand
ATTCCCTCTACAAGAACGCGCGTCGAGCCGTCGGGGGTGGTGAGCAGCTGCCGTATATCGGCGATAACTCCCACGGAATATATATCATCGGGGGAGGGGTCTGTTTCGGAGGGGTCCTTCTGTGCTACAAGGAAAATATGCCCGTCGTTTTCGGCGGCTGCCTTCAGCGCCTTTACGGAGCGCTCTCTGCCGACGTCAAAATGCAGCACCATGGACGGGAAAACTACCAGACCGCGAAGCGCTATCGCGGGCAGGACGTTGTTTTTTTCTTTGGTTTTATTTGTATTTTCTGCCATTCTGCTTATCCTTTCTTCTATACTATATTTATTTATATGTCATTGGGTGCAGACTGCACGGGTGAAGTCGTAAAAGTAATTATAACACATTCCGTCAAATAAAGCAAGTGCTTTTTGGGGACAATTTATGCCGTTAATTATGCCGCTCAGCGGAAAATTAGAGAGAATATGAGATAAATGACGGGCTGATGGAGAACATATATCCATATCGTGTATCTCCCGACGGTCGCGAGCCATTTGAAATGGGTCGGGTAGAAGAATTTGGGGAGCGCGCCGCGCTTTGCCCAGATGCCGAAATAGCTGCCCGCGATAAACAGGAAGAACCACGGCAGCATCGGAAAATAATCCGCCGAATAGAAGCTGCTGTTATGCAGCCCGAGCGGGAACAGCACTCCCACCTCGTAAGCCTTTGACGGCAGGGAAAGCTCAAACAGCCCGCCAATGCCTATGTAGCCGCTCTGAACGTTCCATGTGAGTATGAACAGTATCGCGCAGACGATTATCCCGACGGTCGCGGGGAGCAGGTCGAAAACCTTCTCGCCCAGCCCGAATATCATCATGGATATGCCGAGGAAATGGAGTATTCCGAACATGATCGTCCCGCCGGTGAAGAACGGCATGACGAAGGTCATTATCATACCGATAAAGAAGCACTGCGCGCCGCGTTTAAGGTTGTTTGAGGAATAGCGGCAGACTGTTCCCGAAATGAAAATGAACAGCCCCGCGAAAATATCGCGGATAATATCGAACCACCCGTCAAAGAATATGGGAACGTCCACCCCGAAAATAAATTTCAGGTCGTACATCGCATGGTAAACCACCATGCAGATTATCGCAAAGCCTCTTAATTCGTCCAGCAGCCCGACGCGCGCGGAGCCCGCAGCCGCCTTTTTCGTTCTTTCAGCCATAATTACCTCTGTTGAATTTTGTTGTTACCCGAAGTCATTTTCAATTATAACATATTTTTATGAAAATTACAATAATCACTTGAACGTATTTGGGTTTTGTGATACAATATAAGGTGAAAATATGATGAAAAGTGTGCGCCTGCGGCGATTTTCCGCGCAAAGCGGCACTTTTTCCCGAAAGGATACAAGGCTTGGAATATATTTATATAGGCAAAGTAAAGATAGAAAAGACCGCCGCGCTTGCGCCCATGGCGAGCGTTGCGGACAGGGCTTACAGGCTCATGGCAAAGGAATACGACGCGGCTTACTGCGTGGGAGAAATGGCAAGCTGCAAGGGGCTGTGCTATTCCGACAAAAAGACCGCCGAGCTGTTGACGGTGACGGAGGGCGAGCGCCCGATGGCGGTGCAGCTTTTCGGCGCGGAGCCGGAATTTTTTGCGCAGGCGGTTAAGATAGCGGAGCAATACCGCCCCGACATAATAGATATCAACGCGGGCTGCCCCATGCCGAAAATAACGGGCGGCGGCGCGGGGAGCGCGCTTATGAAAACCCCGAAGCTGTTCGGGGAGTGCGTTAAGGCGGCTGCGGAGGCGACGGATATTCCCGTCACGGTGAAGATACGCGCGGGCTGGGACAGCGGCTCGGTGAACGCCGTTGAAATGGCGCGGATAGCCGAGGAAAACGGTGCGGCGGCAGTGACGGTGCACGGGCGGACGCGCGAGCAGCTTTACTCGGGCAGGGCGGATTGGGAAATTATCCGCGCGGTAAAGGAAGCGGTGAGTATCCCCGTGATAGGAAACGGCGACGTTGATTCCCCCGAAAGCTGTGCGGAGATGTATCGCATGACGGGCTGCGACCTTGTTATGATAGGGCGCGGGAGCTACGGCAGACCGTGGCTTTTCGGGCAGATAAGGGATTATTTTGAGGGCAGGGAGATATGCCCCGACCCGACACCCGGGGAACGGCTTGAAATAATGCGGCGGCATATCGGGCTTATCGTCGCGGACAAGGGCGAGAGGATCGGCATGAAGGAAGCGCGCCGTCCCGCGGGGTGGTATCTCAAGGGAATGCAGGGCGCGGCGAGGTTCAGAAACCTCTGCGGAACACTTGAAACGCTCGACGACCTCGACAGGCTGATCGAACAGATATATAATGAACAAATGAAACAAGGAGAGTAACAAAATGGAAAGCTTCAGACAGAAAATTGCAGGTCTATGCGCGTTCAATGTTAAGGACGACCCCGTGCTCGTGGCGTTCTCGATGCTCGGCGGGAAATCCCGCACCAAAAGCTACGAGGGCTATTCGCGGCTGTGCAGCGAGCTTCTTCTCTCGGGGAAAACGCTCGGCGGCTATCTGCGCGATATGCTGATTTTCTCGGAATCGCCGCTCATTTCCGCCTGCGCGGGGAACGCCGACGAATTGCGGATAAACGCTGTGGAGTGCGACCTCAAGGTCATGAGAAGCCTTGCGGCGTATTCCTCCGGGGCGCTAAAGAGCGAGCTTGCAAAGGCGTATAACGACGAGGGGTTCAATTCGCTGCCCGATTTTGCGGAGGGCGGCTTTGACTACAACGCGCAGTATTTCATCGAATTTGCCGCGAAGCACGGCAGCGGTATTTTCGCCCGGTACAAGGCGTTCACCTATGACGGGGAACTGCACCCGATAGAAAATACCGACCCGATACGTCTGACCGACCTTAAAAATTACACGGTGCAGCGTAAGCAGGTGGTAGAGAACACGATATGCTTCTTAAACGGGCAGCCTGCGCAGAACGTGCTGCTGTACGGCGACAGGGGCACGGGCAAGTCGAGCACGGTAAAGGCGATACTTAACGAATACGAGGGCTTACGCATGGTGGAGGTCGCGAAGAACGACATTGCGGCTCTGCCCGCGCTGTTCAGGCGGCTGAAGGACATTCCGCTGCATTTTATCGTTACGATAGACGATCTCACCTTTGCGGAGAACGACGACCGCTTCGGAATACTCAAGGCGGTGCTTGAGGGCTCGCTTTCGGCGCGTCCCGACAATATACTTATTTACGCGACGACCAACCGCCGCAAGATAATCAAGGAATCCGCGGCGGAGCGAGAGATAAGCGGCGCGGACGCTATCGACGAGAGTATGTCGCTGGCGGACAGGTTCGGGCTTTTCATAACGTTCATCAAGCCCGACAAGGCAGGATTTCTCGATATCGTGCGCCAGCTTGCCGAGGACAGAGATATCGACATCGGCGAGGAGAAGCTTTTCGCGGCGGCGGAGCGTTTCGCGCTCAAGCGCGGCGGGCGTTCGCCGAGGATAGCAAGGCAGTTCGTCGATTGGCTTGTCGGCAGGATAGCGCTCGGCATGGATTATTGATTTGGAGAGGGTATGAAGAAACGATTTTTTGCGGCGGTAATATGCGCGGCGCTGCTGCTCGCGGGCTGTTACAAGGGCGAGGAGTCGTCGCTCCCGTCCGAGCTCACCGTTTCGGGGACAAGCTCCGAAAGCGGCAATGCGGCGGCGTTCCCCGTCACCGTCTGTGATGAGGAGCTGGAACAGCCCGTTGAGCGCGCGGTGAGCCTTTCGCCCGCCGTTACCGAAATACTCGCGGAGCTTGGTTTTTCGGACAGGATCGTCGGGATAAGCAGCTACTGCGACTATCCCGTGGATATTTCCGCGCCGTCGGTCGGCAGCGCCGAGAACCCCGATATCGACAGGATAAAGGAGCTTTCGCCCGACGCGGTGTTCACGCTGACGGCGCTTTCCGAGCGCGAGCATTACGAGCTTTCCGCCGCGGGAATAACGGTGCTGCGCCTTGACCCGCCCGACAGCATGGAGGGCTTTTCGGCGCTGTACCGCGACATTGCGATGGCGTTTTATGGAAAGGAGCTCAATAACTCCGAAAAGGAAACGGAGCGCGCCGCCGAGGCGGGAAATAACGCGCGCAGTACGCTGGAGAGCGCCGCTTCGGGGGTAACCCTCGGAAGCTTCGTTTATGTAACGGGGAAATGCACGCTCGCGGGGGCGGACACGTTTGAAAGCGCGGTACTGTCCCTCTGCGGAGAAAACCTCTGCAAGGAAAGCGGCTACGCTCCCCCTGTCGGGGAATTGACCCCCGAATACATCGTCGCGGACAGCGCGCTTGACTATGCGGCGCTTGCCGCGGACGAGAGCGTTGCCGCCATGATAAACGGCGGCGCGCAGGTCGTGTTTGTCACGTCGCGCTGCTTCGAGCGCCCGTCGGCGCGCACTGCGCAGGTGTTTTCCGAGATAGCGGAGCAGCTCAGCGCGGAAAGCGGCGAGTGACCCGATCGCGCCCACTGTACGCAGTAAAAATGTATTGGGAACCCGCGCGCGGGTTCCTTTTTGGTATCACATGGGCGTTATGATATACCCGTCGTTTTTCCACCAGTCGATGACGTCGCCGAGTATAGCGGCGTTGGTTTCGGATACCGCGTGGAGCAGGTATATCGCGCCGTTATGCGTTTTTGAGGTTATCTTGTCGAATGCCGCGCTCTTTTCGGGCTGAGCGTTCACGTCCCAGTCGGGGTAGGCGAAGCTCCACAGCACGGTGGTGTAGCCCATATCGGCGGCGCATTTCAGCACCCTTTCGGAAAACTCGCCCATTGGCGGGCGCATGACGTACATTTCGTAGTCAAATTCCTCACGGATATAATTATGCAGCTGTGACAGCTCGTTGTAAAGCTCGTCGGGGGAGCAGTCGGGAAGTGACGGGTGGCTGAACGTGTGGTTGCCGACGGTGTGTCCCTCGTCTATCATTCGTCGGATAAGCGCGGGATTTTTTTCGGCGTAGTCATACGTCACAAAGAACACCGCGCGGACGTCCTTTTCCTTCAGCGTATCAAGTATCTCGGCGGTATATCCGTTTTCATACCCCTCGTCGAACGTCAGCCACAGCCGCTTTACGCCGCTGTCCCCGATAAACAGCGCACCTTTATCCCCGTACTTTCTCTGCGCGTCTGTCGCTCCGAGCGGGCGGTTTTCGCTGTCGGTCTGAACGCCCATTCCGTAGGCGATTTTTGTGTTGTCGGCTTCATAAAGCCCGTCATATTGCGAAAACGACGCGGCGCTGACTGTAAGCGCAAGTGCCGCCGCAAGAAATTTTTTCATAGCATCAGCTCCTTGTTTTTATTTTCTCGCGGGGAGCGCTGTTTATATCAGAGAATTTATGTTTAAGAATTTTGTAAGTTTTATATTCAAATTTTCATAAGAATGGCATGATACAATATGCTCAAGGAGGGAAAATATTATGACACAGCGCGTTCTTGTGGTCGATGATGACCGGGAGATCGTCAGCGCGATATCAAAGCTGCTGGAATACGAGGGAATAGAAACCGTTAAGGCATACAACGGGCTTGAGGCGGTGGAAAGGCTGTCGGAAAACGAGATACATCTTATCATTCTCGACATAATGATGCCGAAGCTGGACGGGCTTTCCGCAACCATAAAGATACGCACAGAGCGGAATATTCCCATAATAATGCTGTCTGCAAAGACGGAGGAGAGCGACAAGGTGCTTGGGCTTTCGGTCGGGGCGGACGATTACGTCACAAAGCCGTTTTCGCCGCCCGAGCTTGTCGCAAGGGTGAAAAGCCAGCTGCGGCGGTATATGTCGCTGGGAGATCATACGAGCCGTCCGTCGGGCGGTGAGATAAGGCTTGGCGGGCTCACGCTCAACAGCAGGGAGCACGGGCTTTATGTCGACGGGGTGGCGGTGAAGCTCACCGCAAAGGAATATAAGATCGTGGAGCTGCTCATGTCCAACGCGGGCAGGGTGTTCTCCGCGGAGGAAATTTACGAGAGAGTATGGAACGAAACGGCTTATGCGGTGGAGAATACGGTGATGGTGCATATCCGCCGTATCCGCGAGAAAATCGAGATTAATCCGCGCGAGCCGAAATATTTAAAG
>CAMERU010000125.1 GCA_945935925.1 uncultured Clostridia bacterium | reverse complement strand
GGATATCGAAAAGTCCGTTCAGTATCCGAACACCGCGCGCGACAAGAGCGGCAGACTTCTCTGCGGCGCCGCGATCGGTATCACCCCCGATGTCCTTGACAGAGCAAGCGCGCTCATCAAGGCACAGGTCGACGTGCTCGTCCTCGACTCGGCGCACGGTCACAGCAAGAACATAATGACAACCCTCGACAAGATCAAGACCGCGTTCCCCGATATCCCCGTTATCGCGGGCAACGTAGCGACAGCGGCGGCGGCAGAGGATCTCATCAAGGCGGGCGCAGACGCCGTTAAGGTAGGTATCGGCCCCGGTTCCATCTGTACGACCCGTATAGTTGCGGGTATCGGCGTTCCGCAGATCACCGCGGTTTACGACTGCGCGTGCGCGGCGGCAAAGTACGGCGTTCCCGTTATTGCGGACGGCGGTATCAAGTATTCCGGCGATATCGTAAAGGCTCTCGCGGCAGGCGCTAACGTAGTTATGCTCGGCTCCCTGCTGGCAGGCTGCGAGGAGGCTCCCGGCGATGTTGAAATTTATCAGGGCAGAAGCTTCAAGGTTTACCGCGGCATGGGCTCTCTTGCGGCAATGAAGAAGGGCTCTGCGGACAGATATTTCCAGGACAAGAACAAGAAGCTTGTTCCCGAGGGCGTCGAGGGACGCGTTCCCTACAAGGGAAGCGTTGCGGACACCGTATTCCAGCTTGTCGGCGGTATCAGAAGCGGTATGGGCTACTGCGGCTGCCCGACTATCCCCGAGCTTCAGGAAAGAGCGGAATTTGTCCGCATAACAGGCGCGGGTCTGAAGGAATCCCACCCTCACGATATCTACATCACAAAGGAAGCTCCGAACTACTCGGCAAGCATTTGATGAACATAACAAAGAATGGGCAGCGGAAAGGCTGCCCGTTCAGTTTTTTAAAATAACGGGAGCGTTCTCTCCCTCGGCACAACCGTGCCGTTTCTTATCTGCCTCAGATAGTCCTCGGGTGTGTTTATCGGCTCGGGCACCTCGATCCCGCCGCCGAACAGCCTGTCAAGGTGGTGGGAGTCCGAACCGCCCGTTTTCGGCAGCCCGTACATATCCGCGTAAATTTCCGCGCGGCGGTTGTAAAAGTTGTTGGGGTTGTGGCTGGCGTTTATCACCTCGACCGCGTCGATGTCGTCGGGGTAAAGGCTGATGTGGTGTATATAAGGGTCGCCGCGGAACGGGTGCGCGTGAACTATGAAGCCGCCGAACGCGCGTACCGTGCGGAACAGCTCCCGCTCGTCGGTGTGCATGAGCAGCTTCTCATTCGCCTTTATCCAGTCCTTGTCAATTCCATAAATCAGGAAATCCGAGCTGTACACACAAAATTCCACCCCGAAAAAAACCTTGAGCCCTATCCTGTCGCCCGTTTCCTTTGCTATCTCGTAGCCGCGGCAGTATTGGTCGACGCGCTCGTTCCACGGGAGGTCGCGCGGGACGGAGGTGTTGCCGTTAAAAAAGTGGTTGGTGACGAATATGCCGTCGTAGCCCGCCGCCTTGTGTGCCTTTGCCATTTCATCCGCGGGCGCGCTCGAACAGGCGCTGCCCTCTCTTGTGTGAAGGTGTGTTTCGTATTTGTACATTTTTCTGTACGACCTTTCTCTTGTTCTTTGTCCTGCGTCAGTGCGCGTCAAACCATGTCTTGCCCGTTTTCGCCTCGGCAGTAAGCGGGACTGCAAGCTTTACCGCGCCCTGCATTTCCTCGGTGAGTATCGCCGCCGCCTTTTCCGCAAGCGCCTCGGGCGCTTCGACGATAAGCTCGTCGTGCACCTGCAATATAAGCCGCGCCTCGGGCAGTTCCTTTTTAAGTCTGCGGTACACCTTTATCATCGCCGTTTTGATTATGTCGGCGGCAGTGCCCTGTATCGGCGTGTTCATTGCTATTCGCTTTCCGAGCGCTTTCACGGTCTTATTCGCCGCAAGTATCTCGGGGATAAATCTCCTGCGCCCGAAAAGCGTGACCGCGTAGCCGTCCCGCTCGGCGCTCTTTGTAACGCGCTCCATATACGCGCGCACGCCCGAGAAATGCTGCAAATAGCCGTCGATATACTCCTTCGCTTCCTTAACGCTTGTGCCGATGTCCTTTGCAAGCGAGAACGCCCCTATCCCGTAGACAATGCCGAAATTGACCGCCTTTGCCTTGCGGCGCATATCCGCGTCCACCCACTCTATCGGCTGCCCGAAAACGCTCGCGGCAGTTTCCGCGTGAATGTCCCTGTTCTCGCGGAAGGTTTCTATCATCACCTTGTCGTCCGCAAGCGACGCGAGAACGCGCAGCTCTATCTGGCTGTAATCCGCGTCGACAAGCAGCTTTCCCTCGCCCGCCGTGAAGAATTTTCTGAAATTCCTGCCTATCTCCGTCCTTACGGGAATATTCTGTATATTCGGCTCGGCGGAGGAAATTCGCCCCGTGCGCGTTTCCGTCTGCTTGAATGTCGTGTGCATTCGCCCGTCCTCGGATACGCTTGCCTCCAATCCCTTGACATAGGTGTTGTAAAGCTTTGTCAGCGTGCGATACTCGATTATAAGCGGGACGATAGGGTGCTTGTCCGCAATGCCCTCCAGCGTTTCCGCGTCGGTGGAGTAGCCCGTGCTCCGCTTTTTACCCGCGGGCAGTCCAAGCTCCTCGAAAAGCACCGCGCTTAGCTGCTTCGGGCTTCCTATGTTGAATTTATGCCCCGCAAGCTCGTGTATCTCGTCCTGTAACCGCTCCGTTTCGGGCAGAAGCTTCTCCCCGAACTCATGCAGCGCGTCCATGTCCATCGCGATACCGTCCAGTTCCATTGAGGACAATACCTCCGCAAGCGGTATCTCTATATCCCGCAGGACCTTCAGCATACCCTGCGCGCAGATCTCCCCGAAAAGCTTTTTGTTAAGCGCGGAGATTCCGTGCAGCGGCGCGGCGGGGTCAAACATCACCCCATATTCCGCGCAGACGCGCTCCATTTCATAATTCCCCGCGTTGACATTCAGGAGATATGCCGCAAGCGTTGCGTCGAACGTCACGTTATTCAGCGTTATCCCGTTTTTAAGGCAATGGCTGTACAGCGCCTTTGCGTTGTCGGTGTGCTTCGGCTCGTCGTTTGCGAGAATTGACCCCAAATCGCCGTCAAGCCGCTCCTCACCCCTGAAAACGGCTATCTCGCCGCTTATCAGCAGGACATTCAGCGCGTCGGTATCATATTCCGCAGCGTTGGCGGCAGGCTCCGCATTTTCGGCGGCAGCAGCTTTTTCCGTTTTGGCTGACTTTGCAGCCGAGTTATCGGAAAGCGCGGCGGGCGCTTCCTTGTCCAGCGACAGCTTTTTCAGCACCGAGAACATCTCAAGCTCGGTCAGGATCGCGGCGGCTTCGCCCCTGTTTCCCTCGCCGAAAACATAGTCGCCCATGTTCTCCGAAACGGGAACGTGCAGGTCTATCTCCGCAAGCTTACGCGACAGCTCCGCGCTCTCCCGCCCGTTCTCAAGCTTGGTGCGAACGCCCTTTGTGACATCTATCTCGTCAAGATGCCCGTAAATATAGTCGACAGTGTGGTATTTCCCGATAAGCGAAAGCGCAGTCTTTTCGCCTATGCCCGCAACGCCGGGGATATTGTCCGAGCTGTCGCCCATCAGCGTTTTGACCTCAAGCATTTCGCGCGGTGTCACGCCGTAAACCTCGGCTATCTTCTCGGGGGAATAGAAAATGTCGTCCTTGTTGGAGGCAAGCCGCACCGTCACGCGGTCGTTTATAAGCTGGAAGCTGTCGCGGTCGCCCGTCATTATTACGCAGTCGCCGCCCTGCTCCGCAGCCGCGCGGGAGAGCGTGCCGATTATGTCGTCCGCCTCGTAGCCCTCAAGCTCGATAACCGGCACCCCCAGCGCACGCAGCAGCTCGCGAATTATCGGCATCTGCTGCGCCAGCTCCTCGGGCATGGCGTGGCGGGTGCCCTTGTATTCCGCGTACATCTTGTGGCGGAAGGTCGGGGCGCGCAGGTCGAACGCCGCCGCGATATGGTCGGGCTGCTCCTCCTTCAAAAGCTTGAGGTAGATGTTCATAAATCCCGTGAGCGCGTTGGTGAACATTCCCTTTTTGTTGGAAAGCAGCCGAATGCCGTAAAACGCGCGGTTCATTATGCTGTTTCCGTCTATCAGTAGTAGCTTCATGTGTTCTCTCCTTATCCGCAGTTTCGTACAAAATCCACCCATTTGCGCGGCAGCTTCTTTAACAGCAGCATGGTGCAGGCGCCCGTGAACGCGCCGCCGATCACCGCGCTCGCCATTAGTATCGGGAAATACGCCAGCACCGAAAATGTCCCGTAAAATATCACCGCCGTCAGAAGCTGACCCGTAATATGCGCTATCGCGCCCGCTATTCCCGTGAACGGAAGATAGCCAATGTCAAACAGATAACGCGGCGGCGCTCCGTCTTTCTCCTTGTTTTTCGGGAATATCCTCCGCACCGCAAGCATTGCGCCGCAGGCGAGAAGTCCCCCCATGAGCCCGTATGCCGCGTTCATCAGCGAGCCTGTTATCAGCGCCGCAGTGAAGCAGCGCAGAACGCTCACCGTGAGCGCCTCGCGCCCGCCCCATTTCCCGCCGATGTACAGAATGAAAAGCGTTACGACATTCCCCAGCCCGACGCGTACTCCCGCAATGGGGCATATCGGCGGGAGAATTGTTTCAAGCGCGGAAAGCGACGCCGCAAAGCAGATAAACAACGCGGTCAGCGCAAGCTTTCTTGTTGAGAAGCCTTTTTCGCCGCTCATTTCATTTTCTCCGAAAACATCTCGGCAAGCTCTCTCATTTCCGATTTAGCGGAAGGCGCGGGCTGCTCCGCGGAATGCGGCTCATGAATGGGAGTCGGCTTTTCCGCCGCGAGTTTTTCGAGCTGCTCGCGTATGTACGCCGCGAAAAATGACGCCAGCGCAGCAAGCGCCGCAGTCAGCATTATAGCGCCGCACACAAAAAACGGCGCACCGTTTTCCGCCTCCGCCCCCGCCGTGAAGCATATCACGGTATATGCGAGGTCAAGTATATAAACTATCGTTTTTTCGGCAGAGCCACCGCCGACCGACATGAACGCTATAACCACCGCCGCGGCAGACCCGACGGCAACCGCCGCCCATGCCGCGCCCGCACCGAGAATTATCGCCGCCGCGATACAGCCCGCCGCAGCCGCGCAGTGATAATAAAAGCAGGCGTGTATCACCCGCCGCAGGGCGCGTATCCTTTTTCGGCGCCCCGCTTCAAGATCCGATTTTTCGTCGCCTTTCGTGCAGTATCGCACAAGCCGCCGCTTCAGCGCTTCCGTCATGCTTTCACTCTCCCGTCGGTTATATCATCACAATATATAACATTTTGTCAAATAGGCGCGATATTATTTCTGTAATAATGTCAAGTAATATTACTTATTGTTATTTTAACTCATCTATCTCCCTGAGCCAGAGCGCGCTGCTTGCGTCGCTCGGCATTCGCCAGTCACCGCGCGGCGAGAGCGTTACCGAACCTACCTTAACGCCGTCGGGCAGGCAGCTGCGCTTGAACTGCTGCGCGAAAAATCTGCGGTAGAACGTCCGCAGCCACTTGAGCACGACGTCGCGGCTGTACGCCCCGCCGAACGCGTACATTGCAAGGCGGAACACCTTTTTCGGGGGAAATCCCCAGCGTATCCCGTTGTAAAGGAAGAAGTCGTGCAGCTCGTAGGGGCCGACAAGATCCTCGGTTATCTGCGCGATATTGCCGCTTTCGTCCGCGGGAAGAAGCTCCGGGCTGACCGGCGTGTCAAATATGCTTATGAGTACGTCGCGCAGCTCGGGGTCGTCGGATATCTCCGCGTAATAGCGGACAATGTGGCGGACGAGCGTTTTCGGAACGCCCGCGTTCACTCCGTACATACTTATGTGGTCGCCGTTGTAGGTCGCCCAGCCGAGAGCAAGCTCCGAAAGGTCGCCCGTTCCGACAACCATGCCGTTTTCCGCGTTCGCGATGTCCATGAGTATCTTAGTCCGCTCGCGCGCCTGACCGTTCTCGTAAACAACGTCGTGCACGCTCTCGTCGTGACCGATGTCGCGGAAATGCTGCTCCACCGCCGACTTGATGTCGATAACGCGCAGCGTCGTCCCGAGAAGCCCGCACCGCTTTTCTGCATTGGCTTTTGTCCTCGCGGTCGTGCCGAAGCAGGGCATAGTCACCGCGATAATATCCGT
>CAMERU010000124.1 GCA_945935925.1 uncultured Clostridia bacterium | reverse complement strand
ACCCCCGACCCTCTGGTTCGTAGCCAGATACTCTATCCAGCTGAGCTACTGGCGCATATGCTCTCTTGAGCACTTATTTATTATATCACGTCGATATAGATTTGTCAAGCGCTTTTTTAAAAATATTTTTCATTTCAAGAATTTTTTCAGACTCAAAAATGCGCCCTGTCGTTTTTAGTCGTAACCGAACATTACAAGAAAATCAATGCCGAAATTTTGCTTCCGCCTATGTTTTTTATACATTTTCACAAAAATAGACTTGAAAAATGAAAAACAATGTGATATAATATACACAAATCAAGGCGTAAACTGCTTTTTTTACCTATGAAATGCAGTTTAAGCATTAAAGTAGATTGGTGGTGAGCATGATGAGTGTCACAGGGACACCGGAAGGAATATCCGAAAGATACGCTGAAAAATTTCTGAAAATCATATCTCAGGATACCGGGACACTGCACTTTACATGGAGTGTGTCGGAAAATTATGTGGAACATCTGTGCGGCAGCATATTCCCTGAAAACACTGCGGATCCCCTCGAATATATGCGTGAAAACGGGTTCATTTCGCCCGATTCCTTGTCGGAATTCGACGTGTTATGCGAGCAGATACAATACGGCATTATCCGCGGCGCATCACAGAAGAGCATCTCCGCCGATATAAAAATGCGAATAGACCCCAACGCGGAATACTCCTATTGCCATGTATATGTGCTGTTTTTGCTTGACGAAAACCGCCGCATAACCGATCTCAACTTTAACATCCGCCCTTTCACAAAAAACGAGCTGTTTTCCCTTGAGGCGGCGAGATTTACCTCCGACATGAACCCGTCGTTATTCACAAAAAGAGTGCAGGATCTCATAGTAAGAAATCAAGACAAAAAATTCGCATTCATTCAGTTCGACATCGAACGCTTCAAGATATTGAACGAAACCTATGGAGAAGCGGCAGGCGACGCTCTCCTCAGATTCATTCTTAAATCGCTCGGAATGATCTGTTCGGACGACCAGCCCTACGCCCGCCTCACAGCCGACGTTTTCATGATCGTAACAATGTTCGAGGAGAGGAAGGATATCATAAAATTCATCCAGCGCCTTGAAATGCTGCTGAGTGATTATCAGGGCATGGAATATAAGATGGTTTTCGGCGTTGCAACTGCTGAAAACGTTACAGGTGCCACCCGCATTTACGGCGATAACGCGACCATTGCGCGGCGTTCCATAAAAGGCAGTGCAATAAACAATATCTGCTTCTTCGACGACTCCATGCGCAGTGATATCCACAGAAAAAAGGAAATGGAAGACGATATGCAGAACGCACTGCTCAACAATGAGTTCGTGATGTATCTGCAGCCTAAATACTCCATCTCCACAGGCAGAATAATCGGCGCCGAGGCTCTCACCCGCTGGATCTCTCCTGAAAAAGGAATGATATCCCCCGCAGAATTTATCCCCCTGTTTGAAAGAAACGGCTTTATCATCAAGCTCGACCAATTCATCTGGGAGGAAGCCTGCAAAAAGATCCGCAGCTGGCTCGACACAGGGCTAAAACCCGTGCCCATCTCGGTCAATGTTTCGCGGGAATACCTCCACAGCTTTGATATCGTCGCGCAGATAACCTCGCTGGTCAAAAAATACAATATCCCGTTCGATATGCTGGAGCTTGAAATAACCGAATCGGCAGAGTCGGCAGGCGTTGAAGATGTGGTCAAATCACTCAAAAACTCAGGCTTCACTATGCTGATGGACGATTTCGGCTCGGGCTATTCCTCGCTGAATATGCTCAAGACAACGCAATTTGACGTGCTCAAGATCGACCGCGACTTCCTTTCCGAATTTATGGAATCGGAACGCGGGCGCAAAATAATCGCGCACACGATATCAATGTCGCGCGATATCGGGCTGGATATAATCGCCGAGGGCGTCGAAACAAAGGAACAGGCGCTTTTCCTGAGCGATTGCGGCTGCGACGCGGCACAGGGCTTCTATTACTCAAAGCCGCTCCCACAGAAGGAGTTCGACGAGGTGTTCAGAAGGGTCAATTCATAAGCTTTAGTCTGTCGAAAAAGTCTAAAGACTTTTCCGACAGGATCTCCGCTGACGCGGAGGTCGGCACGGCTAACGCCCTGCCGAGCCGTCCCGCCTGCGCGCAAAGCCGCTGCGCGGCTTCACACTTGTCGGGACAGAGGTATTTTTGGGGCGGGAAACCCGCCCCAAAAATGTATTTAAAAGCCCGCTGCGCGGGCGAAGCTTAGTTTTTCGACAAGCTGAAAGCTCCCCGATTCTCTCGGGGAGCTTTTTCTATGTTTTAAGGCTGACCTGCGGGGATATCTGCCTTGTGTTCAAAGCGGATCTCCTTAAGCTTAAGCCCGCTCTGCCCGAAATACAGGCGACAGGTTATAAAGCGTGAATACAGATTTGCAGGCTTCGTTATTTCTGCAAGCGCGCCGTTTGTTCCGTTAAACGTGAAAACACCAGCAGGAAATCCCGTCGTAAAGAACGTCACGGGTATCTGCGCCGTTTCCGAGGAGTCGGAGGACGCCGCTATCGTGACATCATACGCTCCGATGACCTTAACGTCAAGTGCGAACACATAGCTGCTTCCCCTTTCGGAAGAAACATTTTCAAGCGGTATCGTGAGCCGCCTGTCAAGCTCGTGGAATACCACCTCGCCGCCGTCGCAGTCGTCGCCGTCGTCGGGACGGTTGATGATCTCTATCCCGGGCGCATTGCCGCACAGCCTGCTCATCGCGCGGGTATTGATAAGGAAGCGGCAGACGTTCGCAGCGTTGCGCTGAAGCTCGCCGCGCGTGAGCGTTCCCGCCGCGAGAGAGGATAGAGTGTTATCGCCGGTGGCATTGTGCGCCGCGTCCGCGCATACCATATATGTGTCGTTCTGTGCGCGCGCCATCTGAGCAAAGTCATTCTTGTCGGGAGCTTTCCCGCGCTCGCTGATGTTTGCCCACCAGTCGGTCATAACAAAGCCGTCAAAGCCCCATTCTTCGCGGAGTATAGTTGTGCAGAGGTCATAGCAGCCCGCCGTCCATATGCCGTTGAGAGAGCCGTAGGTCGTCATTACGCTGCGCGCGCCGCCCTGCTTCACCGCTATCTCAAAGCCCCTGAGATATATTTCGCGGAGCGCTCGCTTGGATATTACGGAATCAATAAAATGACGCCCCGTTTCCTGATTATTGCCGCAGAAATGCTTTATCGTTCCCGTAACGCCCGCGCTGTGAAGCCCCCTGAGCTGCGCAGCCGCGCAAGTGCCCGTAAGATACGGGTCCTCGCTGAAATATTCAAAATTACGCCCGTTGAGCGGGTGGCGGTGGATATTCATTCCCGGACCGAGCAGGCATTCCACATTATTCGCCGCTATTTCAATTCCCGCAAGCTCAAACAGCCGCTGCTGTATCTCAGTGTTGAACGTGCTTGCAAGCAGCGTCCCGTTAGGGAGGCTGAACGCCTTTGTGCCGCAGTCGAGCCTCATGCCCGACGGACCGTCGTCGCAGCAGCCGCACGGAATACCGAGCGCTGTCAGCCCGTCCGATACACCGCCGAAAGCGGCAGCCGTTCCCGCCGTAACGCGCGGGCTTCCCATGCCCTCTCCGCGTATTATGCAGGAAAGGTCATCATCGGAAAGCTGTGCGATAAATTCGTCCATGGTGTTATTGCCGTTCTTGACGTCGGCAAGCTTAATGCCCCTGTCCCCTGTCTGCGGTATTTCGCGCGGGAGATTTTCGGCACGGCGGACGTCCATATCCTTTTCCATAAGAGGAACAGGCTCGAATGCAGGCTTGAAGCCCTCACCGTCACGCTCGGGGCGTATTCTCTCGAACGGCTGCACGGGCGCGCAAGCCTCCGAAAGGCGGCTGACGGCGTATGTGCGGTCGATCTTAAAGGAACAGATCTTCTCTGCGGAGCGGACGTCTGTGCCCATATATACGGAGTATTCCCCCGCCTCCAGCACAAGGCTGTCCCTGAAGCCCGTTGCGCCGCTGTCGTCAAAGGACGCCATTTCCTCCTTGGGAATATCAAAATGCAGCCTTGCGAAGCCCTCGGGCGAAAGCAAGGGTGTTTTCTCATAACCGCACAGCGCGCGAAGCGGCTTGCCAAGCTTACCCTGCGGAGATTCAAAATACACCTGAACGACTTCCTTGCCCGAGCGGGAGCCGGTGTTCCTTACCACCGCGTCAAAGGAAACGCTGCCGCCGTCGGCGCTTATACTGTCCGCGGAAACGTCGAATTTCGTATAGGAAAGCCCGTAACCGAACGGATACATTACCCTGTCCTTTGCGAATGTTTCAAAATAACGGTATCCGACATAGATATCCTCTGAATAGAAATTGCGCTCCCTGCCGCCGAAATAAGGCGACGAGGGGTAGTCGGAGATGCTGTATGCTATGGTGTCGGGGAGTTTTCCGCTCGGGGACACCTTTCCCGTGAGGACATCGGCAGTTCCCAGTCCGCCTGTCATTCCGCCCTGCCATATGTACATTACCGCGTCGGGCTTGACCTCGCCGACAAAGCTCATATCAATGATACCGCCGACATTCAGCAGCACAGTCATTTCCGCAAAATGCCTGCGGACGGTTTTCAGCATTTCAAGCTCTGTTTCTGTCAGACGGTAGGAGCCGCCCTCGTCGGACTGATCCTGCTCCTCGCCCGCCGTTCTTGCAATGATACAAACGGCGCAGTCGGACTTTGCGGCGGCATTGGCTGCAAGTTCATCCGAAACAGGCATTTCTTTCTGCGACCACGGCTCGCCGCCCCAGCCCACGCCGAGATCGACGGGGTTTTCCGCCGACCATGCGGAGTAAATGCCGCGCAGTTCTTCATTGAGTTTAACGCCCGCTTCCTCAAGTCCCTCGGGTATGCCCCAGACCTTGGAAACATTGACCATTCCGCCCGAGCCCGTGCCGCTCTTGTAGTAGTGCTCCTGCATACGCCCGAAAAGCGATACGGTGCAGCCCTCTTTCAGAGGCAGCGCGCCGTTGTTCTCCAGCAGCACCATTCCCTCCGCGACAGCCTCGCGCGCGGTATCCGTGTACTTATTCCAATCAAGAGTTATACTGTTCATTATATGTAACCTTTCTCACTTCTTTTCGGGAGGATTTTCAACGCCCTGTGCGTCTATAACTACCTCCTTTGCGGCAGCGCCTGCGCCCGCCGTGCCGATAATGTCAGCCGCGCAGCAGAATATCAGCGATATTCCGAGGATTATCGCAGTCACCTGATTTGAATTAAACGGATTTAACCCGATAACGATGCCTGCGGCAACAGTCAGCGCAACAGGGATCAGCATTATGTACCACCTGCTGAAGCCGCCCTTCTTTATCGCAAACACATTCGGTATCTTGACTATTCCGAGAACAGCCGCGATTATGCCGGCAATAATGGTGAACACAGACATGACATATTCCGTCAGGAAAACAAGCGCCGCGCCCGCAATAACGCCGAGCACTGCGGTGATAATGACCGCCGCGCCGTTCTGCTTGTCCTTCTTTACAAGCCACACAAGAAGGGTGACAACGCCGTATGCGGTGGCGATTATGCCAAGCACTTTGACAAGTGTTTCAAGCGAATACGCGTTGCAGATGATCATGAAAAGCCCGGCGACGAGCTCGAGCATTGACATCACAACAAGGTTTTTCTTCATGTTATTAAGCTTTTCGACGTCCATAGCTACTGCCTCCATATAAGTAATAAGGTCACTGCTAAGACCATTATAACCCGTTTGAGTTTCAATGTCAATAGAAAATATGTAACGGGCAGGAATTTCCCGCCCGCGCAGTTATCTGCGGTTCTGCTGCTCGTTCTGCTGATTGTTCTGCTGATTCTGCTGATTCTGACGGTTGTTCTGCTGGTTCTGCTGATTGTTCTGCTGATTGTTCTGACGGTTGTTCTGATTGGACATTTCTATTCCTCCTGTGAAGCTGTGAACCTTCGTATTGTTTCACTTTTATTCGGCAATTTCTGCCGCAGGGTTATTTTGTGCGGAGATTTGAAAAATATGCAGCCTGCCCGAAAATTCCTTTTCCCGGACAAATCGGTTTTCACTTAATGCCCCGAAAATTCGCTGCGGCAGAGATATATCCTAAAATTTGACCTGAAATGCTGAAAATTTTATGAAGATAACAAAAAAGCCCTTGAAAAGTTGAAAACTTTGTGATAAAATAGATATAAGAAGCAAAGTAAAATATGATATTTGTGCGCTTCTGGTTGTTAATAAATTAACGCGAGAGCGGGAATGCGCCCTGCAAAGACCCGCTTCAGCA
>CAMERU010000123.1 GCA_945935925.1 uncultured Clostridia bacterium | reverse complement strand
TCGTGACCGATGGCGCGGAACTGCTGCTCCACCCACGACTTGATGTCGATAACGCGCAGCGGCGGCCCGAGAAGCCCGAACAGCTTTTCTGCATTGGATTTTGTCCTCGCGGTCGTGCCGAAGCAGGGCATAGTCACCGCGATAATATCCGTCATGCTCCGCCCCAGCAGCTTCATTGTTTCCACGCAGACAAGCAGAGCAAGGCAGGAGTCAAGTCCGCCCGATATTCCTATGACAAGGCTGCGGCAGTTGGTGTGCTTGACGCGCTTCGCAAGACCGTGCGCCTGCATTGCGAGAATGTCCTCGCAGCGCTTGTCCTTTTCCGCGCCCGACTGCGGGACGAACGGCGTTGTTTCCACCCTGCGCGTAAGCTTGGTTTCGGAAGTATTCATACGGAAGCGAACTCTCCTCATTCCCGCGCGGAGCCCGCCCTCGAACGAGGTGTTCCTCCTGCGCTCCGCGGAAAGCTTCGCAACGTCTATCTCGCTTATCGTAAGCCCCGTGGTGTAAAGCCTGCCCTCGGCAAGCGTCGTGCCGTTCTCGGAGATGAGCCTGTGCCCGCCGAAAACAAGATCCTGCGTCGACTCGCCCTCGCCCGCGCTCGCGTAGATATACCCGCAGATCAGCCGCGCGGACTGACCCGTGACAAGCGCGCGGCGGTAGTCGTCCTTGCCTATCGTTTCGTTGCTCGCGGAAAGGTTCGCAATGACCGTCGCTCCGCCCAGCGCAAGCGCCGTCGACGGCGGCTCCGCCGACCAGAGATCCTCGCATATCTCCGCCGCGAACACAAGCTCGGGAATATTCTCACATTCAAAAAGGATATTCAGCCCGAACGGAACAGTCCTCCCGAAAATTTCTATCTCGAAATCTCCCTCGACAGGCACAGAAAAATGCCGCTTTTCATAAAATTCATTATAGTTAGGGAGAAATCTCTTAGGAACAACGCCCAGCACCGCGCCGTCCTTGATGATGACCGCGCAGTTGTAAAGCTCCCCCCCGAACATTATCGGGCAGCCCACCGCTGTCAGCATATCCGCGCCGTCCGTTGCGGCGGCGACGCTTCGCAGCGCATTCATCGCGCCGTCAATAAGCGCAGGCTGAAAAAACAGATCCTGACAGGTGTAGGCGGTAATGCACAGCTCGGGCAGCACGAGAATTTTCACACCCTGCTCCCGCGCCTCATTTATCAGCCCGATCAACTGCCCGGCGTTGTATCCGCAGTCGGCGGTCTTTATTTCGGGCGTTCCCGCCGCGGCTTTTATAAATCCATCAAACATATTTATCTTTTCTCCGTTCTTTCGAGAAGTCAATGTCATACACATTTATTATATACATTTTACGCGTAAAATTCAAGTGGTATTTTATCAGGGCACCACATAATTATTGCTGTTCGGTGCCGCCGCGGACACTCGCCCGGACAAGGTTTTCAGAGGTGCTCTTATATTTTCGTACATATAATCCTATGTATTTATTTGGTATTGACATTTAGTCAAACATCGTATATAATGTAGGTAGTTATTTATTATGGGTGGACGATATGACAAAAAAACGTAAATGTATAGCGGTACTTATTGAAAAACCGAACAAGAATTATCAGGCAGATATACTCCGCGGAATATACAGCGCTGCGTTCGGCAGAGGCATGAATGTCGCCGTTTTTTCCGTAACGCTGCCGCGGAGCAGAGAAAAATACCATGAGGGTGAGATGAATATTTTCACCCTGCCGGGCGATTATACAAAATTCGCGGGCGTTATCTATCTGCCGGATACGATAGATTATCCCTCGCGCGACAAGGTTATAACAGAGCCGCTGCTGCGCGCCGCCGGGGAACACAATATCCCCGTCGTTACCATAGACTACAAGATCGACGGCATACCCTGCTATTACTGCGACGATTCCAAGGTTGTAAAGGCAATGGTCCGCCACCTTGTCGAAAAGCACGGCTGCTGCGACATTGCGTATATGACAGGTTATAAGGGTCACCCCCATGCGGAAATGCGCCTTAAAGCATTCAAAGAAGCAATGCACGAATGCGGACTGCCCGTACACAAGGGCAGGACATATTACGGCGACTTCTGGTACGACGAGGGCGAAAATTTTGTTAAGGCGCTCCTTGCCGATAAGAGAGGGCTCCCCGACGCGATAATCTGCGCAAGCAGCCACATGGCGGACAGCGTTTATTCCGCGCTGTTTGACAGGGGGCTGCGCGTCCCGCGCGACATTCTTCTCGCGGGCTATGACGAATATACCGACACGCCTTCGCTGATGACCAGCACAATGCGCCGCACCGAAAATATGGGCATAGACGCCTGCACAGGCTTGTTCAGCCTTATGGAAGGCAGGTCTATCCCCGAAATAACATACACTAAATGCGATTTTTCGGGAAATTTCGCATACACCTGCGGCTGCAAGGCTTCTTACGACTATAACATTAATTCCTTCAAGCAAGACGACAGATATGAGTTTTCCGATTTTTTCTCGGAGTTCAACACCATGAGCGAGTCGCTGATAAGCAGCGAAAATTTGCGCGAGATGTTCTGGACGGCAAACTGGTTCACCTTCTCGCTGGATGATATAAAAAGCATCTATTGCTGTATGTGTCAGGACGCGTCGACGCCCGACCTGTCCATGGAGGAGAATAATATCCGCACCGAATACACGCAGCAAATGCTTATCGCTTACAGCCGTATAAACCACGACGACGGCTCCCATGACGACTTTGTGGGAACTGACAGGAGCTTTGCGCTGTCGGAGATCTTCCCGCCGCTGTTCGACGCGGAGGGCGAACCTGCCGCATATGTTTTCCGTCCGCTGCATTTTGAGAACAGGTGCTTCGGCTATGCGGTCATTTCCTACGGAAATAGGATACAGGCTCCGTCCGTTATTTTCGACCATTGGATAAACACCCTCTCGAACGCTATCGAATCGCAGCGCCGACTTTCGATAATGTCCTACCTCTACAAAAAGACAAAGAAGGATTCCATAACCGACCTTATGACGGGACTTATCAACCGCAACGGCTTCAATCTCATGCTCCCGACGCTGATAGAGGAGGCTAAGAAGAACAATAAGCAGTTCCTCCTTATCATGGCGGACCTCAACGGACTAAAATATGTCAACGATACATTCGGTCACGCCGAGGGCGATGAGTTCATTAAAACCGCATCGGGCGCAATGGCGCGCACATGGATAGGCGGAGCTTCCTGCGAGAAGAATTTCCGGATAGGCGGCGATGAGTTCGTAAAGGTAGCTTACGGCGATTTCAGCGCGGAAACGATAAATGAATTCCGCGGCGCGCTCAACGATTATCTTGACCTGTGCAGCAAAAACAAGCCCTACCCGATTTATATGCCTCTCGGCTTCTGCCTGTGCGAGGCGGACGAGGAATTTGACGGGGAGAAAATGCTCTCTGTCGCCGATAAGCATATGTACATTGACAAAGAACGCCTCAAAAAGGAAACCGGCTTTGACCCCAAAAGGAATTAAGACCTGTGACCTTAACAAATTTTCACATCCGCGTTGACTTTTTTCGGCGCGGATGATATAATATATATTGGGATCACATATTTCTCATTGGCGGCGCGATCCGTCAGCCGCAAAGCGGCGACATATATGAATATACGGCTCCGGTCAGAGGCGGCGCAGTACGCTTCGCGAGCCTTTTCATTCCGACAGGAGGTAAAAAAATGTCCGATATGCCTTTTAATCCGTTCGACGACGCGGAGGAGATCGCTAAAAAATCAATGGTGCTGTTTTTCCTGATCGACTGCTCGGGCAGCATGAGCGGAAGCAAAATAGGTACGGTGAACTCCGTAATGGAGGAGCTTGTGCCCGAAATACGCGGTATCGGCGGTGCGGACGCCGATATAAAAATTGCCGTGCTAAAATTCTCCGGAGGGAGCGAATGGATGTACGACGAGCCTGTTTCCGCCGACGATTTTGAATGGCAGCCGATTGACGCGGAAAACGTCACCGACCTCGGAAGCGCGTTCTGCGAGCTTTCAAAGAAGCTTTCACGCAGCGAATTTATGAAGTCGCCGTCGCTTTCCTTTGCGCCCGTAATGATACTGATGTCCGACGGATATCCTACCGACAACTTCGAAAAGGGGCTGGACGAGCTCAAAAAGAACCGCTGGTATTCTGCGGGTATCAAGGCGGCTGTCGCTATCGGAGAGGACGCCGACCTCGATATCCTTTCCCGCTTCACGGGCAACCCCGACAGCGTTGTCACCGCGCACAACGGCGAGGCTCTCGCTAAGCTCATAAAATTCGTCGCGGTCACCTCCTCACAGATAGGCAGCCGCAGTATGCGCCTTGCCGAAACAGAGGACGACTTCAAGACAAAGCAGGAATCCGCCGCAGAGCAGATACGCGAATTTGCCGAGAGCGACGAGATAAACGCCGATATAGAGGCAGGCTGGTGATGAGGTTCAGGGGCTGCGCGCTATCTGTCAGGGGCGCCTCGCACGAGGAATCGGGAGAATGCTGTCAGGACAGCGCGCGCATATTCACCTCGGACGACCTCGCAGTAGCCGCCGTGTCTGACGGTCACGGGAGCGAAAAGCATTTCCGCAGCGCCGTCGGCAGCGAAATGGCGACAAGAATTGCCATACGCTCCATCTGCGACTTCTCGGAGAGGAACGGCGGTCTTGACGTGCTGTTCCGAAGCAATCCCGAAAAGACCGCGCGGCGTATCGCCGCGAACATGATCTGCGGCTGGAACGGGGAGATATCCGCCCACCTCGGGCTTTTCCCGCTCACCCCGCGCGAGCAGGCTGTCTGCGACAAATTCGGCGGTATCCCTGCCGAATCCATGTACGGCGCAACGCTTATCGCCGCGGCTATAACCCGCGAGGGATATTTCGGGCTGCAAATCGGCGATGGGTCATTCTGCGCGCTCTCCGACGGGAATATCACGACGCCCGTGCCCGCCGACGCCGCGCTTGTCGGCAATCTCACCACCTCGCTTTGCGACAGCGACGCTATAAATTCCTTCCGCTTTTTCTATCAAAGCGGTAACGCAGAGGGTATAATGCTGTCAAGCGACGGGCTGATAAACTCCTTCCGATGCGAGGAGGATTTTCTGAAATTCGGTCGGCGCGTCATCAACTCCGTCAGGGACGGCAGCGAGCAGTTCCTCGGCGAACATCTGAAAAACCGTTCCCGCCTCGGAAGCCGCGACGATATTTCTGTCGCCGCGCTGACTGTCGAATACTGACGATGTGCGCACTGCCCCCGCCGAAAAGGAATGGTCACACCAACGCAATTTAACGGGCGAAAGCCCTGAAAGGATACATAATGGAAATCACAAGCTCCGTAAACAATACCGTCCTGCGCGGACTTTTTGACCGACGCAGCGAGATAAAGGACGAAAATGATATGGCAGCGCTGATGAATGAGGTCGCGGAGGAGATCGTTATGAACGCGCGGTTCCTCGCGCCCGCGCGGCTGTCCTCTCCCCCAAGGCTCAACAAGGACGGCACAGGCACCGTCGGCAAGGACGCGAAAATCTCCTTCGCACTCATAGGTTCACCCGACGGTAAGAAATATTATCCCGCGTTCACCGACATCAACGAAATGCTCAAGTGGGAGTCCATGGCGGAGCAGAAGCCGTTTACGCTCGCCCTCGGGTTCGACGACTACGCTGACATGATCGTCAGAAAAAACGCCGCCGAGGGACTGGTAATAAACCCGTTCAGCGACAATCTTATCCTTGACAAAAAGCTCCTTGCTCACTGGCTTGAGAAGAAACAGTACCGCACTAACGGTCACGCGGAGCATATCATCAGCACCGACAGCGATGTGAAGGTAGGCGCGCCGGATCCGTTCAACATGGAGCTTTCCGTTGCGCTTAGCACCGCCGCTAAAAAGGACCCTGCAGTCAGAGCGCTGTGGTTTCGCGGAATGGTGCTGAACGGCGAGAAGAGCTACCTTGCGGTGGTAGATTTCAAGGGCGAGCGGCAGCGTGTTTTCTCTGCGCTCGGCGAAGCCGCAAAGCCGTATCTTTCCACTATGCCGCTGAGCATTGTCGCACTCGACGAAGCGCTCGGAAAAACCGCCACCGAAAACGTCATGCCGATATATAAGGCATGAATTATATGCAATCTCACCAAAAACACAAGGTAAGATTTTCTATTGATTTTACGGCAACGGTGTAGACTTTTGCGCGCATATGTGATATAATGCAATTAGGAGCGGCATTCGGCGCCGCGCATACAGACATGATCGGAGGGTAATGCTATGGCTAAGAAAAAGCTTTTCGGAAATAATATAAAACCGTCCTGCAAATACTGCGAGCTCGGTAAACCC
>CAMERU010000122.1 GCA_945935925.1 uncultured Clostridia bacterium | reverse complement strand
AAGAACTACCTCTCCAAGAAGAGCCAGTGGATCTTCGGCGGCGACGGCTGGGCTTACGATATCGGTTACGGCGGACTTGACCACGTTATTGCTTCCGGCAAGAACGTTAACATCTTCGTATTCGATACCGAGGTTTACTCCAACACAGGCGGACAGGCTTCCAAGGCTACCAACGTCGGCGCGGTTGCACAGTTCGCAGCAGGCGGTAAGGACGTTAAGAAGAAGGATCTCGCAGGCATCGCAATGAGCTACGGCTACGTTTACGTTGCTCAGATATCGATGGGTGCTGACCGCAACCAGTGCCTGAAGGCGATCGCAGAGGCTGAGGCTTATGACGGACCTTCGCTGATCATTGCTTACGCACCCTGCATCAACCACGGCATCAAGGGCGGTCTGACCATCGCTCAGCAGGTTGAGAAGGAAGCTGTTGAGGCAGGTTACTGGCATCTGTTCAGATTTAACCCTGCTCTTGCAGACGAGGGCAAGTCCCCGTTCTCGCTCGACAGCAAGGCTCCTACCGGCGACTACAAGGCATTCATGATGAGAGAGGTTCGTTACAACTCGCTCATGCGTGCTAACCCCGAGAGAGCTACCGTTCTGTTCGACAAGGCAGTTGCAAACAGCAAGGCTAAGTATGACCACCTCGTTGAAATGCAGAATATGTATGCAGACGAGTTCGGCAAGAAGGACTAATCTCTCCTTTAACTGAATAAAACTTCTCCCCATCGGAAACGGTGGGGAGATTTTTTATGGGCGCGCAACAGCGCTTATAAATAATTTCTTAAAACAAAAACCCGCCGAATTAACGGCGGGTAAACTGTTTACCTGTTAGGAATTATTCCTCTTCCTCAGCGGGAGCAGCGTCCTCCATAAGAGCCTTGATGGAGAGGCTTACTCTGTTCTTCTCGGTGTCGATGTCGATGATCTTAACGTCTACCTCCTGACCAACAGAGAGAACGGTTGCGATGTTAGTAACACGCTCTGTGGATATCTGGGAGATGTGGATAAGGCCGTCAACGCCGGGAATGATCTGCGCGAATGCGCCGAACTCGGTGATGGAAACGATGGTTGCCTTGATAACGTCGCCGATCTGGTATTCAGCAACGAACTTTGTCCAGGGGTTCTCGTCGGGATCCTTAGCGGAGAGGGAAACTCTCTTCTTCTCGGGATCATAGGACTTAACGATAACGTTGATCTTGTCGCCGACCTTAACGATGTCCTTGGGGTGACCAACTCTGTTCCATGTCAGTTCAGCGGTGCGAACAAGGCCGTCAACGGGACCGATGTCAACGAATACGCCGTAGTCCTCGATGGAGCGAACCTCGCCCTCGAACTTCTGACCAACCTCGATGGACTCCCAGAACTTAGCCTTTTCAGCGTCGCGGACTTCCTTGTTAGCCTGACGGATAGAGCCAACGACTCTGCCGCCGCGCTGCTCGGAAACCTCGATGATCTTGAACTTAACGGTCTTCTTGAGCAGATCCTCAAGCTTGCCGCTGCGGGGAACGCCTGTCTGGGACGCAGGGATAAATACGCGAATGTTGTTGTAAATGATGATAACGCCGCCCTTAACTACCTGGGAAACAACGCCCTCGACAGTTTCGTTAGCGTCCTTAACAGCTGCGAGCTTCTCAAGACCGAGAGCCGCGTCAACGCGCTTCTTGGACAGGGCTGCGGTACCAACGGAATCGTCTACCTTGATAACGATAGCGTCGATAACGTCGCCGACCTTAACAACATCGGAAACCTCTGCGTTGGGGTCGTTTGTGAGTTCATCGCGGACTATGTAGCCGGTCTGCTTTGCGCCAACCTCAACTACTGCTTCTTTCTTTGTAACGCTTACAACGGTAGCCTTAACTCTTTTGCCGGTATATAATCTTGTAAAAGACTGATCCTGCTCAAGCAGCGAAGCAAAGTCCTCCTCATTTTCATTTACTTTGGTAATTTCTTCGTTCATTCTTTCATGAACCTCCTTTATAGTATAGGCGGGGGTAGAAGCCCCTGCCGTTATTCCGATAATACTATCGGAGTGCAGTCCGCGCAGCGTCTGCGGGGGAATATCGCCGGCAGTTTCCGCGAACACCGT
Source organism: uncultured Clostridia bacterium (assembly GCA_945935925.1). Taxonomy (GTDB): domain Bacteria; phylum Bacillota; class Clostridia; order Oscillospirales; family Ruminococcaceae; genus CAG-115. Next base: position 4,368 of record CAMERU010000122.1, on the reverse strand, counting down.
TTTGCAGTGCCGCGCGCATATATCGGCAAGTTTTCCCGTGTTTGAGCTGCTTCTGCCTCCGACAACTATCATGAGTGCAGCCCGCTTTGCAAGCTCCTCAGCGTTTTTCTGCCGTTCTGCGGTAGCGTTGCAAATAGTATCATATATATCTACGCAGCTGTATTTTTCCCTGATCCTGCGGAAATATTCCTCGGATCTGCTGCGGTCGAAGGTCGTCTGAGTGACCAGCGCTGTCTTTTCATTCTGTGACAATGCGCCGTCAGCAAAGAGCTTCTCGATCTCCGCGAAATCTGCGCACGCAAACGCCTTGCAGCGGGCGTGCCCGATTATTCCCGTGACCTCGGGGTGATTTTTGTCGCCGAGCACGATAACAGCGCCGTTTTCGGGCTGCGCGGATACGATATTGTGGATCTTCTTGACGAAAGGGCAGGTCGCGTCGATGACATCTGTGCAGATGGCGCGCGCCGTATCCTCCGTCTGTGCCGAAACTCCGTGAGAGCGGATAATAAGCGGTTTTCCCGCCGCGTCCTCAACGCGTTCGACTATATGGACGCCCTTGTTTTCAAGGGATTCTGTGACAATTCTGTTATGGATAAGCGGCCCGAGGGTGAACACCTCGCCGTACTTCCCGGCTGACTTTTCTGCTAGCTCAATGGCTCTTTTTACGCCGAAGCAAAAGCCGGATTTCTCCGCGATCTTAACCAACATCGGGGGCATTCTCCTTGAGCTCGGCGATCCTGTCCATGATATCGGAGCTTACCTGCTTTAGCATTTTTCTGTCGGTCACGTCAACGTCGAAATTTTCGGCGGGAATGATCTTGCCTATGCTTATGCAGATCTTTCTGCGGAACTTTTTCGGTCCGTATTTCACGAAAACCGGAACGACAGGCACCTTAGCCTGCGCCGCGATGAGCGTAACGCCGCTTTTCGCCTTGCCGAGCTCGCCGTCCTTTGAACGCGTGCCCTCGGGGAAAATGACGAATATCCGCCCGTGCTTCAGGCTTTCCAGCGCGTTTTCTATCGCCGAATTATCCTTTGCGCCGCGCTTTACAGGGAAAGCGCCGAGCTTTGTTATGAGCCATGTGAAAATGCGGTTCTTTTGGAAAAGCTCCTCCTTCGCCATGAAGGTATATTTCCCATGGAATGTTATGCCGACCACAGGCGGGTCGTTATTTGAAACGTGGTTAGAGGCAATAATAAACCCGCTCTTTTCCTGCGGGATATTTTCCTTTCCCACTACCTGAATGCTGAAAACTATGTGGTAGGCAAAACTTACAAGTTCACGCGCGATTTGGTAGAACATTAAAGTTTCTCCTTGATAAGACTGCACACCAGCTCGACGGACTGCTCGAAATCAAGCTCCGAGGTGTCCGCAAGCACAGCGTCGTCCGCCTGTTTAAGCGGTGCCGCCGCGCGGTGCGAGTCGTTGTAGTCGCGCCGGTTAAGGTCGGAAAGAACCTCGTCAAAGGAAACATCGCTGCCCTTTGCGCGAAGCTCGTCGTAGCGCCTTTTTGCGCGTATTTCGGGTGACGCGGTGAGGAAGATCTTCACCTGCGCGTCCGGCAGGACAACGGTGCCGATATCGCGCCCGTCCATGATGACGTTGTTATTGCGGGCAATATCGCGCTGAGTGTCAAGCAGGGAAGCCCTTACCTCGGGGACAGCGCTCACCGCGCTTGCCGCCATGGAAATTTCGGGCAGTCTGATCTCCTCGGACACATCTTCTCCGTTGAGAAAAATATGCTGAACGCCGTCGACAAGGCGTATCTCAAGCTTTATCGAGCCGAGCGTTCCCGCGATCGCCGCGGGATCTGTCATGTCTACGCCGTTTCTGTGGCAGAAAAGACCGACCGAGCGGTAAAGCGCGCCCGTATCGGCGTAAATAAACCCGAGCCGCTGAGCGGCGGTGCGGGCTATGGAGCTTTTTCCGGCTCCGACAGGCCCGTCTATTGCGACAGAAACAAATTTTCCAGCCATGACATACTCCGTTGCGGTCTCACCGAAATATTGAAAATGTAAATTATTTGGTTTTTTCTGAAAAGGTACAGTTATCCTAAATAATTCATCACTATAGATTATAACATATTAAAATAAAAATTGCAAGGGGGTTTTTAACATTTTCATTTATTTTTCACGATATTGCACGAAAATCATCGGCTCGCGGCGGAATGCCCCGCTGCGCGGCCCGTAGAAAACGCTATCTGGAGATTAAAACCGCCCGTATATGCGTCAACATCAATGATCTCGCCCGCGAAATAGAGTCCGCCGCAAAGCTTGCTTTCCATGGTTTTTGGGGAAATTTCCTTAACGGAAACGCCGCCGCGCGTGATTATAGCCTCGTCGACGGGGCGGAATCGCTCGATATCCAGTGTAATATTTTTTAGCAGCGAAACAAGCCGCCTGCGTTCTTCCTTTGTTATTTCATCGACCCGTTTGTCCGCGGGAATACCGAGAAGCTCGGGGAACACGCCGAGAAGCTGACGCGGCAGAAGTCCGCCGATACCCTCCGCGAAGGGCTTTCCGTGACGCTCGGTGAAATCACGCAGTATCCGGGCGTCAAGCTGTTTTTCGGAAAGCGCGGGCTTGATGTCGACGGTTATTTTATAGCGTCCGATTTCCATGTGCGGGATATGCGCGGAGGCGCTCAGCACGGTGGGTCCCGATATTCCGTATTCGGTGAACATAAGCTCGCCGAAGTCCTCGTAGATGACTTTGCCGCTGTCGTACAGCCGCACCGCGGCGTTGCGCAGGGTCAGCCCCGCCGCCTGTGACACCCACCTCTGACCTGTTACCATAGCGGAAAGGGAGGGCTCGGGCGGGATCACGGTATGCCCCGCGCTTTTTGCGAGGGTATAGCCGAAGCCGTCGGAGCCTGTCACGGGGTAGGACGCCCCGCCGGTGGCAAGAATGACCGCGCCGCGGTATTCGCCGCGCCTTGTCACGACGCCGCTGCATTCGCCGTCATTTATCACGAGCGAGCGCACCTCGTCGCGCAGGATATTCACCCCGAGCGCGCATAGCCGCCTTTCAAGCGCGGCGACGATATCTCCCGCCTTGTCGGAAACGGGGAAAACGCGCTTTCCGCGCTCGGTCTTGAGCGGTACGCCGAGCTCCTCAAAGAAAGCCATGACGTCCTCGGGAGTAAAGCGGGAGAGCGCGCTGTACATAAAATTTGGGTTGCGCGGGATATTTTTTAACACCTCGTCGGGCGTTGAATTGTTGGTGACGTTGCATCTGCCCTTGCCGGTTATCGCGAGCTTTCTGCCGAGGCGGGCGTTCTTTTCGATAAGCGTTACCTGCGCGCCGTATTCCGCCGCGGAGATTGCCGCCATCATACCCGCAGCGCCGCCGCCGACGACTATTACACGCGGGTCAGACATCTTTCTTGTAGACCTCGTTGTGATCCCACAGCTGCTCAAGCTTGCCGAAGGTCTGAACGACGCGGCTGCGGTTCGTTCCCGCAACGGCGACGATAAGCGCGTTTATGAGGCTCATCGGTGCGACAAGGCTGTCTACGAACGAAACCATGTCGGAATATGCGCAGAGCGTGTTGTGAGCGTACTGCGTGAGGGGGGAGTTGTCGCTGTCCGTAATGGCGATAATCTGTGCGCCCATTTCGTGCGCGAACTTGCACGCCTGTATGGTGCTCGACGCGTAACGCGGGAAGGACATAGCGATAAGCAGATCGCCCTCGCCTATGTGAATCATCTGCTGATACATCTCGCTTGTTCCCACCGAACCGACAAGCACTACCTTATCAAAGACGAGCCGCAGATAGTAGTGCATAAAGCTTGCGAGAATGCCCGAGGACATTGCTCCCTGAATGTAGATGCGCTTTGCGGCGATGATGGTGTTAACGGCGTTGTCGAACGCTTCGCGGTCGACCGACTCGATCGTTCTGCGTATCTTGTCGATATCCTGCGTAAGCACGCCCTCGATCGGGTCCTGATCGCCTATCCTGCTTCTGGTTACGTCCATTCTCTGCAAGGAGGTCAGGCGGTTCTTGATATGGCTTTGCAGAGAGCGCTGGAGCTGCGGATATCCCTCAAAGCCGAGCTCTATCGCAAATCGAACGACAGTAGACTCGCTGACGTTTACGGCATTGCCGAGCTTCAGCGCGGTCATATACGCAGCCTTTTCATAGTGCTGCAACATGTAATTTGCTATAAGCTTCTGGCTTTTTGAGAAGCTTGGCATAAGCTCTTCTATTCTTTTTAGTAAATCGTCTGCCACGGTGTTTACCTCTTTTCATGATAATTTTTATACCTTTATAATACTACATAAACGAATTTTTTTCAAGTGATTTTGCAAGTTATTTTCGTTAAAAAATCATTTTGTGTTGTTTTAACGTCAAAAAGCGGCAAATAT
>CAMERU010000121.1 GCA_945935925.1 uncultured Clostridia bacterium | reverse complement strand
TCGCTTGCAACGGTCTCGCCGATGATGTACGCTGTTTCGCCGTTTTCACGGAGTATCTCAACAGCCTTTTCTGCGTCAGCCTTGTCAACAACGAGCATCATGCCGATACCCATGTTGAATGTATTGTACATATCGTGCTCGGGGATATTGCCCGTGCTCTGAAGCAGCCTGAATATTGCAGGCACCTCGTAGCTGTCCTTGCTTATCTTCGCGGCAATTCCGTCGGGCAGCGCGCGCGGAATGTTCTCATAAAATCCGCCGCCCGTTATGTGGCTGATTGACTTTACATTTATCTTGGAAATAACGTCAAGAACAGGCTTTACATATATTCTTGTAGGCGCAAGCAGCGCTTCTCCGAGGGAAGTTCCGAGCTCGGGATAGAATGTCTTGAGGTTCTGCTCGTTTACGTTGAACACCTTTCTGACAAGCGAAAAGCCGTTGGAATGCACGCCGCTTGATGCGATACCGATAACAGCGTCGCCCGCCTTTACGGATGAGGGGTCAAGTATCCTGGACTTGTCGACAATACCGGTGCTGTAACCCGCGATGTCGTATTCGTCGTCGGGCATCATGCCGGGGTGCTCGGCGGTCTCGCCGCCGACAAGCGCGCAGCCTGCCATAACGCAGCCGTCAGCCACGCCCTTTACTATCTCTGCCACCTTCTCGGGGACTACCTTGCCGATAGCGATGTAGTCGAGGAAGAACAGGGGCTTTGCGCCGCAGCAGATGATGTCGTTAACGCACATGGCAACCGCGTCGATACCGATGGTGTCGTGCTTATCCATCAGCATGGCGAGCTTGAGCTTGGTGCCAACGCCGTCCGTTCCGCTGACAAGAACGGGTTCCTTCATTCCCGTAAGATCGGGCATGAACAGACCGCCGAAGCCGCCGATACCGGATATGCAGCCTGCGGTGTTGGTGCGCGCAACGTGCTCCTTCATAAGACGCACGGACTCGTAACCTGCGGTAACGTCAACGCCCGCCGCCTTGTAGCTTTCGCTGTAACTTTTCATGTTTTACCGTCCTTATAATACAATGTTATTCTTCAATTTTGCTTTCAAACTTATCCTTGGGTATTTCCTTGGGCACCTCGATAGGGTATTTCCCCGTGAAGCAGCCCGTGCAGAAGCCGCATTTTGCGTTTTCCGCAAGCTTTACAACGCTGTCCGTGCTGAGGAAGCCGAGCGAATCAACGCCGATTATCTTTGCAATTTCCTCAACGGAATGCTTGTTTGCAATAAGGTTTTCCTTGCTGTCGATATCCGTGCCGAAGAAGCACTCGCTGATGAACGGCGGCGAGGATATCCTCATGTGTATCTCCTTTGCGCCCGCGTTGCGGAGGAGCTTTACCACCTTCGCGGAAGTCGTTCCTCTTACGATACTGTCGTCGACCAGCACTATGCGCTTTCCGCGCACCGTTTCGCTTATTGCGTTAAGCTTTATGCGGACGGAGTTTTCGCGCATTCCCTGCGTGGGCTGTATGAACGTGCGCCCTATATACCTGTTCTTGATGAAGCCTACTCCGTAAGGTATGCCGGACTCCTGCGAGAAACCGAGCGCGGCGTCAAGTCCGCTGTCGGGGCAGCCGATAACAACATCAGCCTGACAAGGGTGCTCCAGCGCAAGATAATGCCCTGCGCGAAGCCTTGCGCGGTGGACGCTTGCGCCCTCGATAACGCTGTCGGGACGTGCAAAGTAAATGAACTCGAAAACGCACATAGAGCTTTTCCCGCCGCAGTGGGTCTTTATGCTCTGAACGCCGTTTTCGTCGATAACGACGATCTCGCCCGGCTCGACCTCGCGGATAAATTCCGCGCCGATACTGTCGAGCGCGCAGGTCTCGCTTGCCGCAACATAGCCGCTGTCGTCGGGCAGCCTGCCGAGGCAGAGCGGTCTGAACCCGTTCGGGTCGCGCGCGCATATGAGCTTTTTCGGGGACATTAAGCAAAGGCTGTACGCGCCCTTTATGCGGTACATTGCCCTTTCGACTGCCTCCTGTATCGAGCCGCTGACAAGCCGCTCCTGAGTTATCGCGTAGGAAATGACCTCGGTATCGCTTGTGCTGTGGAATATCGCGCCCTTAAGCTCGTATTCCCGCCTTAGCGCGAGCGCGTTGACAAGGTTTCCGTTATGCGCGATGGCGAGCGCACCCTTAATATGGCGCACCGTCATGGGCTGACAGTTGGCGGTGTTTACGTTTCCGGTGGTGGAATAACGCACATGACCGACCGCTATTTTGCCCTCGGGGAACTCGTTGAGAACTCTCTGTGTGAATACTTCGTTAACTAATCCCAATCCCTTGTGGGTCTTGAAAACTCCGCGGTCGTTGACAACGATGCCGCAGCTTTCCTGACCCCTGTGCTGTAACGCGTAAAGCGCGTAATATGCCGAGTTTGCAACGTTCGTGGGCTTGTTTGTATATATGCCGAAAACGCCGCATTCCTCATGGATACTGTTGAACATCTATACCCCTTTCGTTACGGAAGCCCGTAACCGAAACACATAATATCAGCCGAAGATACGGTGCATGATCTCGTTGTAAGCCTCTTCTACGCCGCCCATATCTCTGCGGAAGCGGTCCTTGTCCAGCTTCTCGTGAGTTGTGGAATCCCAGAAGCGGCAGGTGTCGGGAGAGATCTCGTCCGCAAGGATTATCTCGTTATGGAAACGGCCGAACTCGATCTTGAAGTCGATGAGGTCGATGTTGAGCTTCTTGAAGAAGTCAAGCATGAACTCGTTTACCTTGAACGCATACTTAGTGATAGTGTCGATCTCCTCCTGCGTTGCAAGACCCAGACCCAGCGCATAGTAGCTGTTGATGAACGGATCGCCCAGCTCGTCGCACTTGTAGCTGAATTCCAGCGTCGGGGTCTTGAGGGGAGTGCCCTCCTCTATGCCGAGCTTCTTGGAGAAGCTGCCCGCAGCAACGTTTCTTACGATAACCTCAAGGGGAACTATCTCGACCTTCTTAACGAGGGTTTCGCGGTCGTTGAGCTCCTCTACGAAGTGGGTGGGAACGCCCGCCTTCTCGAGCAGACCGAACATATAATTCGTCATCTTGTTATTGATAACGCCCTTGCCGGTGATGGTGCCCTTCTTCTCTCCGTTGAACGCTGTCGCGTCGTCCTTGTAGGATACGATAACGTAATCGGGGTTCTCTGTCGCGAAAACCTTCTTTGCCTTGCCCTCGTAAAGCTGTTCGCACTTATTGTACTCCATGATATTGATCTCCTTTTCAATGTTTTTATCCATGTGCCGCAGCACGTTATTGATATAAAATCAGCCTGTGATCTCCCTGACCGTTTCCTGCATTTTTCTGTCGGCGTCAAGGTTCTTTTCATTCTGCTTCTTCCTGAAAGCGTCAAGCTTATCCCGAAGCCCGCTGTCGGATACGGCGAGTATCTCAACCGCGAGATGTCCGGCGTTAGCCGCGGTGTCTATCCCGACCGTTGCAACGGGAACTCCCGGCGGCATCATGACGGAGCTTAACAGCGCGTCAACGCCCTCCAGCGCCTTTGCCTTAACGGGGATAGCGATAACGGGTAGAGTTGTGTTTGCGGCAACAGCGCCCGCAAGGTGCGCCGCCATGCCCGCAGCGGCAATGATAACTCCGAAGCCGTTTTCACGCGCGTTTTTCGCAAATTCGGCGACCTGCGCGGGGGAACGGTGCGCGGAAAGCACCCGCATCTCAAACGGCACGCCGAAATCGTGCAGCACCTCGCCCGCCTTTTTAACAACGGGGTAGTCGCTGTCGCTGCCCATTATAATAGCGACCTTTTTTGTCTGTGACATCCGATCATTCCTTTCAAATAAAAATAGCTGTATGCATGAAAAACACGATACAGCTAAAGTCTACATTTCGTTTTTGTATGCAATTATTCCGTAATATTCAGCCGAGGATAAATTCAATGAACCAAACTGAAGCCGCAGACTCATCACGATATTCCCCCATCGGAAAAATTACAATGTCCCGAGCGGACAATACGCCCGTCCGAAAACACTATTTATATTTTACAATAAAATCATCGGAATTGCAAGGGGTTTTTAAATTTTTCAACATTTTATATCAAATACGTTTAATAAATCGGCTCAATTCCGTCAATATATCAAACAACGTTAAAGAATGCGGGAACCGTTTATTACCAGCCCGAACCTTACTCCGAGGAACTGCGCGGCGCTCCTGCAAAGATCCATACGAGAAAGGAAAATCTCAAAATAATCCATAACGGGGCTGATTTTCAGGTCGATAACAAGGCTCAGGATTATCTCCTTTTTATCCTCCGAAAACGAAAGCGATGACCTTTCAACGGCATAATTCACACGGTCGTGGATATCCTTCGCAAGGTTTTCGTCGCTCGGGACAAAGGGGCCGTCCTTGCTGCGCACGCGCGAACGGCGCACGTCGGACTTGTCCGCTATGATGAGCGCGGCGGCTATCGGAGTGACGGGCATTGCGGTGCCCTCGTCATGGTTGCCTATCGCGGAAACTATCAGCGATATCTCGTCGGCAGGCATTCCAAGATTATCCAGCAGACGGAACGCCATGACCGCGCCACTCTGCGCATGGTCTATGCGGTTGATGACGTTTCCTATATCGTGCATATACGCCGCTATCTCCGCAAGCTCGCAGGTGCGCTCGTCGTAGCCCAGCGTTTCAAGTATCATATACGCGGTCGCGGCTGCGCGCTCAACGTGCGCGTTGGAGTGCTCGGTGTAGCCTATGGTGTTCAGCGCCGCGTCGGCGTAGTTTATATATGTCTGGATATCCTTGTTCTTGCGGATATATTCATAGGTGACATTGCTCATTTGTTCCACCTCATAATGTAAATTATGCAGCCGCGGCAGCGGGATCGCCGCGCTTTTCGGAATTATAATGATATTATAACAGATTTCCGCCGTTTTTTCAAGTAGAAAACAAAATTTTAACGCCATTGCTGTTGCCTGCCGCGCAAAATACAAATTTTGACAAGCAAAGCACAAAAAATAAGCCGCCGATTTTCACTTCGACAGACTGAAGCACCTACAAAACGTAAGTGCTTCTGAATATTGTATTGTGGCTCAATCGTCCTCTATTAGCATTTTTGGTGGATTGTCAGGATCCAAACCTCTGATCTCTTTCATAATCCATAACCCTATATCAGAGGTGCCGGCTTCCGGATTGTCCTTGATGAACTGTTTGATGTCGTAAAGCCTGTTAGGATAATCCCTGGCGATATCCATTATTCCATAAACAAAATCTGTATAACAATCCGGAACCTTTAATAAAAGCTGATTTAATTCTTCCATGTCATTCGCTCCTTTTACCGGTGAATAGGTAATCGTCAAAGCCGTTGTTCAGAAATTCGTAAGTGAAATACTTGTCCTTCCATATAGAGCGGTGATAGCACAGCCTTTTCCCGGCATATTTGCCGTAATTCGTGTTTATCTCGCTGACAATTTTGCGATATTCGCCCTTGCCAAACCGAACGCCCACAGGTGCGCTCCCGGCAAATCTCCCCCTTGAACCTTTGACCCAATTTGTCTTTTTCCTTTCCTCCATTATATCACCGCCGCCGCCTGCTGTCAAGCCTTTTACAGAGCCTACATTCACCATCTGATTGGTATTCGGCGTATAAATATCCCCCGTTTCGGGGTCAAGCAGCACGTCCTGAAGCCCGAGCTTGATATAGTTGAACCCGATAGGCGGCAGATTTTCCTTGTACCTCACCTCGTCAATGCGCAGGAAGTTATTCTGCAAGCCCACGGCATACGCGTTGAAGCGGCTCACCATGTCGCCCTTTATACGCGTGGCTCTCTGCAATATCGCTCAACGGTTCACCCCCTTGCAATAAAAAAGCGCCCCGAACGGAGCGCTCTATTTTGTTGATTATTGCTTTTTTGCAAGCTCGTTATCAAGGCAGTCAAACAGTTTCCACTTCCCGCAGATTTGTCAAGCGCCTTTTCCGAAGCCTTTGCCCCGCCGTGTCCTCCGCCGTTCCCGTCAGACCAACTGCCCATAAAGTACCCGTGCGCGCCCTTGATATAATGCCGGGCTCTCTGTTCGGCAAGCTTGGGTAAAACATCAAGAATATGAGCCTGCAATACGGAGCATTCGGGCGATAACAAACAGCCGCGAAGCAGCGCTATTGTCCCGGAATAATCCCTCATTACTCCATCCTCTCCATATCAAACAACTCCATTCTCCGCGGCTTCTCCGCATATCCCTTGACCTCCGCGAAGCACTGCCACCGCTCGCACAGCTCCCTCATAGTCGAATGCCAAAAGTGCTGTAACAGCCTGTCAAACCTACCGCCGCCGATACCATTACTGCGATAAGGTTATTGAAATACTTGTTGTGCCTCATGAGTTTCTCCTTTCAGGAGATGAATTTACTGTTTTTTATCTTTGCGGTTAAAATCACGCGAATTATAACTTCTGCTCAAAATCCGACCCATGCTGCAATAAAAAACCCGACAGGGATTGGGGAAGAGGCGTTAAGTGCATACAATAAAATGATTGTTGCAGCCACTAACATCGCTCCTTTCGAAAAATGGATATAGAAATGCACCCC
>CAMERU010000120.1 GCA_945935925.1 uncultured Clostridia bacterium | reverse complement strand
TTTTCCTAAATTTGGCGCTTCTACCTTTATAGGAAATTCGCGCTCACGCGCGTTGATTACGGTTTTTCCACCGTTATAATACGGATAGCGCGACGCATCATTGAACGCACTCTCTCCGTTTTAGTCGCTCATTTTGATAGCGCGTTCCGTTAGGCGGTGGGTAGGGTGATTGGAATTTGTTACCTTGTTCCGTGGGTCGTTGGGTAGGGTTGCTGATAAATTAAAAAACCTCTGCAATTGCAGGGGTTTTCGTTTATGCAGGCGAAAATAAGCGAGAACGGAAAGAATAAGCAAAGGGCTGTCCAAAAACAGCCGCCCGTCCTATCAAAAGGAGAGCGCGCTATCAAAATGAGTGTATATCAAGGTGAGAGTGCGTTCAATCAAGTGACGTGCTATCCGTACTATAACGAGGGAGAAAAACGGTAACAACGCGCGTGAGCGCGAATTACCTATAAAGGAAGAGCGCCAAAATTAAGGAAAAGAGAGAGGGAGAGGGGAAGGGGGTGCGGGGGAGACCCGTAGGGAGAGGGGAAAACTACGTTTTCCGCCTCTCCCGAAGGGTTTCCCCCGATTCCCGTGTGAAAACACAATAAGCAAAAAATTTCAATTAAACAGCGATAAACATATCAATTACAAGCAAATGCCCCAAAGAATTTAGTTCAACCTTTATTAAAAGGTCGCAAGGCAGCGCTTGAGCAGCTCCCGGCGCCCGACGGAGCAAGACCGTCGCCCCTTATAAGGCGGGGGTGAAACGTATCCAGTTGTATTCGGCGGTGACGGGCAGGCTTGAGTCGTCGAACGCCTTGAGCCAGCTGTCTACGCCCGTGCCGGGCCATGTGTTCATCATGATCTTGCCGGGGACAGAGGGGATATTCTCCTCGGCGGTGTAGACCGCCTCGCCGTCGACGTACCATGTAATGCTGTCCTCTTTCCATTCGAAAGCGTAGGTGTGGAAGTCCTCCGACGCGTCGAAACCGAGGTCGTACATATATTCGTGGTTGCCCCTGCTGTCGGTGAAGTAGTTGAACTGAACCTTTGTTGTGTCCTTGCCGAGTATCTCAACGTCTATCTCGTCCCACGGGTTGTTGTCGCTGGGGCCTGTGTAGGTGAAGAACGAGGATACAACGCCGTCGTTTTTAATAGCCTTCATAGACACCTCGTACAGACCGTAGCCGTAGAAGCCCTTGGAGCGGTACTCGCCGCCGGAGTAGGGAATAAGCGCGGGGGTGATGTCGTTGTCGATAGTCAGCGTCATAACGCCGTCGGCGATGGACACGTTACTCTTGCGCCATGTGCAGTTGAACATACTTCCGTTGCTCCAGCCGTCGGAGCATTCAAACAGCGGAGAAGCGCCGTTCTCAAAATCAACGAATATGCTGCCGTCCTCGGACACCTCGGGAGCGCTTTCCTCGGCTGCCGCAGATGTTGTGGTAGTCTGTGCCGGTTCGGTTTCGGGCGCGGCGGTCTGCTGTGATGATTCCGGGACAGAGGTCTCGGACGCGGAGCTTGTCGCGGCGCTGCTGCAGCCTGTCAGCAGTATTGCAGCTGTTATAAGTGTGAGCATTGTTTTTGTATTTTTCATTATTATTTCCTCCTTAAAAGAAATGTTGCCGATCTTTGTGCCTTGATTATACCATATTATTATTGCTGTCAATATCATATATTTAATCTTTGTGTCATCTGTTTCATAATAAAAAGCGGTTAAACATTTGATATAAAACGCAAATATCTGTTATATCCGAAGAAGAATTATTGGTATATTAAATACATAAGACAGCTATTTCATCGGAAAGGAATATACGACCATGAATGATTTCAAGGGCTTTAAGAAAGGCATAAACTTAGGCGGCTGGCTTTCGCAGTGCAGCTATGAAAAGCAGCATATGGACAGCTTTATCGTTGAGGAGGATTTCCGTCGCATTGCGGAAATGGGCGTCGATCACGTCCGTCTGCCGTTCGATTACAACATTGTTGAGGACGAGAACGGCGGTTTTTCGGAGGAGGGCTTCGCGCGGATCAATTTTGCGCTGGATATGTGCGAAAAGTACGGGATGAATATCGTGCTCGACCTTCACAAGGCGGCAGGATTCTCCTTTGACGCGGGCGAGCACGAGGACGGATTTTTTGACGACAGACGGCTTCAGGAACGCTTCCTTGACCTTTGGGAGGAATTTGCGAGGCGTTACGGCGGGAACACCCGCGCCGCGTTCGAGCTGCTGAACGAGGTCACCGAGCAGCGCTACATAACCGTATGGAACGACCTTGCGCACGAGTGTATCGGCAGAATAAGGAAGCACGCGCCGGATACTCCCATACTTGTCGGCAGCTATTGGAAGAACAGCATTGACGCGGTAAGCGGCCTTGCGAAGCCCTTCGACGACAAGGTGGTTTACAATTTCCACTGCTATTCCCCCCTCGAGTTCACTCATCAGGGCGCATACTGGACGGACGAGATCGACCCCAACGCCCGCATAAGCTATAAGCAGCTTGGCTGGAGCGCGGACAGGTTCGTCGAGATGTTCGGGGCTGCGGCTGAATTTGCGGCGGCGAACGGCACCGTACTTTACTGCGGCGAATACGGCGTTATAGATGTTGTTCCTCCCGAGGACGCTCTGCTGTGGTACAAGGATATCCATGAGGCGTTCGAGCGCTGCGGGATCGCGCACAGCGCGTGGACCTACAAGAAGATGGACTTCGGTATCTCCGACGAGAGAATGAACGGCGTCCGCGCCGAGCTGATAAAGTATCTGTAATACCGATCGTTTCCCTGCAGATGCCCGTATAAAACAATACCGCCCGCGGAGCTGTTCCACGGGCGGTAATTGTTGTTTTTTCCTGATGTTACTTGTTCCTGAATCTGTCTACCATATCCTGCATCGCGCGCGACTGGCTGCTTAGTTCCTCGCTGGACGCTGCGCTGTCCTCGGCTGTAACAGCCGTGCTGCGGACGATACCCTCGATAGCGGATATCTTCTCGGACACAAGCCGGACATCTCCCGCCTGTTCCTCGGACGCCTCGGAAATTCTGACGATAAGCCCGTTGACGCTCTCGACGCCCTGCGATACTGTCCGAAGCGCCTCGCCCGTTTCCTGTGCGAGCCGCGCCCCGTTTTCTACCGCCTCCTCGGTGCTGTCGATAAGAACCGTCGTGTTGCGGACAGCCTCCGCGCACTTCGACGCGAGGTTGCGAACCTCTCCCGCAACGACTGCGAAGCCCTTGCCGGAGTCGCCCGCCCTTGCCGCCTCTACCGCGGCGTTGAGCGCGAGTATGTTCGTCTGGAAAGCGATGTCGTCTATCGTCTGGACGATCTTAACGATCTCCTGCGCCTTTTGGTTGATATTGTTCATGGACTCAATGAGCTCGCCCATGCGCCTGTTGCATTCCGTTACATTGTCGAACGCGCTGCCCGACTGCGCCTGCGCGGATTCCGCCGAGGCTGCGTTCTCGTTTATCTGCTCAACCAGCTTGCCTATAAGCCCCGTAAGCTCGTCTATCGTTCCGGACTGCTCATTTACGCCCGCCGCAAGTGTGTTAGAGCTTTCGGCAACTCTCTGCGAGCCCGCCGCTACCTGCGACGCAGCAGTATCGATGCTGGTTATCATGCCGCTCAGCTTGTCGCTTATGTTGGTTATAGAGTCCTTTATCTTCGCGAAATCTCCGACATATTCGCCGTTGAAGGCTATGTCGAAATCGCCGTGCGACAGCTTGTCGAGGTTATCGTTGATATCGGATATGTAGCCCGTCCAGACACGGTTGGTTTCGGAAATGCTTGTGCAGAGCTCGCCGATATTGTCGTTTGCATAATAGGTCGGGGTGTAGTCAAGCCTGCCCTGCTTCATGTTTTCCGCAGCGGCGTTGAGCTCCTTTATGGGTCTTATCAGCCGCTTTACTATTATGGGGACAAGTATCGCGCACGCCGCAATATCTATGAAGAAGATAATGAACAACGACGTCATCAGCGGCGACAGCTGATTGAAATACTCCATAGAATCGACGGCGTAGATGTAATACCAGCCGGTGGAGCCGATCTTCGCCGAGGAGAAATACCTGCCCGTTCCGTCGTAGTCGCCTGTCTTGACCACGGAAAATTCGCCGCTTTCAAGCTTTGCGGCAATGTCGGAATACTGCGGGATATCGCGGAGGTTTGTGACCTTAGCGTTTCCGTCGCCGTCGACCGACATACCGTAATCCTCGTTCCGGTGAACGATAATGTTAAGATCATTGTCCGCAAGTATGGGGTAAGCCTTGTCGAAAACGTTTATGCTCTGCGCTATATCCGCGAGGTAGTCCGCGTAGATGTCCGCGCCGACAACGAAATCGAGCGCGCCGCCGTCCTTATAATATGCCTTTGATATCGTCATGCACAGCTTTCCCGTGTTGTTGTCGATGTAGGGGGAGGTGCAGGTCAGCGCACCGTTTGCGGCGATAGTTGCCTTGTACCAGTCGCGCGCGGTGACGTCGAAGTCGTCGGGGAGGTCAAAGCCGCTCGCGAATATGACTTCCTTGTCGGGTTTTACCACATAATAATCCATGGTATATTGCGTCAGCTTGTCCGCAAGGAAAGCCTCAAGCTCGGAACGGCTCAGCCTGTTGAGGGAGTCGTTGTACTGTATCGAGTCGCCGAAATAGGCGATCGTGCTTTCCTGCCGTGTTACCCAGCTGTCGAACTCCAGCGACTTCTGCGAAAGCGTCGCGGTTATCTCCTTGTTTATCCGCTCGTCCATCGAACCTCTGATAATGAAGTAGGAGCATTCCGCTATGACAAGGATCGCTGCTGCGACGATAAGTATCATACCAAGGGTCAGCTTTCGCTGAAACGGCATTTTCTTTTTCTGCGTCATGATTTTCTCCCGATATATCGCCCCGACAGCGGGGCAAAGATATTTCACTCTTCCCGATAACGACACGGCGGCATACCGTGCGCGGTAAGTTGTTAATATATTATACAACATTTTTTTATAAAATGCAACTGTTTTTTTACATAATACACAAACACTCTGTTCGATGCCTATTTTCCGCAAGTAAAATTTACGCTTTGCGGCAATATGGCAAAAAGATCCCGCATAGCGGGTTACACAGCTTGTCGAAAAAATACGTTTCGCCCGCGCAGCGGGCTTTTAAATACATTTTTGGGGCGGGTTTCCCGCCCCAAAAATACCTCTGTCCCGACAAGTGTGAAGCCGCGCAGCGGCTTTGCGCGCAGGCGGGACGGCTCGGCAGGGCGTTAGCCGTGCCGACCTCCGCGTTAGCGGAGCTCCTGTCGAAAAAGCCCGACAGGGCTTTTTCGACAGACCGGATCCCGCACAGCGGGTTGTTTGTTATGCGGGAACGGGTCATTTTTCTATCGTTCCGAGGACCTCGCGCAGGCAGTAGGCGTATTTGCTGCGGATATCCTCCGGGGATACTATCTCGGCATTCTTCCCGAACTGAAACAGCCAGCCGAAGAAGGGTGCTTCGGGCTTGACGCTGACGCGGAATGTAAAATGCTCCTCGTCGTCGCGGGTAATGTGTATCTGCTTTCCGAAGCGGTCTATGGCGGCGTTGACCAGTGAGTTGTGAAATCTCAGTCGGACGTCGCGCGTTTCGCCGCTGAACATGGAGAAGGTAGAACCGAGGTAGTCCGAAAGCGAGAAATCGGGGCTGAGCGGCTTTGCGGGAATATCCGTTATCTCGACGTTTTCCATTCGGTCGACGCGGAAGTTCGTCAGACTGTCGGGGCGCTTTTCGTAGAACGCAACGAGGTAATAACGCCCGTTGTCCCACGTCATAGCATACGGCGAGCACACCCTTGCCCCGTCGCGGTATTTTTTCCTTTTGGAGATAACGTATTCAAAATATCTGAAGGATATCTGCTTTTTGAGGGCGATGGCGCGGTGAATACTGTCGACGCTGATATAAATGCGCTCGTTGAGGGTCTTTACCCTGTCGGCATTGAATACCTGACGGGAAATCTGGCTTGCCTCGTACACGCTGGCGAGGGCTTCTATTTTTTTGAGCAGGTCGCGCGATTTCTTTTCCGTTATGAAGCTTGAGGACGACACCGCGTCTGCAAGCAGCTTCAGCTCGGGCAGCTCGAAATCACGGCTCGCGAGATAATATCCCGTGCTTCTTCCTCTGCCGCTTATTATGTCGGCACCGTAGCTTTTCAACGCCTCGATATCGTCATAGACAGCCTTTCTCCCTGCGGATATTCCCACCTCGTCGAGCTTTGCAATTATTTCGGGCATGGTGAGGGAATGCTCCTCGTCGGTGTATTTCCTTAGAATGTCATAAAGATACAGTATTTTCAGGCGCTGTACGTTTTTCTTTTCTTCTCCGCTCATAGTTCTGACCTCCGTTACGCTGTAATGTTCGGGTGCCTGTGTTTATGCCGGTATAGTTTCATTATATCACATAATTTTCCGCTTTTCAAGTGCCTTAATTTCTTTTGCGTTGACACAAATGCGCGCTTGTGCTATAATTAAAGCGGACTAAGGCAACACCGCACAATTAACGGCTAACGCCTTTTCCGTCCGCTTGCTTGCATCTTTTCCGTCATATCGCACAAAATCGACTTGACGGGCGAGATCTCCCCCTGCGGGGGAGGTG
>CAMERU010000119.1 GCA_945935925.1 uncultured Clostridia bacterium | reverse complement strand
GCGTTAGCGGAGATCCTGTCGGAAAAGCCCGACAGGGCTTTTCCGACAGACTGAAATATGCGGGAGCAAACGCCCCCGCATATTTTTGTAATAACAAAAACTTATAGCTAAGTATAAGAAACTTACATTGGACAAATAGGTTTTATTGTGCTATAATACAATCACAGAAAACAAATCGAAACGATATGTTTTATAGGAGAGATAAGATGAAGTATTACAGCGGATTTATAATGTGCGGCTGACGGCACCA
Source organism: uncultured Clostridia bacterium (assembly GCA_945935925.1). Classification (GTDB taxonomy): domain Bacteria; phylum Bacillota; class Clostridia; order Oscillospirales; family Ruminococcaceae; genus CAG-115. Next base: position 6,340 of record CAMERU010000119.1, on the reverse strand, counting down.
CACGGAATATCACACGGAACGAACGAAACCCACAAACACACCTTATTTTTTGATTGAAAAGGAGAAAATACCATGTCTAAGAATTACAGATTTGAAACCCTTCAGCTCCATGTTGGTCAGGAGCAGGCAGACCCCGTTACCGACGCAAGAGCGGTACCGATATACGCAAGCACTTCCTACGTTTTCCACAACTCACAGCACGCTGCCGACCGTTTCGGTCTGCGCGACGCGGGAAATATCTACGGCAGACTCACCAACCCCACGCAGAGCGTTTTTGAGGAGCGCATAGCGGCGCTTGAGGGCGGCGTTGCGGCTCTGGCGACAGCCTCCGGTGCAGCGGCTATAACCTACGCGATCGAGGCGCTGGCTCAGCAGGGCGAGAACCTCGTTGTATCAAAGACCATATACGGCGGCACATATAACCTGTTCGCGCACACGCTCCCGCATTACGGCATAACCGCAAAGTTCGTTGACCCCGATAACTTCGAGGAGATAGAGAACGCGATCGACGACAAGACCAAGGCGCTCTACATCGAAACACTCGGTAACCCCAACTCCAACGTTGCGGATATCGAGGGGATAGCGGCTATCGCCCACAAGCACGGCATTCCGCTCGTGGTAGACAGCACATTTGCAACGCCCTACCTCGTCCGTCCCATTGAATACGGCGCGGACATAGTTGTCCACTCCGCGACAAAGTTCATCGGCGGACACGGCACGGCTATCGGCGGCGTTATCATTGACGGCGGCAAGTTCGACTGGATCGCTTCGGGAAAATATCCGTGGATATCCGAGCCTAACCCCTCCTACCACGGCATAAGCTTCGCAAAGGCAGTCGGTGCGGCGGCATTCGCTACATATATCCGCGCGATACTCCTGCGCGATACTGGCGCGACGCTCTCCCCGTTCCACGCGTTCATTTTCCTGCAGGGGCTTGAAACGCTGTCGCTGAGAGTTGAAAGACACGTTGAAAACGCGCTGAAAATCGTAAACTACCTCAACAACCACCCGCAGGTAGAGGCTGTTCACCACCCCTCGCTCGAGTCCGAGCCTACTCACGCGCTTTATAACAAGTACTTCCCGAACGGCGGCGGCTCTATCTTTACCTTTGAGATAAAGGGCACCGAGGAGGACGCGAAGAACTTTATCGACAATCTGGACATTTTCTCTCTGCTGGCGAATGTCGCGGACGTAAAGTCGCTTGTTATCCACCCCGCCTCCACAACACACTCGCAGCTCAGCGAGGCAGAGCTTGCGGATCAGGGCATAAAGCCGAACACTATCCGCCTCTCAATCGGTATCGAAAATATCGACGACCTCATCGAGGCGCTTGACAAGGCGTTCGCGGCTGTAAAGCACTGACAAGCATTCTAATTGGTTTTCCTTCCTGATATATTATCCGCTCCCGGTAAAAAGCCGGGAGCGGCTTTTTGTGTTTGCTTCATCGGGGTGGGTATAATGAGGAATACTAAATATCCCGGGAAGTCGGCGCTCCCCGGGATATTTAGTATTCATGTGTAATTCAGCCGCTCACTTTTCATGCTCCCCGCGAACGCTGCCGGAGCATCGGGAGCATTGGGGACAGCCCTTTCCGCAGGCGGAACAGCTCCCGCAGCAGCCTTTCCCCGCACGCTTGTCCCGAACAAGCTTTCTGATTATCAGAGCTATGATCGCGATAAGAGCCGCACCGACGATGATCGAGCCGTAATTTTCCGACAAAAATTCCGCCATTGTCACTCCTCCGAAAGCGAAGCTTTCTTATTCGGTCTGAACAGCAGATATATCATAACGATAAGGCATACCGCAGCGACAACAAGGCTCGCAATATTCACCGCTGCGCCCGCGCCCGCGGTAAGAAGCCTGCCCGTGAAAAGGTTCCCAAGCTGATTTACGATAAGCGATATCACATACGCAAAGCCGCATTCGTACCCTATCGCAATCCAGAACCACTTTACGCTGTTCATCTCGCGCTTTATCGCCCCCATAGCCGCAACACAGGGCGCGCACAACAGGTTGAAAATCATGAACGACATTCCGCTCACGCCTGTGAACGCCTGCGCCAGCGCCGCATATACCGGGATATCTCCTCCGCCGTAAAGAACGCCGAGCGTTCCGACTATGTTCTCCTTGGAAACGAGCCCCGTTATCGTCGCAACGGAAGCCTGCCAGCTCCCCCAGCCGAGCGGAGCGAATATCGGGCTTATCACGCCGCCGACAGCCGCGAGGAAGGAATACTCCATCTGCTCCGCAGTCAGCATTCGGAACTCGCCGTCAACAAACCCGAAATAAGATGTGAACCATACGATTATTGTGGACAGCAGGATTATCGTTCCCGCCCTGTGTATGAAATCCCAGCCCCTTTCCCACATAGCGCGCAGAACGCTCGCCGCCGTGGGGATATGATACGCGGGAAGCTCCATGACGAACGGCGCAGGGTCGCCCGCGAAAAGCTTTGTTTTCTTCAGGATTATTCCCGAAACGATTATCGCCGCTATGCCGATGAAATAAGCGCCCGTCGACACCCACGGCGAGCCGCCGAACAGCGCGCCCGCGATCATCGCGATAAACGGCACCTTCGCCCCGCAGGGAATGAACGTCGTCGTCATTATCGTTATACGGCGGTCGCGGAGGTTCTCTATCGTCCGCGAAGCCATTATTCCGGGAACACCGCAGCCCGTGCCGACAAGTATCGGTATGAACGACTTGCCCGAAAGCCCGAATTTGCGGAACAACCGGTCAAGTATGAACGCAACGCGCGCCATATAACCGCAGGATTCAAGAAACGACAGGAAAAGGAACAGCACAAGCAGCTGCGGCACAAAGCCCAGCACCGCGCCCACTCCGCCGATGATACCGTCAACGACAAGCCGCTTGAGCCAGCCGACGCAGTTTATCGCGTCAAGCCCGCGCTCCGCAAGCACGGGAACGCCGGGCACCCATACGCCGCAGTCGGCGGGGTCGGGCTCGTCAAAGCCGTTCTCCTTGAAATACTCCGCCGCGTCAAGATAGGTCATTCCGACGGTGAGCTCCTCGGCAGCGTTCACCGGTATTTTTGAATAATAGGCGGTAAGCTCGCGCTCCGAAAGGTCAGCCTCGTTGACTATCGTCACCTGTGCCGTGCTTTCCGCGGGGACAAATGCCTCTATATCAGCAAGGGCAGCCTTTTCGTCAAGCGACGTCGCGTCGGTATCGGGCGCCATTCCGAACGCCTTGAGAGCGTTCATCGCGTCGTTGTACTCGCCGACCTGCTCCTCATAAGCGCCCCGCCCTATTCCGAGCAGGAACCAGCCGTCCCCGAACAGTCCGTTGTTTGCCCAGTTAGTCGCCGCCGAGCCCACCGTTACCATTGACACATAATAAACAAGGAACATTATCACCGCAAATATAGGCATACAAAGCCAGCGGTTGGTGACTACCATGTCTATTTTGTCCGAAACGGTCAGACCGCCCTTGTTCTTCCTTTTAAGGCAGTTCTTGATGATCGAGCCTATGTAAAGGTACCGCTCGTTAGTGATGATGCTTTCCGAGCCCTCCTCCATCTCCTCCTCGGCGGACCTGATGTCGTTCTCGATGTGCTTCATGGTGTTTTCGGGGATATTCAGCGTTTCAAGCACCTTTTTGTCCCGCTCGAATATCTTTATCGCGTACCACCGCTGCTGCTCATCGGGCATATCATGCAGCGCAGCCTCCTCGATGTGCGCGATGGCATGCTCGACGCAGCCCGAAAAATGATGCCGCGGCACGGTCTTTTTCCCCGACTTCGCAACAGCGACAGCCCGCTCCGCCGCCTCGGTTATACCCTTTCCCTTCAGCGCGGATATCTCGCAAACCTCGCAGCCAAGCTCCTTTGAAAGCTGCTCGAAATCTATCCTGTCGCCGTTCTTCTCAACGACGTCCATCATATTTATCGCCGCAACAAGCGGAATGCCTAGCTCGATAAGCTGAGTGGTAAGGTAAAGGTTGCGCTCAAGGTTGGTGCCGTCGATTATGTTAAGAATAACGTCGGGACGCTCCTGTATGAGGTAATTCCTAGCCACCACTTCTTCAAGGGTGTAGGGAGAAAGCGAGTATGTCCCGGGCAGGTCGATGACCGTTACGTCCCTGCTGCCTTTCAGCTTTCCCTCTTTTTTTTCAACTGTAACGCCGGGCCAGTTCCCGACATACTGCGCCGAGCCTGTCAGCGCATTGAAAAGCGTGGTCTTTCCGCAATTCGGATTACCCGCCAGCGCTATTTTTATCTCCATTTTTACTCCTCCGGAGTTGCCTTATACCATTATTTTCTGTGCCATTTCCTTTGAAACCGCGACGCGGGACGCTTTGACGCCGACTATGACGTTGCCGCCGAGCCTGCTTATAACCATTATCTCCCCGCCGACAATAAAGCCGAGGTTTTCCATAAACTGCCGCGCTTCGGGATTTCCGCCTATCTTCTTTATCATAAGCGGCTCGCCCGTTTCTGCCATTGTAAGAGGTATCATGAGCATTCACTCCCTATATATTGATCCGTAAGTAAATATATTCCGTGTAAGAAAGTTAGTATCTTCTAACCTTTATATATATTAGCTTTTTTTGGTCGCATTGTCAATAGTTTTGACTAACTTTTTCATATTGAGCGGTATTTTCGTAAAAAAAGCGGTTAGCCGCGGCTTACCGTTTATAATTTTTGTTGATAATACACAATAAAGCGAACGGAAAATAAGAGGATATCCCGACATAACGCTTCCTTGATTTTTGCGGCTCAATGTGCTATAATTTCGAATGTAGGAATGGAAAGGGGCTGTTATCGTGGCAAGACAATATGAAATGGATATGTGCAGCGGCTCGGTGCTGAAAAAGCTGCTGCTGTTCACGCTACCGCTGATGGCGTCGAGTATTCTTCAGCTGCTGTTCAACGCCGCCGATATAATTGTTGTCGGGCGGTTTGCGGGCGACAACTCCCTCGCGGCGGTCGGTTCAACCACCGCGCTGATAAACCTGCTGACCAACCTTTTCGTCGGGCTTTCCGTCGGCGTCAACGTCGTCGCGGCAAGGGCGCACGGAGCTGCCGACAGACAAAAGCTCTCCGATGTAACGCATACGGCGATCCTCCTCAGCCTTTTCAGCGGGCTTTTTCTTGCGGCGGTCGGACTTATTTTCGCTCCGCAGCTGTTGGAGCTTATGCAGACGCCCGAAAACGTCCTCCCGCTCGCGGTAATATATTTAAGGATATATTTCGCGGGAATGCCGTCGGTCATGGTGTATAATTTCGGCGCGGCGCTGCTCCGCTCCGTCGGCGACACAAAGCGCCCGCTTTATTTTCTCGTCATCGCGGGCATAATAAATGTTGCGCTAAACCTCGTTTTCGTTATTCTGCTGAAAATGGACGTTGCGGGCGTTGCGCTCGCGACAGTTATTTCACAGACTATCTCCGCTGTGCTTATCCTGCTGTGTCTGGCTCATGAGCAGGGCGGGATACACCTTGATATCAAAAAGCTGCGTATCCGCAAAGCCGATCTTGCGGATATAGTACGGGTCGGTCTGCCCGCAGGCTTTCAGGGCGTTGTGTTTGCGCTGTCGAATGTGGTCATACAGTCCTCCATAAACCTTTTCGGCGATATCACCGTCGCGGGTAATTCCGCCGCGGCAAATATCGAGGGCTTTATCTACATGGCGATGAACTCGTTCTATCAGGCGGCGATATCCTTTACCGGTCAGCACGTCGGCGCGCGCCGCTTTGAGAGGATCCCGAAAATTCTGTTCTGCGCGCAGCTGTGCGTTGTCGCGACGGGGCTTATACTCGGCTGGACAGCCTACCTCTTCGGCAGGCCGTTGCTTGGTATCTACACGGAAACTCCCGCCGCCGTCGACGCGGGAATGGCGCGCATGAGCGTTATCTCAACAACGTATTTCCTCTGCGGGATAATGGACGTTATGGTGGGAATTATACGCGGGCTCGGGTATTCGGTCGTTCCGATGATAGTTTCCCTTGCGGGCGCCTGCGGGCTGAGGATACTGTGGATAGCGACGGTCTTTCAGGCGGAACAATACCATAATGTTTTCACGGTGTACGTTTCCTACCCGATAACATGGTCGGTCACGCTGGCTGCGCATATCGTCTGCTTTATTATAGTATGGAAAAAACTGAAAAAACGCAACGCTGACTGTTTCATACAAAAAAAGCAAGAGAAAACCGTCGGCTTGTCGAAAAACTAAGCTTCGCCCGCGTAGCGGGCTTTTAAATACATTTTTGGGGCGGGTTTCCCGACCCAAAAATACTTCTGTCCCGACAAGTGTGAAGCCGCACAGCGGCTTTGCGCGCAGGCGGGACGGCTCAGCAGGGCGTTAGCCGTGCCGACCTCCG
>CAMERU010000118.1 GCA_945935925.1 uncultured Clostridia bacterium | reverse complement strand
TGTACACGCCAGTGTAATTTTAACTCTCACTTTCGGCACCTCCTATTTTCTTGCCTTTTCAGACATTATTGCCTCCCTCAGCCGCGGAATTGCGGATTTAACGGGGTCAATGCGCACAAAAAAGCGCACAAAAAAATAAGCCCCATTCGAGGTAATACAATTATATCACAATAATCTCCGGTTGTCAAGTCCTTTTTAAATAAAAAATCAAAAAACCGCGCTTTTTACGGCGCGGCATTCATGTCACATATCCTGAAGATCGGCTGCTGTGATGTCGTTTTCAAGATTATCGCGGGCGAGGTCGGTATCTATCTCCGGATAAATGTCGGGGATCGGCTTCTCCTTATCAATAAGCCCGAACGATTCGGTATGCCATACCTTCTGCGACGGCGGCTTTGTCCCCGCGATTATCGGGTTTGCTTTCTGCTTGGTGTGCTTTGCGGCGCCCTGAAGCTCCGGCACGGGCGCCGCGTCATTGTGGTCTTTATGGTACTCGGGGCGTTTCATTCCCTGCTTTGACATTAATATCACCTCAAATATTATTCGCACACGCCCGAAGGCGTTGTACCCGAATAGTATCTCCCGAACGGGCGGCGATATGTCATAAAAATGTCCCCGAAATTCATCGGGGACATTTGGGATATTTTATGTAGGCGTCCCGTCAGTCGAGGAACACCCTCAGATTTTTGCTTCTGGACTGCTGGCGCAGTTTTCTGAGCGCCTTTGCCTCGATCTGTCGGATACGCTCACGCGTTACCTTGAACTCCCTGCCGACTTCCTCAAGGGTATGCGCACGGTCGCTCCCTATGCCGTAGCGGAACTTGAGCACGTCGCGCTCGCGCTCGGGCAGAGTGTCCAGTGCCTTGTTCAGCTCGTCGCGGAAAACCGACTGCATCGCCGCGTCGATAGGCGCGGGCGCGTCCTCGTCGGGAATGAAAGCCCCGAGGTAGCTGTCCTCCTCCTCGCCGACGGGAGCCTCAAGCGACACGGGGTCCTGCGCTATCCTTATGACCTCGCGCACTCTCTCGGGAGCCATATTCAGCTCCTTGGCTATCTCGTCGATGGTCGGCTCGTGCCCGTTTTTATGAAGGAGCAGGTTCTGCGCCTTCTTTACCTTGGATATTGTTTCAACCATGTGTACGGGGATACGGATAGTTCTCGCCTGATCTGCGATCGCGCGCGTTATCGACTGCCTTATCCACCATGTCGCATAGGTCGAGAACTTGTAGCCCTTTGTATGGTCAAACTTCTCGACAGCCTTGATAAGTCCGCTGTAACCCTCCTGAATGAGGTCAAGCAGCGGCATACCGCGCCCCACATAATGCTTTGCAATGCTGACAACGAGCCTCATGTTCGCAACGATGAGCCTGTCGCGCGCCGCCTGATTTCCCTTTGCGATCTCCTCCGCGAGCTTGATTTCCTCCTCCGCGGTGAGCAGCGGGATCTTGCCTATCTCGCGCAGGTGTATCTTCACCGGGTCGTCGATGCCCACTCCGTCGTCCGAGCCGTCGTCGGTGTACTCGAGCGCCTTGCTCAGATCCTCGTCGACGCTGTAATCGTCGTCTATGGTGATATTGTTTGCCTCAAGGAACTCGTTGAGCTTGTCGATATCGACATCCGTTTCATCAATAACGCTGTAAAGCTCCTTTATGCTGAGCTTGCCCGACTGCTTTCCGCGCTCGAGCAGTTCATGCAGTAAATTTTTTTCATTTCCACTCATATTAAAATTCCTTTCAACGGGCGATACCCTTTCGGTAACGTCAAAGAACTGTTCGTCGTATGTATTGGTTATTCGAGATAATCCTTGAGCTTGCGGCTCCTTGTCGGGTGGCGCAGCTTTCTCAGCGCCTTTGTTTCTATCTGACGGATACGCTCGCGCGTTACCTGAAACTCCTGACCGACTTCCTCAAGCGTTCTCTGTCTGCCGTCAATAAGACCGAAGCGGAGGATTATAACGCGCTTTTCCCTTTCGGTAAGCGTGTCCAGCACCTCGCCGAGCTGCTGCTTCAGCATACTGTTGCACGCCTCGTCTGCGGGCGCGGGCGCGTCGTCGTCGGGGATAAAGTCGCCGAGGTGGCTGTCCTCCTCCTCGCCGATAGGCGTTTCGAGCGAAACGGGATCCTGCGCTATTCTGATTATCTCGCGCACCTTATCGGTGGTCATGCCGAGGCTCTGCGCTATCTCGTCCTCGGTAGGCTCGCAGCCGTTTTCGTGGAGCAGCTGGCTCTGCGCCTTCTTTACCTTGGTTATCGTTTCAACCATATGAACGGGGATACGGATAGTCCTCGCCTGATCGGCAATGGCGCGGGTTATCGACTGCCTTATCCACCATGTCGCATAGGTGGAAAACTTGAAGCCCTTGGTATAGTCGAACTTCTCGACAGCCTTGATAAGTCCCATATTGCCCTCCTGAATGAGGTCAAGGAACTGCATTCCCCTGCGGACGTATTTCTTCGCAATGCTGACGACAAGCCTTAAATTGGCTTCGCTCAGCCTTTTCTTGGCATAGGGGTCGCCTGTCGCCATTCTTGCGGCGAGGTCGATTTCCTCCTCCGTCGTAAGCAGCGGGATCCTGCCTATCTCCTTGAGGTAAAGCTTAACGGAGTCATCGGCGAGCATTGCGTCGGTGTCGATATCATCGGCGTCGTCGCGGTCGGAATAATCAAGTATATTGTCTATATCAAGATCCGCGTCGAAATTGTCGACTATCTTGATATTCATGCTGACTATCCTGTCAAAAATGTGATTTATCTGATCCGCGTCAAAATTAAGCTCCTCCAGCGCGTCAGTAATCTCCTTTGCGGTAAGGCAGCCCTTCTGCTTTCCCTGATTGAACAGCTCCTCAAGTGCGTTAGTTGTCCCTGTGTTCTCAGCCATTATTTTTTCTTCTCCTTTAATTCCTGTGCCAGACGCAGCATTTCATCTGTCGTCATCGACGCAGCGTCCTTGCGCGCCGCGTCTGCGCCGTACTCATTGAGTGTTTTTATATAATCTTCCAGCGCGTCGTTGTCGTAAGCAAGCATATTATCGCTTACTATCGCCGTTATTCTTCCCATTTCGCTGCCCTCAAATTCTTCGTTGAAAAGGGAAATGTCAGGCGTTGTGCCGTTTCTCACCATCTTTACAAGATGTGCGAAAACTCTTTTATTAAATTCTGTAACAAAGCTTCCGTTCAGCTTTTCCTGTATTTTGTCAAGCTTCTCGGGGTTATGATAAAGCGCGCAGATTATCCCGCGCTCCGCCTTTTCCTCCCGCGGCATTTTATATGACTCTGGGTTTATCTTGTCACTGTTTCTCGGGTGTATCAGCTCGCGGCGGAAATCGCGGTCGTTTTTCCGCTTCCTCCGCTTCATCTCCGCCTCGACTGCCACGCGAACGGTATCCGCGGGAATATCGGCGAGCCGCGCCGCGCGGGAGATATAAACGTTTCTGTCGAGGTCGTCGGATATCCCCGCGAGGAATCCGACAGCCTTTTTGATATAGGCGGACTTTCCGTCCTCCGTCATCATGTCAAGCCCTGCGGTGAGCTTGTCCATCTCGTAATCAATGGCGTTTCCGGAGCTTTCGATAAGGTGGCGGAACGCCTCGGCGCCGAATTTCTTTATAAATTCATCGGGATCCTTTGCGCCGTCCATTTTCAGCACCATCGCCCGTATCCCGACCTGCGCGAGGAGATTTATGCCGCGTGTCGCCGCCGCCTGACCCGGCGCGTCGGAGTCATAGGAAAGGATAACGTTCTTCTTTCCCATGCGCGCTATAAGCCTTGCCTGCTCGGGCGTGATCGCCGTGCCGAGTGTCGCGACGGCGCTGTCAAAGCCCGCCTGATGCATGGAAATAACGTCCATGTAGCCCTCGCAGAGTATGAAATAATCCGCCTTGGAATTTTTTGCGTAATTCAGCGCGTAAAGCATCTCGCGCTTCTGAAACACCTTTGTTTCGTCGCTGTTCAGGTACTTCGCGCGTTCGCCCTCCTTGAGCGCGCGCCCGCCGAACGCCACGACATTTCCCCGCAGATCGAATATCGGGAACATAACGCGGTCGCGGAACTTGTCGTACATTTTATTATTGTTACGTGCGAGAAGTGCGCCGTCCGCAAGGTCGAAATCGGAATAGCCTTTCGAGCGCATGAAATATTGCAGCGTGTGAAAATCGTCCGCCGCATAACCAAGCCCGAAGCGCTTTATCGTGTGGTCGGTCAGCCCGCGCCGCCTTAGGTAGTCAAGCCCTCTTGCGCCCGCAGGCGAAAACAGCTGCTCATGGAAAAACTTTCCCGCCGTGCGGTTCATCTCGTAAAGCTTCCGTCTGAAATTATCGCTGCCGTCCGCCTTGTCCTCGGGCAGCGGCAGACCCGCGCGCTGCGCAAGAAACCGCACTGCCTCGGGGTAATCGAGATTTTCGATAAGCCGTATGAAGGTGATAACGTCGCCGCCCGCGTGGCAGCCGAAGCAGAAGAAGCTGTTGGTGTCTGTATAAAATGTGCAGGACGGGCTGTTGTCCGAATGGAAAGGGCATTTGCAGCTGTACCGCGAACCGACGCGTTTCAGCTCGACATAGCTTTGCGCCACGGAAATAATGTCATTGTTATCGCGTACATCTCTGAGGAAATCCTCCGAAAAAGCCATGCAACGCCTCCTGCTGCCTTTAACCTATTTTAATATACCCGCCGTTCCAGCCCTTCGGGATACAAAGCTCCTTGAAATAATCCACCGCGTAATCATCGGTCATGCCGCTGATATAGTCGCCTATCGCGGTCGGCAGGTCATACCTGTCCGCAAGCGAGCGGTAAAGCTCGGGCAGCTTTTCGGGGTGGTCGCTGAAATAGCGAAAGAGAAATTCGATTATATGCCCCGCCTTGTCCTTTTCGGAAACGGTCGGCTCGGCGTGATACACCCGCTCAAACATGAACGCGCGCAGCTCGTCATGCGCCTTTTTTACGGTAGGATCCATGCGGATCTCCTCCGCGCCGTTCTCCACAAGGGAGCGGACAAGCGTGGTTATACGCTCGGATTTGGTTGCTCCGAGCACCTTTACGGGAAATTCGGGAAGTTCCTCCTGCGTTATAACGCCGCCGCGGATCGCGTCCTCGATGTCGTGGTTTATGTAGGCGATCTTGTCGCAGAAGCGGACTACCATGCCCTCTCGGGTAGTTGGCGGCGAGGCCTTTCCCGTATGCCCGACAATGCCGTCGATGACCTCCGCGGTGAGGTTAAGACCCTCTCCGTCGCGCTCGATCACCTCGACGACGCGCTTGCTCTGCAAATTATGCGCGAAGCCGTTCGGGAGCAGCCCGTTCAGCACGCGCTCGCCGTCATGCCCGAACGGGGTGTGTCCGAGGTCATGCCCCAGCGCGATAGCCTCGGTAAGTATCTCGTTAAGCCCGAGCGCGCAGGCAACCGTGCGGGATATCTGACTGACCTCAAGCGTATGCGTCAGCCTTGTTCGGTAGTGGTCGGAATGGGGGATAAGGAACACCTGCGTCTTGTGCTTCAGCCTGCGGAACGCGTTGCAGTGGATTATCCTGTCGCGGTCGCGCTGGAAATCCGTGCGGAAATCGTCGGGCTGTTCGGGGCGCGCCCTGCCCTTTGTGTCCACCGTCCTGCACGCAAATTCGCACAGAGTCAGGCTCTCATTGTACATGGTACGCTCGCGGGGAGTCATGGGCATTCCTCCTTCAAAAAATCTTCCTATTATTATATACAGATTTCGACCCTCTTATACCTTTTTTGCAAAACAATTTTTATTTATTCTGTGCAAAATCATAATTAAGTTTTTGTGCAATATTAACATTAATATTACCGTTGCAGCTGTCGACAAGCTTGTCGCAGAGCTTCTGTGAGTTTTCCTCGCGAATAAATACGGTGATACGCACGTTATCGGCAAAGTCCTCCTGCCCGACGCGCGCGTCAAAGTCGGCGAAAATCTGCGCGAGCCGTCCGTAAAGCCCGTAATCCACCGTTATTTCCACCTGCGCCGCCATCGCCATCTGCTTTATTTCCGCGGCGTCAACGGCGTCCTTCGCGCCCTTTGTGTAAGCGCGGACAAGCCCGCCCGCTCCGAGAAGGATCCCCCCGAAATACCGCGTGACTACGCAGCACACGTCGGTCAGCCCCTCCTTGCGCAGCACCTCGTATATAGGCACGCCCGCAGTCCCGCCCGGCTCGCCGTCGTCGGAATGGCGCACGGTATTGTTCTCTCGGAGGACATAAGCGTAGCAGTTGTGGGTCGCCTTGCGGTGCATGGCACGAATGCGCTCTATAAACGCGACAGCCTGCTTCTCGGTCTGAACGGGGCAGAGGTAGCCGATAAACTCCGATTTCTTTTCAATAAAGCGCGCCTCGCACGCCCGCGCTATGGTTTTGTATTCCACTTTTCCACCTCCGTAAACGCAAAAACTCACGCATAAAAGCTATGCGTGAGTTCTGTGGTTTTGACTTAAAGCAATACCTTGGCAAATCGACGCATGGGACTACGCCATTCTCGGGGGACGAGAAATTACTTGCCCATATTGTAGCGCTTCTTGAATCTGTCAACACGTCCGCCGGAATCAACCAGCTTCTGCTTACCGGTGAAGAACGGATGGCACTTAGAGCA
>CAMERU010000117.1 GCA_945935925.1 uncultured Clostridia bacterium | reverse complement strand
TATGCAAGCAAGCGGACGGAAAAGGCGTTAGCCGTTAATTGTGCGGTGTTGCCCTAGCTTAAAAAATAAAGCGCACCCGTTCGCATGAATAGGTGCGCTTTTTCATTTATTGAGCCCGTGCCGCAGGGTCAGGCGGTTTTCGTGTTTGTCCTGATAAATTCCACAAATTTATCCTCGGGTATGGGTTTGGAGAAATAATAACCCTGAATAAAATCGCAGCTGAGCGCGGCAAACTGTTCCACCATGGACTGTGTTTCGATACCCTCGGCAACGATCTCCATTTCCATGTCTTTCAGCATTTTCACGGTGTTTTTGACTACTATCTGCATTTTTGGGTTATTCATCTCGTCGACAAACGCCTTGTCAAGCTTGACTATTTTCAGCGGGAGCGAAACAACGCGTTTGATGTTTGAGTAGCCTGTGCCGTAATCGTCGAGGGAGAAGCTTATTCCCGATTCGTTAAGCTTATGCATATTCCTTTCCATTGCCGAATGGGATTTGGAAGCGGCTGTTTCGGTTATTTCAAGGTTAATGCTGTCGGGCGCAACGCCGTATTTGTCAAGTATCGCCATAACGTTTTCGACAAGCCCGTCCTGCGTGCATTGCGCGGCGGAAAGGTTTATTTCGATGTAATTCAGCCCGAGGGTCTTGTATTCCTCGCTTGCGATAAAGCGGCAGACCTCCTCTGTTACATAGTCGCCGATCCTGTATATCGCACCGCTTTTTTCGGCGGCGGGGATAAACAGCTCGGGCGACACGAACCCGTATTCGTCGTCGATAAGCCGCAGCAGCGCCTCCGCCGAAACGAATTTCTTCTGTTTTATCGAGTATATTGGCTGATAATAAACCTTAAAATTGTGGTTTACGAACGCCCTTTCAATAATTTCGTCCAGCCTGCTCATCAGCATATACTGCTTCTGACCGAATATTTCGTCGGCGCGCATGACCAGACCGGTATATTTTACCTTATCGTGGAAATCCGCGCCGAAGGACATGAGCGTCTTGAAGTCGCCGATCTCCTCGGGGCATTCCACCACGCAGATACTGCAAAGCAGCTCCGCGTCGCGTCCGCAGAGGTTGATCTTCTTCCGCAGCTCGTCGTTGATACTGTTTGCGGCAGCCTCTGCACGGGCACGGTTGGAGCCGTGAAGAACGACGCGGAACCTGCCGCGGTCGAGGTAATAAAGCCGTGCATGAAGTTTCATTTCCCTGTTCGCTTTTCTTAGCTTTTCGGCGATATTGTTAAGCAATTCCGTGGTGTCGTCATAGCTCATATCCGCCTGCAGATTAATGAAGTTTATCGTGTTTATGAGGATGACGGTGACATATTTCCCGTTTACGAAATTCTTTTTCATATCGTCCGCATAGGCGCTGTATTTCCGCAGTCCGGTAAAGGTGTCGATAATTTCTTCCGCGGGCTGAACTGTCATTGAGGTAAACATAAGACCCAAAGCGTTCGCGTACATCTCAACGATGGTCGACGGGAGGAAATACTGAACTATTATCGCCATTATCTGAAGCGGGGCGATAGCTACAACGGAAGCCATTTTCCGAACGGTAAACAATTTCCTGTGGCAGACAAGGTAGCACAGCGCCGCCACGGCATATATTGCCGCAACCGCATACATTATCGGGAAAAGCACGCCTCTTGTATATGCGAGGTTGTCGAAATAAAACAGGATACCCGTGAACGGATTTACGGCAATTATCAGTATCACAACGGAGATAGGCAGCCAGAACAGGGAACAGAGTATCGGGTGCTTTTTCAGCAGGTGCCATGTGTCGGTCAGACTGACGATAAACAGAAGATAGAACACCGAAGTAAGGTTATGGAAAATGAGGTAGGTGGAATGCGAGAGATACAGCGCGGGGATAAGCGCCTCCGTTCCTCCCGGGGATACGGCAAAGCCGTCGAGCAGTATCGCCGCAATATCCGCCGAAGCGGCAAAAAGCGTATCAAGAATGAGCAGAATAAATATCTTGTCGGTAACTCCCTTTGTCATTTTTCGGGAAATCACCGTGTACAGTAAAATCAGCAGCAGAACTACTGCGGCGACATCAAAATGAATTATCGCTTTCAAAATACCACCTCATTTTTTTATGACAGACATGGTTTATCATATCGATTATACCATAAAAGAGTATGATTCGTCAATATAATTATGGAAAAAAAGTCGAATAAATAAGCGGCGCGCTGCATGACACGCTGCCCGTATTACAATGCGCCGCGGTTGTCAAGCGGTATCGGGGCGCTTTGCAATAATATTCCGGCGGTATTTCGCCTTGACATTCCGCGATTTTGTGATATAATGAGTTTATAAGAAAAAATGCGTCTGTGGGAGGAAAAAATGAACATTAAATATATCCATGAACCCACCGATCTGCAATGCGGGCAGGCTGTTCTTGCAATGCTCCTCGGAACGACCGCCGAGTACATATGCGCTTACCTCGGCAACGACCGCGAGACCGACCTTGGCGAAATGAAGCGCGTGCTGACCGGGCACGGCGTAAAATTCTCGCCCGAGCGCAGGCAGGCGCAGACCGCCTCCGACCTGCCGCGCTGTGCGCTGCTCAGCCTTGAAACGCCGCGCTGCTGGCACTGGTCGCTGTATGCGGACGGGGTGTTTTACGACCCCGAGCACGGCGTACTTTCCGACTTCCCGCAGTCGGCGCGCAGGTTCTATTGGGAGATATTCCCCGAAACGCTGAACGGGCTTTTGTAAGGCGTTAAGACAGGGGATACCGTTCGCGCGGCGGGAATGCGGCTGAAAATAAAAAAGTGCTGTCCGCTCGGGGCAGCACCTTTTTTGTTTACAATGTTATCCATTGGGAATAACCGTATTCCGTGTAGTCGTGCGTTTCCTCGACATAGCCAATGACCGCGAAATAATAAGACTTGCCTTTCTTGCCGGTGATCTCGGCTGTCACCTTATCCGTGTCGGAAATGATCTTTGTGAACGAGCCGCCCGAAACTTCCTGCCATACGTCGTATGTCGCGCCGTTTACCTTTGTCCATGAAACAACGATTTTGTTCCCGTCCTTTCTGACAGTCACCTTGGGCGCGATAGGGGCGATATTCGCCGCAGATGAATAGCCGTAGCCCGTGGAGTATTTCAGCGTGGGATCGTATGCCGAAACGGCAAAGTTGTACTTGTGTCCGTCGGGGACAATGAAGGACGCGGTGAGCGCGGAAACGTCCTTCTTGATAAGCGAGTATTTTCCGCCGTCAACGCTCTGCCAGATGTCGTAGGTCTTTGAATTGCCGACCTTGTTCCATGACAGCGTTATCTTGTTGGTGCTTTTCTTTATGGTTACCTTGGGGACGGCGTCGGATATTTTGAACGACTTTGTCGCCACATAAGCCGTGCTGTATTTAACCGTGGGGATATACGCCTTGACCTTGAATTTGTAGGTGTGACCCGCCTTGACGCTTACCTTCGCCGACATTGCGTCGGTGTTCTTGACAACGGTCTTGTATTCGCCGCCGTCAACGCTCTTCATAACGGTGTATTTCGCGCCTTCGACCTCCGACCAGCTTACGGTGAGCGTGCTCCCGCTCCTTGAAACGGAAACCGTCTGCGGCTTGGAATCCACCCTGAAAGGCTCGGTGTAGACGTATTCGGTGAGGGAATTTATTTCGGGGATAAAGGCTGCGACGGCGAACTGATATGTAACGTCTTTTTTGAAGTTGACCTTTGCGGAAAGGGCAGTCGTCTTTTCCTTTATCTTCTTGAATTTACCGTCCACAAGCTGCCACAGCTCGTAGTAGGAGGCACCGCTGACCTTGCCCCAGCTTACGGAGAGCTTGCTGCCGCTGAGCTTCATGCTTACGCTGCCGAGCGCGGGCGTTATTTTGAACTCAACGGTTCGGGAGCCGCAGTACGCCCCGATACCCTTTATGTCCGCAAAGGCGGTGCCGATATTCTTGTTGTTGCGGTAGGTGACGGTGTAATCAACGCCTTTTTTGAGAGTGTAGCCCGCCTCTGTCAGAGGGATATCGGGCTTGAGCGGCTTGCCCGTATAGGTGGCTTTCGCTGTGCCGCAGCTTAATTCCGAGATGTCCTTGGCGAGCGTTTCGGAGCTTATGCCCTTGCCCGCAGTCATGTTGTCGGAAATGAGCGTGTACTTTCCGCTCGGAACGTTGAACACGGCGGGTTCAAGTCCCTTGCCGCCCTTGAGCGCCTTTTTCAGATATAATGAGTAATATTCACGCGCGCCATTGTCGGTGCTCGTGTCGTAGCTGAAATCGGGGGAGGAATGGAGCCTCGGCGTGCTTTCGTTTATCAGCATCGAGCGCTGTTCCATATTGTGCAGTATCTCATGAACGACCGTGCTCTCGGGGAAGGTTCCCTTTATCTCGTCGTCGGAGGTGAAGTTTATCTGACAGCGCCCCTGTATCCCGTAAGCCGAGCCGAGCCCTGCCCAGCCCTCTTTATTGCCGAGCGGCAGAACGAATATCACCTGATTGTAGGTCTTGCCGCCCGAATATTTCTCGATAAGCGACTCCGCAAGCTCCGAGGAGCAGTCGAACCTGTTTCCGCGTATCTCGCCCGTGCCCCATTTATCGCCCGCGTAATAGTATTCGGCAAGCTCCCTCAGCGGCTCGGTCTCAACAACGAATTTCATGTCGCTCTCTTTGACGTTGATAAGTCCGCCCGACAGCTTGTTGAAGGAGTTGGGGTGGGATTTTGAGGTGGAAATGCCCTTTATTATTGTCTTGACCCTTTCAATGGCTTCATCGTTCAGCGAGGACATCACCCAGTCGTTGTCGCTGCTTGCGTCCTTGGCGCTGATCTCCTTGAAAATTATGGTGAGCACTTTCCAGTTGTTGGTCAGCTCCTGCTTTTCAAGCCTGACATCGGCGAACCATGCCGTTCCGTGGCACTTTGCGTTGTAAATGCCGTTTTGCAGGCAGAGGTTTACGGAAGTCCTGTCGCCCGAATTGAAGAAGTATTCAACGGTAGTCCATTCGCTGTCGGTGGTAAATTCGGAATGATCGTAGCTGAAAGCCAGACCGACGCAGGCGCCCGACTTGTCGTCCTCCGCCGCGGGGTCAAGGGAATAGCCCGAATACTTCACCTTTGCGGAGAAGCGGTAGGACGTGTTCGGCTGAACGTTGAACGCCTTTTCGATATAGGATATGTTGTAGTCGGTGTTTTCCAGCCTTAAAGAATAGCTGCTCCCTGTCGGGCGGACATTCTTGTCAACGGAGAACAGCGTGCTCCCGTTGCCTGTCCAGCCTGTCAACGCGCCGTTCTCGCTGTAAACCTGCCATTCGGTGAGCGAGGCGGCAGCCGCGGACAGCGCGACCACGCAGGACAGCGCGGCGGCGGTCAGCAGCGCCGACAGGTATCGCATTACCTTTTTCATAAAATTACCCTCCTGTTTCAAAAAAGACAGTTTTCACTGCAATATGTGTTCATTATATCACAATATTTAACAAAATGCAATACCGATTTGGGGATAAATCAATGTCGGGATAATTGCCGCGCGGCATTGGGAACGGCTCGGGGGAGTTACATGAAAAATTACGCTTGTGTTTATGCAAGACGGTATCTCTATAAAATAATCCCAAAAAAGGTTGACAACCGGTAATTTTTGTGTTGCAATGCAATCAACAAATTACCTGTACATACAATATATTACATTTATAATGAACGGGGAAGTGCATATGTCGAAAATAAGCAGGAAGATACTGACAGTCGCAGGGGCGCTCCTTTTTGCAATGGCGCTGTTGATCCTTTTTACAACGGTAACCATGGCAAAGCGGCATAATGACAGCATTATGAGCGAGAGAGCCGCCGCAGGATTAAACGTGCTGAAAAATGACATCAATGTTCAACTGGAGCGCCTTGCGGAGATATCGGAGCAGCAGGCGGTGATTTCCG
The DNA here is from genome assembly GCA_945935925.1 of uncultured Clostridia bacterium. Lineage (GTDB taxonomy): Bacteria > Bacillota > Clostridia > Oscillospirales > Ruminococcaceae > CAG-115. The sequence goes on along the minus strand of CAMERU010000117.1, from coordinate 745 downwards.
CGGCGGTTGCGGATATTTCCGGTCACATAGAAAGCACCTCCGCGAACGCGGGCAGGGCGAACGGGCTTTCGGCGCAGTCGGCGGCTTCCTGCGAGGAGCTCAGCGGCATGGCGGGCGAGCTGAAGCGGCAGATAGGTCAGCTGCGGGCGTGACGAAAACGCTTGACCTATAAAAAATTTACCCCCGTAACCGTGCAGGCTGCGGGGGTATTTGTCGTATGAACAAGCCGCGCGGTCAGAATGCCGCCGCGAAAATTTCCTTGATGTCCTGCTCCGAAAGCGGGACGAAGGAGCCCTTTGAGCCCTCGCAGGCTTTCCTTGCCATGATGTCGAAATTGCTTTGGTCGGTGATACCGACAGCGCGGAGGTTTGCGGGGATACCCATTGTTTCGAAGAAGAACTTTTTCAGCGCGTCAATTCCCGCGCGGGCAAGCTCCATATCGCTGCCGCCCGTCAGTCCCCACACGTTCCGCGCGAAATCCACGAAATATGGCAGGGTGTCGTCGTTCAGGATATGCTCCATCCATGCGGGGGTGAGAATAGCCAGCCCCTCGCCGTGAGTGATGTCGTAGAACGCGCTCAGCTCGTGCTCCATGGGGTGGACGCACCATGCGGGGCTGCACCCCTCGCCGATATTTCCGTTGATAGCGTGCGTTCCCGCCCACATGAGGTTTGCGCGCGCGTCGTAGTTAGTGGGGTCGTTCAGCGCGATGGGCGCGTTCTTTATCATTGTGCGGAGCAGTCCC
>CAMERU010000116.1 GCA_945935925.1 uncultured Clostridia bacterium | reverse complement strand
TAGCCGTTACACGATTTCCAATCGTGCGCCTTAGACCAGCTCAGCCATCTTTCCATCAATATTTATCGGCGACATTCGTTTCCGTCGACTGTATTATTATATCACAGTGCTTTTGATTTGTCAATACCTTTTTAAAATTTTTTTTGGCGATCACTGCCGCTTTGGATTTGCGGGTAATTACCGACGGGAAAACGGGCTGCCGTGAACCGACAGCCCGTGCAGTGTTCAATCATCGTTGGAATGCTTCTTGTTGTATTCGCGGCGCATGGTGCGCACCTTTTCGCGTATTTTCACCTTGCCTGTGCCAGCTGTTTCGGCAGCGGTTTCGTAGGGCTCGGGCAGATCCTCGAATTTGTAATCGGGGGTGATGTAGTCCACGCTGCCGACATAGCTGTTAGTGCTTGGCGGGAGCGACCGCTTTTTCAGCCGTCCCTCAATATAATCCTTGACCAGCATATAAATTACCGCGCAGACGGGAACTCCGAGGAACATTCCGAGTATTCCGAAAAGACCGCCTCCGATGAGGATAGCAATGAGTATCCACACCGCGGGAAGCCCCGTTGAATCGCCGAGGACAAGCGGCGCGATGATATTTCCGTCGATATTTTGCAGTATTATGATGAAAATAACAAACCAAAGCGCCTTGATCGGGCTGTCGGACAGGAGCAGCAGCAGCACGCAGGGAACGCAGCCGATGAACGGCCCGACGAACGGGATAAGGTTGAAAATGAACATGATAACGGCAATCAGCAGCGAATAGGGCATTCCCATGACAGTGCAGCCGAGGAAAACGATCAGCGAAACAATGAGGGCTTCGATGATCTTGCCGATGATGGAGCCGAGGAACTTCTTGCTCGCCTCTCGGCACACGCCGAGGAAACGCTGCGCGCGCTCGGGCTTTACGAAAGCAAACAGCAGCTTCTTTGACTGTCCGATGAACATTTCCTTTTTCGCAAGCAGGTATATCGATATTATAAGTCCCATTATGACGTTTTTAAGCGTGTCGAGCACCGCCCATATTCCCGACGCGACGTTTCCGGCGAAGCCGAGCAGCTCGCCCGAATACTGCTTCCAGATATCGGAAATAAACTTGCTGAAATCGTCGAGCGGGTTTCCGAGGAATGCGGCGAGGTCGGGGTGGTCGGTGGACAGCTTGTTGATGAAGTCGCGCACGGTGCCGATATATGAATCCATGTTGCTGAAAATGGAAATTATGTTTGTAGCCAGCTGAGGAATGACCATGAGCACCATGAGAGTCAGCGCGATAAGCACGGTGAGCATGGTGCAGGTTACGGCAAGGGCGCGCGCAGCGGCTTTTTTTCTTGCGTCGGGGGAGCGGTAAAGCTTCCCGAACGCGCCGCGTTCAAACTTCACCATAAGAGGGTTGAGAAGGTAGGCGCAGAATATTCCTATAATAATAGGCGTCGCGACGGTGCCTATTACGGACAGCTTTTCCGTTACCGCGTCAAAATTGAATATCACCATTATTGCAAGGGCGCTCACAACGACGGTGAGCGTTGCATAAACGGCTATTGTAAAATATTTCTGGTTCCAGTTTATTTTCATGTCTTTACCCCCGAACGGCTTTCTGATTCTATTTTAGCACCTTATTCGGTAAAAATCAAGGGCAGATCGGAAAAAATCGTTTTTTAATAATTATGTGTCATTATTCACAGTTTTGTATCCGATAAACAGAATATATCACAAAATAATTTGTGAAAAACAACGAATAATGCAAAATCCGCCTTAAAAATTTTATTTCTCTTGACTTTATCAACAAAAAGATGTATAATATTATGTAGTAAATTAGCAAATATATCTACCCTCGGCAAAAGGAGACTGCATATGTTTAAATCAATGAAAGCCGGAATGCTGGTACGTTATATAACGGTTATAATGGCTGCCATAATCCCGATAGGGATTCTCGGCGCTTATTTCAGCTTTATGAGCTCGGAAAAGACGCTTGAGCAGACCCTGTCCGAAACGGCGCGTATTGCCGCGGGACAGGTCGAGAGCAACCTCAGCGAGTCGCTGACCGTTATTAAGGAAATTGGCATGAACCCGCTCCTCGCGTCGGCTGATGTCGACTCTCGCTCAAAGCTCATCATGCTCAAAAACCGCGCCGACAGATTCGGCTTTGTGGAATACGGCTATACCACCACCTCGGGCATTACCCCGAGAGGAACGAGCTATTCCGCGCTGGAATGGTTCAAGCGCTCCATAGAGGGCGAGGTCTATCTCTGCGCGCCGCAGAACCGCGCGGACGGAAGCTATGTAATGTACATATCCGCGCCGATAATCAGATTCGACGAGGAATATAACGAAACTATCGCGGGCGTTGTTTACGCGGCGGTAGACGCGACGTATCTTTCCAATATTTCGGGAAATATCAAGGTCGGCGAGGGCGGAAGCGCGTTTATCCTCGACCATGAGGGGACAGTAATTGCGCATGACGATTACAGCAAGGTCACCTCCGAGGAAAACCTTATCAGCATTTTTGAAGCCCCTACCGACGGTGTGACCGACCTCTGGGCGGAGGACGCCGCGGCAAAGAAGGAGCAGATGGCTCCCTATCAGGAACTTGAGCAGCTTGAAAAGCAGGCGCTCTCCCTTGCGGACGGCGAAACTCTGTTCGGCGCCTGCAATTTCGACGGCTCGACAAAGTGCGTCGCAATGTCGAAAATAGCGGGTACAGAGGGCTGGGTCATCGCCATTCAGGCGGAGCAGGACGAGTTTACGGGGCAGTCGCGCCTGTGCGTTATCATTACGATCATCGTTGCCGTTATCGTTCTTATTCTCGCGGCGCTTTTCATTGTCCATCAGACGGGGCGGATCGTCAAGCCTATCAAGGAGATAAACAGCGAGATGACGAGAGTTGCGGAGGGCGACCTTTCCGTGGCGGTGACCAGACGTACAAAGGACGAGGTAGGCGACCTTGCGGACAAGATAACCGATACCGTAACCTCGCTTAAATCATATGTTTCGGAGATCTCCCGAATTACCCGCGAGATATCCGACGGCAACTTCAATTTCACCTCCGACGTTGAGTTCAGGGGCGATTTCATTGAGGTCATCACCTCGCTGAAGCTGCTTGCCGCTTCGCTAAGCCAGACAATGGAGAATATTGATACTGCTGCCGAGCAGGTCAACACTGGCGCGACGCAGATATCCGACGGCGCGCAGAGCCTTGCGCAGGGAACAACGAAGCAGGCGGCGTCCGTCGACGACCTTTCTTCCGCAGTTGCGCAGCTTGACTCTCATGTAAGGATAAACGCAGAGAACGCCGAGGAGGCGAGCGTCAGGGCGGTCCGCGCGGGCGAGCGTATCACGGCGAGCAACGAGCGCATGAAGGACATGATAAAGGCGATGGAGAATATTTCCGTCAAGTCCTCCGAGATAAACAACATCATCGCGACGATAGACGATATTGCTTTCCAGACGAATATCCTTGCGCTCAACGCGGCTATCGAGGCGGCGCGTGCGGGAGATGCGGGCAAGGGCTTTGCCGTTGTCGCGGACGAGGTGCGCAATCTTGCCGCAAAGAGCGCAAAGGCTGCTCAGAGCACAACGAACCTTATAAATCAGTCGCTTAACGCGGTGGACGAGGGCTCGGCGATCGCCGACGAAACGGCGGAATCTCTCAGAAGCTCTGTTGCTATCACAAACGAGGCGGTAGGTCTTATAAACGAGATATCCGCTGCGTCGCGCAGACAGGCTGAAATGATAAACGATGTCAACAGGAGCATCGAGCAGATAACCGCGGTCGTTCAGACCAACGCAGCGGCGGCGGAGGAAAGCGCCGCTTCGGGCGAGGAGCTGAACAGTCAGGCGACAGAGCTCCGCAACCTTACGGGAAGATTTTCTCTTATGGAAAACAGCGCGGAATACCTTTCCGAATATGAGGAGGAGCTTCGCCGTATTGCAGTGTCGGAGAAGCAGCGCAGCGCCGAAAATGCGCCTCGCGAAAAGCTTGTCATAAACCTTGACGACGAGCCGTCCGAGCCTGCGGAGAGCGCTCCCGAAGCAGAGCTGCCCGCCGATACGGAGCAGCCCGTTCAGCCCGAAAAGTCCGAAAAGTCCAAGAAAATCAAGAAGCCGTGGAAGTCCCGCAAGGCAAAGAAGAACGCCAAGCCCGAGGAACCCGAGCAGCCCGCCGAATCGGAGCAGCCCGTTCAGTCCGAACAGCCCGTTCAGTCCGAACAGCCCGTTCAGTCCGAACAGCCCGAGCAAGCCGTTGAAGCGGAGCAGCCCGTTCAGCCCGAAAAATCTGCGGCTAAACCCAAGGCGGCAGAAAAAGCGCCCGTGAATAACGGAGCAGCGGCGCAGCCGTGGGACGACGATAAATATTGATGAAGAAAGGGGAGCGCCGCAATGGTGCTCCCCTTAAAATATGGGCGGTTTTCAGCCGCCGATAAGCCGCAGCGCGTTCTCCCCGAGGATCATTTCCTTTTCGCGCGGGGTCAGCGGCAGCTTTTCAAAGCGCGCAAGCTCCTCTTTCGCGCTCCACATCGGGTAGTCCGTGCCCCACATCACCCTGTCCGCGCCGAACCGCCTGATAAGCGCGGCGGCGTGCTCGGGGGTCATTGCGTAAAGCGAGCTGGAGCAGTCGGTGTATATTCCGCTGTGCTCGAATATCTCCGCCGCCCTGTCCCACATCGACCACCCCGCAAAGTGCGCGCCGATGACTGTCAGCCTCGGGAATTTCTTCACGACGCGCAGCAGTCTTTCGGGCGAGGAAAGGTCGGAGCGCGTGTCGCCGCAGTGAAAAAGGATCGGCAGCCGCCCCTCCGCCGCCTCGTAGATCGGGAACGCCTTTTCGTCGTCGATCGCGAAGCCCTGAAAATCGCTGTGCAGCTTGAGCCCTTTCAGCCCGAGCGATATCACGCGGTCGATCTCCCGCGCGGGATCGGCGTAGTCGGGGTGCATTGCGCCGAAGCCGATAAGCCTGTCTGGGTAACGCGTGACGCACCGCGAAATGAAGTTGTTTATGCTCTCGACCTGCGCGGGCACGGTCGCGACAGACTGCACGATAAAGCGGTCAACGCCCGCCTCGCCGCCCTCGCGGAGCAGCCCCGAAAGCGTGCCGTCGTAGTCCATGTGCATATTGTAAAATCCGCCTATCCCCGCGACTGCCTTTTCGGCAATTTTATCGGGGAAAATATGTGCGTGCGCGTCTATTATCAAATTATTACCTCCGTTAATTCAAGCCGTTGACCCCAAAAAAGTGCGGGGAACAGCGTCAGACGATCATCATGCTGTCGCCGAACGAGAAGAAGCGGTAGCGCTCCTCTATTGCGGTGTGATATGCGGCAAGGGTTTTCTCTCTGCCGAGGAACGCGCTGACAAGCATTATCAGCGTGCTTTCGGGCAGGTGGAAGTTGGTTATCAGCCCGTCTATGCATTTAAAAGTATATCCGGGGTAGATGAAAATACCCGTGTCGTTTGTGCAGGCGGTTATTTCGCCCGTTTCGGAGAGCTGCGCCGCGCTTTCGAGCGTGCGGCAGGAGGTAGTCCCGACCGCGATAACGCGCCCGCCGCGCGCCCTGCACTCTCGAATTTTGTCGGCGGTTTCCTGCGGTATGGAGTAATGCTCGACGTGCATTTTGTGGTCAAGGATATTGTCCTCCTTGACGGGGCGGAATGTCCCCAGCCCGACATGGAGCGTTACATATGCGAGGTCAACGCCCATTTCGCGGCACTGCTCAAACTCGCGCTCGGTGAAGTGCAGCCCTGCCGTGGGAGCGGCTGCGGAGCCCGTTTCGCGGCAGTATATCGTGTTGTAGCGGTCCTTGTCCTTTAATTTTTCGGTGATATACGGCGGCAGCGGCATCTGTCCTATCCTGTCTAGTATGTCAAAGAAGTCGCCCTCGAACGAAAAGCGGACTATCCTGCTCCCGTCGTCGGAGGTGTCAAGTATCTCGGCGGAAAGCTCGTCGCTGAAATCGACGGTCACGCCGGGTTTAAGGCGCTTTCCGGGGCGGACGAGCGTTTCCCAGTCGGTCAGCGAAAGCCGCTTCAGCAGCAGGAACTCCACCGGCACCCCCGTTTCGCGCTTTGTCCCGTAAATTCTCGCGGGGAACACCTTGCTGTCGTTCATCACGAGCAGGTCGCCTTTTTTGAGGTAGCTGCATATATTGTAGAAGCGGTCGTGGGTTATCTCCCCTGTCGCGCGGTCTATCTTCATAAGGCGGGAGCTGTCGCGCGGCTCAAGCGGCGTCTGTGCGATAAGCTCCTCGGGCAGGTCGTAGAAAAAATCGCTTTTTAGCATAGGAAATCTCCTTTTAAATATAATCTCATTCTATTGTACCACAATTTATCATATAATTCAATCGGTGACGCCGCCGACAAAATAAACAAATAAACGTGAAAACGGTGAGTATATTTCTATATTTGCGATAGGATTTTGCCGCCGAAACCGTTGACAAAACGCAAAATATGTGGTAAAATAAATAAAGCCTATGACAGAGCTGTCGCGGGCTGACTGATAGAGGTGCGGAACAGATAAGTAGCGCGTGCACCCAAAGGCGTTCGGACGCCGCCGCGCGAAAGGCTTACCGCCGAAGAATATACAATCCGAGGTGTATATATCTGGTCGTTCGCCGAACAGGCGCACGATTGTCATCGACTTTCGAGTGATGGAG
>CAMERU010000115.1 GCA_945935925.1 uncultured Clostridia bacterium | reverse complement strand
TAGCTTGCAGGATAATTGAATTTCAGCATCGTATATCCGAACAGCCTTGTCTGAAAGCATATCGGGCTGATATAAAAAACAGACGGTGCGTTGTGTTCTTCGGAAAAAGGAACAGGGATATCCTTTTTTCCGTATCTGACGGGAATATCCGTGGCATTTATCGAATTTGACAACGCTGACTATGCAAGAGTGCGCTCCACTGAGTTCAAGCAGTTTGACGGCAGAAATCACAATATTTACCTTGTGTTCTCAGGTGCAGATATTGAGCTTGACTCGTGGCAGTTTACAAAGGCAGATGAAACGCTCCGTCCCGAGGAAGATATCTCATCTAATGAAACGGAGTACGAAACTATCGTTATCTCCGCTCAGGCAGAAAATCCAGGTCCCGGTCCTTCCGCAATTCTCGAAGTCACCAAGGACGGCGATTATTCCGTGCTTCCTTAAATATGGGCACCTCTAAAAACGGGACATGAGCAGATTTTGTAGATGACTTGTCCGGGAGCGATAATTCTTATACTTGATGTATTTCAAGGTTTGACAACGCAGCAGATGATACAAGTCATAGAAAAGCTGCCGCGAAGGAGGTTTTCAGAGGTGACCATAATACAATATCTGCAATAGACACGCTTTTTCATAGGCGTATGCTTCTATTCTATTATAAAGAAAAAGGACGCCTTTCATAGAAAAGCGTCCTCAATTCGTTTTTCAGGCATGGTCTGCATTTTTGGCGGCACTACAATTACTTTTGTAATGCGGGTTTGCGTCCATGTCCCTTGTTATCCCCCGATTGCTCGGGGGATTTCTTTTATTCAAGTATCAGAGCTTCCCGACAAGGCTTATCGCCTCGGAAATAGTCTTTTCATACGCTTCTCTGCCGTACTTGTCGACCTCCGCCTTGTTCTTCTCGCCGTGGGTCAGACAGCCCGCGCCGCCGATACAGCCACCGACGCACGCCATGCCCTCGATGAAGTTTGCGTCCAGAACGCCCTTGTTCTTCTTGAGCAGCGCTGTGCGGCATTCCTCGATACCGTCGCAGGAAACAGCCTTGACCTCGAAGTCGATGCCCTGTTCCTTCAGACCCTCGCGTACCGCGTCCGCAAGACCGCCGCAGCGCGCGAAAATGCGCCCGTAATAGCTTGCGTTGTCAAGTATATCCTCGCCAAGAGTGCGGATATCAATGTCCCTGCTGTCAAACAGCGCCTGAAGTTCCTCAAAGGTGATAACACTGTCAATATACGGACGAACGCTCTCTTTCTGGAACTCCATCTTCTTCGCGGTGCAGGGTCCCATGAATACGATCTTGCAGTCGGGGTCGGTGGACTTTATGTACTTAGCAATGGTCGCCATGGGCGAAAGATTGTGCGAAACATGGGGAACGATGTCGGGGAAATTCTTGTGGATGTAGTCAACAAACGCGGGGCAGCAGCTGCTTGTGAGATATTCGCCGCTTTCGGCAAGCTCCTTGCTCTCCCCAAACGCAACCATATCCGCGCCGAGCGCAGCCTCGACAACAGTGTAGAAGCCGAGCTCCTTTATCCCCTTTATGACCTGCCCGAGCTTTGCATAGGAGAACTGGCTGCCTATCGCGGGGGCAATGAGCGCATACACCTTGTACTTGCTGTTCTTCTCACTCTTCTGGAGCATATCTATAACGTTGATGATAAAGGACTTGTCGGTTATCGCGCCGAACGGGCACTGATATACGCAGGCGCCGCAGGAAATGCACTTGTTGTTGTCGATCTGAGCCGCCTTGTCCTCGTTCATGGATATCGCCTTGACCTTGCAGGCGCTTACGCAGGGGCGCTTGAAATTCATGATCGCGGTGTAGGGGCACACCTTTGCGCACATTCCGCACTCAACGCACTTGCTCTTGTCGATAATAGCTTTCTGATTGTGGTCAAAGGAAATGGCGCCGCGCTTGCAGGCGTCCTCGCAGCGATGCGCAAGACAGCCGCGGCAGGCGTTGGTTACCTCGTAGCCGCCCATGGGGCATTCGTCGCAGGCGGTTTCAATGACCTCGATAACATTGGGGTTGGACTTGTCGCCGCCCATCGCTATCTTAACGCGCTCGCCGAGTATCGCACGCTCCTTATATACGCAGCAGCGCATTGTCGGCACCTTACCGGGAACTATTATCTTCGGGATATCTATAGCGTTTTCAAGCAGCGTTCCGTTCCATGCCTGACGTGCCACCTCGCGCAGCACCTTGTATTTCAGATACTGCACCTTTGTATCGAATTTATATATCTTGTTATGCATATTGTTTCCTTTCGCTCAGAAATAGCTTACCTTTATCTTCTTACCCATCTTCCTAAGGCTCTCCGACAGCTCGTTTACAAGCTGCATTTTAATATTGAAATTAATGGGAAGATCGGGGTTCTGGTGAGCGGGATTTATCGCCCTGCCGACATAGAAATTTATGTCCGTCGCTTCCTCGAACAGCATTCGCGCGATCAGCGCCGCTCCGTCCTGCTTGTAGCTCCACTGCTTGTAGCTCTCGTTGCTTGCGAGATAGTCCTTGGCGTATTCGTTCACGCGGTTTATCGTGATAACGCCCTCCGTCACAAGGTCAATACCCTCTATCGTAGCGGTCGGGGGTATCTCGTCGTCAAAGTAATTCAGGCAGGGAATTATCGGCTTTTTCAGATAATCGGCAACTATTGATGAAGTCGTTCCGCCGCACACTATGCGCTTTCCCTCCTTTGAGAGGAACAGCGATACCATCTTGCTGCAGTCGTTCCTGTCGGAGGGCGGACCTATCATAAGGTTAACCGGCTGGCGGCGGCGTATCCTTACGGTGCATGCCGTCGTGTCATCGCCCGGTTTCCCGCCGTAAAGCTTGAGGCACTGATCGGTCAGTACCGTCGAGAGTGTTTTCGCGGTAAAGCCCACCTCGGTCAGAGTTTCCATGAACTCCGCGATGTCCTTGCGCTCCCACCCGAAATTCAGCGACATTCCCACGCCCGCGTGTATGCACCCGTCGCTCATGGCGATGAAAATATCGTTTTCCTGCAATTTTATACGCGACTTGTGTATTATCTTCCCGTCAATATTCATGTCCTTCATGGGGATATCCATATACTTCCCGTTGCGGTACATGATGACATCGGGGTTATCGTAGCAGATTATCTCCGCCTCCTCATTATGGATCAGGCGGATAATGGTAAAGGTGGAATATGCGACCTGACGCACCTTGCATATCGGGAGCGTCGCCGCGATAGTGCGAACGCACTCCTCAAGGGCAATTCCCTGCGAGGTCATCGTTGCGATTATCTTAGATGTCAGCGTTGAAAGAATGCTCGCCTTAACGCCGCTTCCCAGACCGTCCGCAAGAACGACTACCGAGGAATTGTCCCCCATATCTATTATGTCGATGTGATCGCCGCAGAGCTGCTCGCCGTATTTTATAAGGCTTTTCCACCCGATATCGGCACAGAGATTATTCATCGGCGATCGACTCCTTCAGCTTCATCAGAGCCACCTTTGTTTCGGCGGCAGTTTCACCCAGCAGCGAAGCTATCTCCTGAACGATCCTCATCTGGTTTTCGACCACCTTGTCGGCAACGTCGGCAGTCGTCCTGCTAAGCGTTTCCTTGCGCTCGCGCGCCTTTTCCTCGGCGGTCACGTCGCGCATGAGGCAGATAAGAATACGGTATTCCGCGTCGTAAATGACGGTCTGCTCGACATACTTGTCATACTCGGCAAGGTATATCCTTTCGTCGCGCACGTTGCGAAGGCTGTTCATGACCTCGATAAATACAGTGGGGTCCAGTATCCTTATGACCTGCTCACCCATGACATCGGACGCGTGCGAAATATTCATCAGCTGAAGCGCAGCCTTGTTTACCTGCTGAACCTCGAGATTTTCGTTGAGCACGATTATCGCGTTCGGCGTGTTGTTTATGATATTGTCGGAGAAGCTTTCCGCCTTGTCCTTGAGGAACGGCAGGCACATCGAAATGTCCGCTTTTCCGTTGTAAATAGCGATAGCCTTTTCGCGGCAGGTGTTGTAGCCGCAGCTTCCGCAGTTGAGCTCCTGTTCCTTGCGCACCTTGCCCATGCGGCGTAGTATAGCGTTTATCTCCGTTTCGGTGGGAACGGTGGAATGCGTCCCGAGGTAATCCATATGCTTGTGAAGCTCCGCTTTATCGGGCTGGGCAACATCAAAATCCTCAGCTCCCGCGTACTTCTTAATAGCAACGGTGTTCCTTATCGGCGAGTTGCGGTATTTTTCCATAACGGGGCCTCCCGCGCAGCTTCCCGCGCACGCGGACATCTCCACAAAAACATTATGCATATTACCCGCGAGGATATCCTCAAGAGCCGCCTTGCAGTTTTCAACGCCGTCGAACGCAATATATGTATAATTCGGGTCGCGTTCAGCCATTGTGCGCAGGATTCCCCCCGTTGTCGGGAAAAGCCGCGCACGGCTGCGCTCGTTGCTGTCGATGCAGCGCTCGGGGGCAACGCCCGCCTCATTGAACCAATCGGTGAGTTCCTCAAACGTCATTACTGCGTCGGTAAAGTCGGCATAGCGAGCCGCTTCTTCCTTCTTTGCAACGCACGGACCGATGAATACTGTCTTTGCGCCGGGATAACGCTTCTTTATATCGCGGCAGTGCGCCTGCATAGGTGAAAGCACGTCCGCAAGGTAAGGCAGCGCCTCGGGATAATACTTCTGAATAAGCAGGTTTACGGAGTTGCAGCAGGAGGAGATGATTATATCGCGCTTATCCTCCCTTATCATGCGCTCGTACTCCGTCTTTACTATCGTAGCGCCGACAGCCGTTTCCTCCGCGCCCGCGAAGCCGAGCTTCTTCAGCGCCTTTTCGAGCGACTCGATGCCTACTCCCTCGTAATTCGCGACAAACGACGGCGCAACGCTTACATAAACGGGCGCGTCGCCCTTGAGCATAAACTTCACCTGCTCGGTGCTGTCGGCGATCTCCTTTGCGTCCTGCGGACAGACAACGAAGCACTGACCGCACAATATGCACTCGTCACCGACGATATTCGCCTGATTTCCCGAAAATCTTATGGATTTCACGGGGCAGTGCCTGATACATTTATAGCAGTTCTTGCAATTCGACTTCTTGAGCTTTAAGAACTCCGTCATATCAAAACTCCTCAAATCATCAAAAAATACCAACGACCGTCCGACAACGGCAGCAATTCCGGTTCCCCGCAGTCAGACGGTCACGAGCACAGCGGCAGGCGCTGTTATCTTGCCTTATAAAGTATCTCCGTCTTGAAAAAGTCCTCAACGGTATCGGGAGAAACCGAGAAATTGTTTCCGTCGACGGTAACACATACTCCGTTCTGGCAGTTGCCCATGCAGAACGTTCCTCCGAGCTCAACCTTTTCCTTGAGGTCATTTTCCGCGATAAGGCGCTGGAGCCCCTCTACGACCTGTCGCGAACCCTTGAGGTGGCAGGAGCTTCCGATACATACAGTAACTTTCATAAAATAACCCTCCATGTTATAAAAATCCGGTCAGCGGTCAAAATATTTGCCGCCGACCGGCAGATCAATTTTTATTCGTAGTCAACAACATTTACCCATGAAAGCAGGAACTCGCGCTCCTCTTTCCTGCCCTTTACGGACTGCGAAGCTGCAACGATGGGCAGCCACTTCTGAATGTACTGCTTTGCGGTATCGCTCTTCTTGCTGAAAAGGTCAAGATACTTTTCTGCGCCGTCGATGTCGCCGTTGAGCCAGAACAGAAGGTATGTTCTCGCAACGTCCGCGGAAGCGTTGCCCTGCGTAACGTGCGACCAGTCAAGGATATAGGGAGTGCCGTCCTCGGTGATGATTATGTTCGAGGGGTTGAAGTCGCCGTGGCATACCTTGTTGTGCTTGGGCATACTCTCAAGGCGGGTGTGGAGCTCGTAGCGCGTTGTAGCGTCAAGGTCAGCCTCGCAGATCTTGCGGTTCATCTTGTCCTTGAGCTTGTTAAGAAGCGGGCACTTTGCGGAATGCACCTGTATCTGGAGATCAACGAACAGCTCAAGATACTCGTCCTTCTTGTCGGGGTTTTCCTGCATGAGCTGTGCAAGTGTCTTGCCTGCTATAAACTCGGAAACGATAGCCCACTTGCCGTCGATGGTCTTAACCTCGATGACCTTGGGTACGTTTATTCCGATGTTTTCAACGCGCGCCTGATTGAGCGCCTCGTTGAGTACGTCGGGCTTTGCGTAATCGGAGTCGAATACCTTGACGGCAGTGTCGCCCTCGCGGTAAATGGTCTTGCCGGTTCTTACTGCAATAATTCTGTCGGACATAGCTTTTTCCTCCTGAGAATGTATTTCCACCGACGGCGGCATTTTCGGTGCGCCGTCAATTATTTCCAAGCAATATCGTCTTAATAAACAGCGGACCAAATATTAATTCAGTCCGCCGTAAAGTAACTGTACTAACCGAAATCGGCTCGTAATTTATCGGTCGGCAACCGGATCAAACCAGCTTAGTGGTGTTGCCGTAGTATGCGTTGAGGTACATCTGCTTGATCTCGCTCATCAGCGGGTATCTCGGGTTAGCGCCCGTGCACTGATCGTCGAATGCCTGCTCAACCATTGCGTCGAGTCTGTCAAGGAAGTCCTTCTCGTCAATGCCGTAGTCCTTGATGGTCTTCTTGATGCCTATCCTATCCT
>CAMERU010000114.1 GCA_945935925.1 uncultured Clostridia bacterium | reverse complement strand
TAGCAGCACCGGTGGAGTTAGGAACGATGTTAGCAGCACCTGCTCTTGCTCTTCTCAGGTCGCCCTTTCTGTGAGGACCGTCGAGGATCATCTGATCGCCTGTGTAAGCGTGAATGGTGCTCATGATACCGGACTGTACGGGAGCGTAGTCATTCAGAGCCTTAGCCATAGGAGCGAGGCAGTTTGTGGTGCAGGAAGCAGCGGAAATGATCTGATCTTCCTTGGTCAGAGTCTTCTCGTTTACGGAGAATACGATAGTCTTGAGGTCATTGCCTGCGGGAGCGGAGATAACTACCTTCTTAGCGCCTGCATTGATGTGAGCCATGGACTTCTCCTTGGAGCAGTAGAAGCCGGTGCACTCGAGAACAACGTCAACGCCGAGCTCGCCCCAAGGGCAGGTGTTAGCGTCCTTTTCAGCATAGATCTTCAGGGTCTTGCCGTCAACTGTGATAGTGTTAGCTTCGTCGTCAGCGGTAACGGTGTGAAGGTTCTCGCCGATTCTGCCGCAGTAGCCGCCCTGAGCGGTATCATACTTGAGAAGCTGAGCGAGCATGGAAGGCTTGGTCAGGTCGTTGATAGCAACTACCTCGTAGCCCTCTGCGCCGAACATCTGTCTGAACGCAAGGCGTCCGATACGGCCGAAACCATTAATTGCAACTTTAACTGCCATTGGAATATTCCTCCTGAAAGTTATTTGATTTTTGTTCCGCGGCATTATTCCGCGGAGCAGATATTCCTATCACTTAATATTATACTAAAAACACAAATTTTTATCAAGGTGTTTGTAGAAAAATTATCATAAAATAAAAGAAAAAAGTGTGAGCAATTTTTGTGCATTTTGCTACACTTTTAACGCCGTCACCACTTTATATATGAATTATAGCGACGGCGCGACACAATATTTACCCTGTTTCGCCGCGGAATTTTCTCACGAACCAGATACTGTCGGGGTCTTTTACCGTAAATTCCCTGTTGTTGAGATATTCAAGGCAGCCCGCGTCCGTCGTGAAGCGGAAGATAAGTTTATAGGAGCACAGCGCCTGATATTTATAGCCGAACTGCTTGTTCAGGCGGTTGCTGCCGTATTTCCCGTCGCCCAGCAGCGGGTGACCGATATGCGCAAAATGCGCGCGTATCTGATGAGTTCTTCCCGTGAGCAGGTCGACTTCCGCCAGCGTTTGCTCCCCTGCCGTTTCGATGACGCGGTACTTCGTCTTTATCGTCAGCCCGTCGGGTATCGGATTGTCGGACACGACTACGCGGTTTTCCTCCGACAGCTTTTTCAGGTAGGCGGTGAGCGTTGCGGAGCGCGGCTCGGGAGTTCCGCTAAGAACGCACAGATACAGCTTTACCAGCTCCCTGTCGTGAATTTTCGCGTTGAGTATGCGCAGGCTCTCCGCGTTCTTCGCGGCGATGACTATGCCGCAGGTGTTCCTGTCAATGCGGTTGCACAGAGCGGGGACAAAGCTGTTTTCCTCCTCGGGAACATACTCGCCCTTTTTCCAAAGGTAGCACAGAATGCGGTTTATGAGCGTGTCCGAGGTGTTGTCGTTGTCCTCGTGGACTACCATTCCGACAGGCTTGTCAACAAGAAGGATATTTTCGTCCTCGTATATCACCGAAATGTCAGGCGGGACGGTTCGGAAATCGTTCGCGCGCTCCGCAGGCGCTTTTGAGAGCAGCTCGTCGCTGAGATAGAAACGGAACACGTCGCCCTCGCAGAGCTTAACATTCGGCTCGGTTTTCGCTCCGTTAAGCTTTATGCGCTTTTTTCGCATCAGCTTGCACACCAGCGTCGGCGAAAGGTTCGGGAACGCCTTGGAGAGAAATCGGTCGGCACGCTGCCCCGCGTCGTTTTTCGTTACGGTAAGTTCGGTCATTATTCCTCCGTTTCGGTCTTTATTCCGGCTTTAATTTTTGTTTTTTTGACGTACCTTATGTAGAAAACGACGGATATCACCATCGCGATAGTCCACCCGAAAGGCCATGAATACCATATCCCGTTCGCGTCAAACATCGGCTTCAGCACAAACGCAATACCTACGCGGAGAATAAGGTCGCTGAACGTGGTTATCATGAACGCGCGCATATTCCCCGTCCCGCGCAGAACGCCGTCCGCGACGAGCTTGAGCGACACCGCGAGGAAAAACGGCGATACTATCCGCAGAAAATTCATTCCCGCCTCCGCCGCGCCCGCATTGTTTGCGTCGCCGCTGTCCATGAAAAGGTAAATAAGCGGTCCCGAAAAAACGACGTATATCAGCGAAAACACCGCCGCTATCCCCAACGCGAAAAGCGCGCCCACCTTAAAGCCCTTGCGCACCCTCAGATATTCTCCCGCGCCCGTGTTCTGCGCGGCGAAATTGGAAAGCGAGTTGCTGACGGTCGAGAAGCACATTATCGCAAAGGTGTTGAGCTTTATCGCGGAGGAATATCCCGCCATGACGTCAACGCCGCAGGAGTTGACAAGGCTCTGTATAAAAAGATTTCCTACGGAAACGAAGCTTTGCTGAAGAATGCTGGGGACGGAAAGCGAGGATATCTTACCGAGCATACGCCATTCAAAATAAGCGAATTTTCTGCTGTTGATCTTAGCGATCCTCCGTATCAGCACAACGAACGCAAGCACCGCGCATACGCCCTGACAGATGAACGTTGCCCATGCCGTGCCGGGAACGCCCATTTTAAACACCGCAACGAAAAGAAGATCCAGCGCGATGTTTCCGAGGGAGGAACCTATCAGGAAATAAAGCGGCGTATTGCTGTCGCCGAGGGCGGAGAAAATGCCCGTACAGATATTGTAAATAAACAGGAAAATCAAGCCGAAAACATAAATATTCAGATAATCCTGCCCGTCGCTGAATACCGCCGCGTCCGTTCCGAGAAGCTCCAGGAACAGTCCGCTTGTGAAATATCCGACGACAGTCAGCACCGCCGCTGTTGTGAAGGTAGAAATAAGCGACGTGAAAACGGCTGTTTTCATGTTTTCATAATCCTTAGCGCCGAAAAGCGTTGAAATGACAACGGAACAGCCGATGTTCATTCCCGTGCCGATGGCGAGGAATATCATTGTTATGGGGTAAGACGCGCCGATTGCTGCGAGCGCGTCCTTATTGATGAAATTGCCCGCGATTATGCTGTCTGCAATGGTATAAAGCTGCTGGAAAACCACGCTGACAAGCAGGGGTATCGAATATTTCAGCAGTATGGGCGCAACAGGCCCTCTTGTCATATCCTTTACCATAATATCTCCGTTAAAACGCGAAAACACCCGACAGCAGCCTGATCGATTGCTGTCGGGGAATTTTCCGATAGATCCCGCGAAATATCGCGGGGAACGATTACTTCCTTGTCTTTGCCTCAGCCTTAAGGCGCAGGTCGCGCTCAAGGATCACCTTTCTCATGCGTATGCTCTTGGGAGTTACCTCGACGAGCTCGTCATCCTGTATGAAATCAAGGCACTCCTCAAGGCTCATCTGCTTGGGCGGAATGAGGTGGAGCGCGTCGTCAGAGCCGCTCGCGCGCGTGTTGGTGAGATGCTTTTTCTTGCAGACATTTATTACGATATCGCCCGCTTTCGGGGATACTCCGACGATCATGCCCTCGTAAACGGGAACGCCCGCGCCGATGAACAGCGTGCCGCGCTCCTGCGCGTTGAACAGACCGTATGTGATAGAGGGACCCGTTTCCCATGCAACGAGAGAACCTACCGTTCTTCTCGGGATATCGCCGAAATACGGCTTGTAGCTGTCGAATACGGAGTTCATTATGCCCTCGCCCTTGGTGTCGGTCATAAACTCGCCGCGGTAGCCGAACAGTCCTCTTGCGGGGACAAGGAACTCAAGTCGCGTGCGGGAACCGATCGGGTGCATGGACACCATTTCGCCCTTGCGCTGACCCATGCTCTGCATAACAGAGCCTACGGAATCTGCGGGGACGTCAACAACAAGGCGCTCGACAGGCTCGCACAGAACGCCGTCTATCTCCTTTGTCAGTACGCGCGGCGTGCTGACGGAAAGCTCGTAGCCCTCGCGGCGCATGGTTTCAATAAGAATGGACAGGTGCATCTCTCCGCGACCCGCGACATTGAACGCGTCGAGCGTTTCGCTGTCGGTCACGCGCAGGGACACATCCTTGAGCGTTTCCTTCATGAGCCTGTCGCGTATCTGGCGCGAGGTAACGAACTTGCCCTCTCTGCCTGCGAACGGGCTGGTGTTGACCGAGAACGTCATCTCGACGGTAGGCTCGGATATCTTCACGAAAGGAAGCGGCTCGGGGTTGTTCACCGCACAGATCGTCTGACCGATGGTAACGCCCTCGATACCCGAGAAGCAAACGATGTCGCCGACGGTCGCCTCTTCAACGGGGACCTTGTTCAGCCCCTCAAATGTGTAAAGCGAAACTACCTTTGACTTGAAAGGAGCAGTCCTGTTGTGGTAATCGCAGACCATTACCTCCTGATTTTGTTTAATAACGCCGCGTTCGATCCTGCCTATGGCAATTCTTCCCACATAATCATTATAATCTATTGAGGAAACGAGCACCTGCAGATCGCCGTTCTCGTCGCCCTCGGGCGGGTCGATATGCTCGATTATCTTGTCGAACAGCGGCTTGAAGTCGGTGCCCAATACATCGGGGTTATATGAGGACACGCCCATTCTGCCCGAGCAGAACACTACGGGGCTGTCAAGCTGCTCCTCGGTCGCGTCGAGGTCGAGCAGGAGCTCGAGCACCTCGTCGACTACCTCGTGATTACGCGCGTCGGGGCGGTCGGTCTTGTTTACGACAACTATGACCTTGTGACCGAGCTCAAGCGCCTTCTGGAGAACAAATCTTGTCTGCGGCATTGTTCCCTCAAAGGAATCGACAAGCAGCAGAACGCCGTTTACCATCTTGAGGATACGCTCAACCTCGCCGGAGAAATCCGCATGGCCGGGGGTGTCGACGATGTTTATTTTAACGCCGTTGTACATACAGGAGGTATTCTTCGCAAGGATAGTAATTCCGCGCTCGCGCTCGAGGTCGTTGTTGTCCATAACGCGGTCGTTGACTACCTGATTTTCGCGGAACGCGCCGCCCTGCTTGAGCATTTCGTCGACAAGCGTTGTCTTTCCGTGGTCAACGTGCGCGATTATCGCGATATTCCTTAGATCATTTCTTACCAAATCGTTTCACTTTCCTTTATTTTATATAGATTTATTTTACCGTTTGATATTATACAACTTTTTTCCGCACTCTACAAGATGATTGATAAAAAAACGTGTTTTTGATTATATTTACCGATTGTCTAAAGAAGATTTTGTGTATTTTAACAACACACGACGAAATTTAACGCATAAGAAAGCGCCCCGAACCAAGCACGGGGCGCTTCAGTCTGTCGAAAAAGTCTAAAGACTTTTCCGACAGAGAGCATCCGCGCTACGCGCACGGTATGGCGGCATAGCCGCCATACCGAGAATAAGGCGTAGCCGTTTCTGACACACTTGCGCGGATAGAAGTGTTTTTTGCCCCGGGAGACCCGTGGCAAAAAACGGATTTAAAATGCCCGCTGCGCGGGCAAAACGTATTTTTTCGACAAGCTGAAGCGCCCCGAACCAAGCACGGGGCGCTTTGCTTATTGAGAAAGATTTTCCGCAAGCTGCGCGAAAAAATCAACGATGAATTTCGGAGTATCGGGTATATACTGCGCGACAGCCGAGCGGAAATCCGTCTGCGATATCGCCTGCGTGACGGTAAAATCACCGTCAGCATTGTCGCCAATGGCGATAGTCCCACGCGCAAAGCCCCCGAACGCGATGTCAGACGCGCTCGCATAGCCGCCGAAAGCATACTGCCCCGCCGCAGCGCCTCCGCAGGCGAACCACCCCACAGCCGCTCCGCCGACGGCAAACACTCCGACCGCCGCGCCGCCTGCCGCGAAAACTCCGAGAGCCGCTCCGCCGCTTGCCAGAATGCCTATCGCGGCAAATGCAGCCAACGAAATCACCCCTAACGTAACGATCCCGACCGAAACAACGCCTGCCGCCGCTATACCGAGCGCGACAACGCCCATAGCGGCGTTGCCTATCGCAAAAATACCGCGCGCCTTGTATTTCCCTAAACCTATATTAACGTGCACCAGCGGTACTCCACGCACCATACGGGCGCTTTTGTATTCAAAATGCGCTCTGCCTGTGCTTGTGCGCTTCGGTTTTTCGGCGGAAAGCTCCTCTGTGGGAGCGCCCTCACCTTTCACCAGCGCGTCAATGCTTATGCCGAAAAGCTCGCTCATGGAGGAAAGCTTCTCCATCTCGGGCGTGGTGCTGCCAAGCTCCCATTTTGACACGGTCTGCCGTGTTACCCCAAGGCGCTCTCCGAGCTGCTCCTGCGACCAGCCCTTCGATTTTCTGAGTTCTGTAAGTCTTTCTGCAAATGTCATAATGTTCCTCCGTTCTCAGGCGGACTGTACTCCGCTCTGTATTAATATTGTAGCAAAACAGCCACAGAAAGTCTACCAATTTTCGCTTGAACTTTGTCAACCAAAGTTAACATTGGCTCAACAGAGCCGTTTTCAGGGGGTATTCCACAAAAAAACGCGCGCCGCCTGCGGGGGCTTTTCCCTTGCACTCCCCCGCCAAACAATGCACAAAAATCACACAAGCCCCGCGCGAACGGACTTGCCGGCTTGTCGAAAAACTAAGCTTTCCCCACGAAGCGGGCTTTTAAATACATTTTTGGGGCGGGTTTCCCGCCCCAAAAATACCT
>CAMERU010000113.1 GCA_945935925.1 uncultured Clostridia bacterium | reverse complement strand
ATGTGTATGGGCTTCGGCTGCAACGCCGCGGGGATAACGGGCTGCCGCATAATCGACAGCAGGCGCGAGCGGCTCATCGCAATGCTCACGAACAATTTTGTGCCGTGCAACGGCAGGTTCCCGATGATAATTACGATCATCTCGCTGTTTTTCGTCACCTCGTCGGGACTTGGCGGGAGCATTCTCTCCGCCGCGGCGCTGACGGGCGTTATCGTCCTCGGCGTCGCAATGACGCTCGTTATGTCAAGGCTGCTTTCCGCGACGTTGCTTCGCGGGGAGCCTTCCTCCTTCACGCTTGAGCTGCCGCCCTACCGCGCGCCGCAGTTCGGGAAGGTCATTGTACGCTCCCTGCTCGACAGGACGATCTTTGTACTCGGGAGAGCCGCCTCTGTCGCCGCTCCGGCGGGACTGGTGATATGGCTGCTTGCAAATATTACCGTCGGCGGCGCGCCGCTGCTTACCCATATAACACAATTTCTCGACCCGTTCGGCAGGTTCATCGGCATGGACGGCGTGATAGTCGCGGCGTTCATTCTCGGGCTCCCCGCAAACGAGATAGTCGTGCCGCTCATCATTATGGCATATATGCAGCAGGGCAGTCTTGCGGAGCTTGCTCCCGCGCAGATGGCGGAGCTTTTCGCTGCTAACGGCTGGAACGGCGTCACGGCGCTGTGCGTCATTATTTTCTCGCTTATGCACTGGCCCTGCTCCACTTCCCTGCTGACGCTGAAAAAGGAAGCGGGCGGGCTCAAATGGGCAGCACTCGGCTTTGTCCTCCCGACTATGGCGGGGATAATTCTGTGCGCGCTTGTCGCAAACGTCGCGCGGCTTATCGGAATTTGCTGATTTTTATGAATATCTGCGCCTTTTACGAATAAAATAAGTGACAAAAAAAGAGGCGTTGATATGGGTATGGAAATTGTGATGATCTCGGGTGAATGCGCGGCAGACCGCCTTTTCGGCACGGTGTTCCCAAAAGCGGGAACTGTTTTCGTCGGGGACGGCGCCGTAATACGCGCCCCCGAAAGCGTGGTCATTCTCGGGCGGAACGGAACAGCGCGCGTCGAAAGCGCGCTCGGGGTAGTCGTCAGCGGCGACGGCACGCTCCCCGAGCTCCCCGCAGATATACAGCTGATAACCTGCGGAAGCGGCGCGAAAAACACTGTTTCCTTTTCCTCCTCGACAGAGGCATGGATCACCCTTTCGCTAAACCGCAGTATGCGCACCGCCGCGGGTATCTGCGACCCGCTGGAGCTGCCCGTGCCGAAAACAGGCGGCTTTGACGAATACGACCATATGGCGGCGTTCGCGGCGGCTTTGCTGCTCGGAAATGACCCTATATAAACATTATCCCCCGACAGAATTTCCGTCGGGGGATATGTATTCAGAAGAGGTTATGCTTTCTTTGGTTCAACAATTATTACTCTACGTCCTGCAGAGCGTCATAGCCGCTTTCGCCGGTTCTTACCTTGACAACGTCCGCAACGTCGTAAACGAAGATCTTGCCGTCGCCGATCTTGCCGGTATAGAGAACACTCTTCGCTGTTTCAACAACGGTTTCAACAGGAACCTTGCACACAACGATCTCTGTCTTGACCTTTGGCAGAAGATGTGTTTCAACGGCAACACCACGGTAGTATTCGGTGGAGCCCTTCTGCATACCGCAGCCGAGTACGTTGGTAACGGTCATGCCGGTAATGCCGATGGAGGACATCGCATTCTTGAGGGCGTCGAACTTTTCCTGCTTGCAGATGATAACGACCTTGGACATCTTTACGCCGTCGGAAGGAGTGTACTTCTTGTACTCAACGGGAACCGCAGCAGCAGGCGCAACGGGTGCAGCGGGAGCCGCCATTGTTTCGACCTCCTTCTCCTTGCCGGAGGTGGACATCTCAACGTGCATTGTGGGAATAAAGTCAGCATAAGAGGAGGGCAGACCGTGCTCTGTTGCGTCCAGACCAACGATCTCCTCGTGGCGGGAAACTCTCAGACCGATGGTCTTCTTGATGATCATGAATGTAACGAAGCCGGTGACACCTGTCCATGCGAGGATAGAAACAACGCCGAGGAGCTGAATGCCGAGCTGATTGAAGCCGCCGCCGTAGAACAGACCGGTGATACCGTCCTGACCGTTGCCTGTCGCGAACAGACCGACAGCGATCGTGCCCCAGATGCCGTTAAAGAAGTGAACAGCTACCGCACCGACAGGGTCGTCGATCTTGAGGACATAATCAAGCAGCCAAACGCCGAAGCAAACAAGGAAGCCGGAAACGATTCCTATAATGATCGCGCCAACGCAGTCAACGTCCGCGCAGGGAGCCGTGATGGCAACAAGTCCCGCAAGAGAAGCGTTAAGGCACATCGAAACATCGGGCTTGCCGTGTCTGAGCCATGTGTAAACCATTGTTACGCAGGTTGCAACAGCAGGAGCTACGGTTGTTGTGAGGAAAATGTTAGCAAGGTACGCGCCGTTTGTCGCAGCCGCGCCGTTGAAGCCGTACCAGCCGAACCACAGTATAAATACGCCGAGAGCGCCGAGCGTCATGGAGTGACCGAGGATAGCCTTAGGCTTGCCGTCCTTGTCGAACTTGCCGATACGGGGCCCGAGTATCTTTGCGCCGATGAGAGCGCACATACCGCCGACCATGTGGATAGCGGCAGAACCCGCGAAATCAACGAAGCCGAGCTGTGCAAGCCAGCCGCCGCCCCATACCCAGTGGGCTTCGATCGGGTAGATGATACCGCTGATAACGCCGGAGTAGATGCAGTAGCTGATGAACTTCGTTCTCTCTGCCATCGCACCGGAAACGATAGTTGCTGCCGTTGCGCAGAAAACAAGGTTAAAGAAGAATTCAGCGCCGCGGTTGAAGTCGGAGAAGTTTGCAAGGATATCGAGAGTCGGCATACCGATAAGACCGCCGAGCGCGTCCTCGCCGAGCATAAGCCCGAAGCCTAAAAGAATGAAAACAACTGTACCGATACAGAAGTCCATAAGGTTCTTCATTATGATGTTGCCTGCGTTCTTCGCGCGGGTCATACCTGTTTCGACCATCGCGAAGCCGCACTGCATGAAGAATACCAGCGCGGCACCTATGAGGTACCATATACCGTTTCCGTCGCCGACATTGAACATTGTCGTGTCGACGACCTCCTGAACAGCCGCCGTCCCATCGACCGCCGCTTCGGAAAGCATTGTCAGAATTGCGTCCATAAAAGACCGCCCCTTTCATAACCGTTTTGTTCTTGTGCATAAAAGGCTATGACCCACAGACCTCGCCATTGAGATCTATCTGTCACAGCCTCTTTGCTATGGTCTTATTATACCCGATATAAAGTGAAATGTCAAGCGATTTTTGCAATTTTTATTTTCAGAAATTGCATTTTGTAAATTTGCCCTAATAACTTTTCCTATTTTCCCCTCCTGCTATGCAAAGGTAACAAATGAAATAATTCCACAGCACATAATTCTTTCCTCATATTCCCTTTTATACCCGCATTTTGCTTATTCAAGCGCTTTTATGTTGTTTTTTGCCAATTCCGACGCAAGCATAACGCCATCATTTTTGCAGATAATACTTGTATAAACTTTCAAAAGGAGTTGATTTGCACCTATGAGCAGAAGAACCGAATGCTGCATAAAAAGCGCTGTCGCGGGAGTTGTGGCAGGAAGTCTTGCATTTCTTGCAGTCAGATCTCTCTGCGGCAGACATTCCTTCCGCAGAATGACCGCCGCGAAAGCGTTCCGAATGATCGGCACGCTGATGGACGCGTTCTGAGCTTTCATATACAAAAAACAAGCGCGCCCCGATATGCGTAACGCGTCGGAGCGCGCTTCGTATGTTCCTGCTGTCAATAAATGTATTTCTGCGCGGTCAATATACCCCGAACTACAAAACAGCTGTCGCACGTCGAGAGCGGTTTATTGATAATATTTCGCGGGTATAACCGCAAAACAAATGCACCCCAACGCGCGGATTGCGTGTCGGGGCACTCGACCTGACTATGGTAGACAAAACGGATTTTCGGAAAAATCCACCTGCCGCCTGAGAAAGGCGCCACGAGATTTTCACGGTTTTGCGATCGGCTTTAATGGGCGGACGAAATTATTATCAGCAAAGCAAAATCGCCGACCTCCGTCGGCGAAGTGAAAATCGGATCGTTTTGCCGCGCTCGTTCGCGCGGCAAAACTCTGTCTATGCTATACAAAACAGATTTTTTAACGCGGACGAAAACCCGAAAAACAAAAGCGCCTCAACGCGCGAAATTGCGTGTCGAGGCACTCGACTGTCTATGCTATACAAAATAGATTTTTTAACGCGGGCGAAAACCTGAAAAACAAAAGCGCCTCAACGCGCGAAATTGCGTGTCGAGGCACTCGACCTGGTGCCGGTGGCGGGGGTCGAACCCGCACGCCATCGCTGGCAGCGGATTTTGAGTCCGCCTCGTCTGCCAATTCCAACACACCGGCATTACAACAGTTCTATAAAATTATACCACATTTCACCCCGGGTGTCAAGTGCTATTGTACCATTGCAGGCAAAATTCCTCAATTCCCGCGACAATCTCACAACCCGTCCCAGAGGAACCTCTCCAGATCAACAGTCCCGTCGGGGCGAACCTCTACCCCGTCCGCGCGGAGCAGCTCCGCCTGACGTTCCTCGCCGCCGAACGCGAACGCAGGCGCAAGCCCGCCGAACCTGTTCACGACGCGGTAGCAGGGTATCCCATCGGGGTCGGGATTGCTGTGCAGCGCGTAGCCCACCGCCCTTGCCCAGCGCGGGTTTCCCGCAAGAATGGCTATCTGACCGTAGGTCGCGACTTTCCCCCGCGGGATCCTCCGCACCTGCTCGTATATCTTATCGAAAACGCTCATATGCTCTCCTTGCAAAAAAGCGGCAGTTGCCTGCCGCCTTATATTATGCCTTCTTCTTGGGCTTCTTCTCTGCCTTGTTGGAGGTTTTTTTCGCCTTTGAGCTGTCGCGCTCGATTATCGGCTCGCCTGTTCCCTCAACACAATCGACAGTGACGGTCACCTTCTTTATCGAAGGGTCGCTCGGAGCCGTGAACATGATGTCGCGCAGCGTCTTTTCAACAATGGAACGCAGTCCGCGCGCGCCCGTATTGTTGAGTATCGCTTTCTTGGCAATAGCGCGCTTTGCGTCCTCCTCAAACTCAAGCTCGATATCGTCAGCCTTGAACAGGTACTTGTACTGCTTGATGAGAGCGTTCTTCGGCTCGTCAAGTATGCGCACCAGCGCGTCCTCGTCAAGCGCGTCGAGCGCAGTTACAACAGGCAGACGACCGATAAGCTCGGGAATAATTCCAAACTTTACAAGATCCTGCTGGCTCACCTGCTTGAGCATATCCGCGCTTTCCTTGTCCTTGGAGGACTTCACGTCCGCACCGAAGCCCATCGCAGAGCTCGAAACGCGCTGCGCGATCATCTTCTCGATGCCCTCGAACGCGCCGCCGCAGATAAACAGAATGTTCTTCGTGTTTATCTGTATAAACTCCTGATGAGGGTGCTTTCTGCCGCCCTGCGGGGGGACATTGGACACCGTGCCCTCGATTATCTTGAGCAGCGCCTGCTGAACGCCCTCGCCGCTTACATCTCTTGTTATGGAAGTGTTCTCGCTGCGGCGGGATATCTTGTCTATCTCGTCAATGTAAATGATACCGCGCTCTGCCGCCTCGATATCATAATCTGCCGCCTGAATAAGGCGGAGCAGAACGTTCTCAACGTCCTCGCCGACATAGCCCGCCTGCGTGAGCGTAGTCGCGTCCGCAATTGCGAAAGGCACCTTCAGCAGCTTCGCAAGCGACTGCGCAAGCATAGTCTTTCCGACGCCGGTAGGACCGAGCAGCAGAACGTTGGACTTCTGAAGCTCAACATCGTCGATGTCGCCGTCGTTGAGGAATGTTCTCTTGTAGTGGTTGTAAACGGATACGGAGAGGATCTTCTTCGCCTCTTCCTGTCCGATAATATACTCGTCAAGGTAAGCCTTGATCTCCTCGGGCGTTATAAGCTCGTCCGAACGGGAGGGAAAATCATCATCGCCGAAGGCAGCAGCGGCAGGCGCCTTGAGCTTCCCGCCCTTTATGTCCCCGCTTTCTACCAGCATATTGTAGGAGGTGAGGATACACTCGCTGCATATAACAGCCTTGTCCCCCGCCATGCCGTACAGAATGCGGCTCACCTGATTTTCGTTCTTCCCGCAAAAGGAGCAAACCATCATATAATTTTATCCTCCTAAGGGTTTATGTCAGGACTTCTTAGCGTCAAGCTCCTGTCTGCTGTTGTAAACCTTGTCAATAAGGCCGTACTGAAGCGCTTCCTCTGCGGACATGAAGTTGTCGCGCTCGGTGTCGCGGCAGATCGTTTCATAGTCCTTGCCCGTGTTGTCGGAGAGAATGCGGTTAAGGCGCTCCTTTGTTTTCTGGAGGTAATTCGTGCGGATCTGGATATCGGTCACCTGACCGGAAATACCGCCGCCCGAAATAAGGGGCTGGTGGATCATTATCTCGCTGTTCGGCAGGGCAATCCTCTTGCCCTTCGCGCCGCTTGACAGCAGGAACGCACCCATGGAAGCCGCCATACCCATACATATTGTGGATACATCGCACTTGATATACTGCATGGTGTCATATATAGCCATGCCGTCGGAAACAGAGCCTCCGGGGCTGTTGATATACAGGAAGATATCCTTATCGGGGTCCTGACCCTCAAGGTAAAGCAGCTGCGCGACAACAACGCTTGCCGTTGCGGAATTTACCTCGTCGTGAAGAAGGATTATTCTGTCGTTCAGCAGGCGGGAGAAAATGTCATAGGAACGCTCGCCGTGACTGCTCTGTTCAACAACATAAGGAATGTAAGCCATAATGCTCCTTTCT
>CAMERU010000112.1 GCA_945935925.1 uncultured Clostridia bacterium | reverse complement strand
GCGACAGCTTTGCGGAGAAGTATGTCAGGGAGTTATGCGAGCGGTTCGGCGAGGAGGAATACCTGTTCTCCGTCGACCTTATGAACGAGCCCGACTGGGTACATGAGAACCTTGAATGCGGTCAGATAGCCTGGGACGATTTAAGCTATTTCTTCGGAAAATGCGCGTCGGTGATACACGACACCTGCTCAACGCCCGTCACAGTCGGCATGGCGATAATAAAGTACAACTCCGCCAAGTACGAGGGCGACAAGCTCGCGGACGATTATCTGAAGGAGCTTACCGGACTTGAAAACTCGGCGATAGATTTTTACAGCACACATTATTATATGTGGCAGAAGCCCTACTTCGGCTTCCCGTTCACCGTTACCCCCGAGGAGTTCGGTCTTGATACCGACAAGCCCTGCCTTATCGGCGAAACGAGCAACGACGACGAAAAGGAATGCGGCTTGACGCTTACGGAGAAATACAACTCCGCCTATGACAACGGCTGGCAGGGCGTCATGGTATGGATGCAGACGCAGGAGGACTTCAGCTGGTACCGCTACGACCTCACCGAAGCGGCGGCTTATGATATGTACAGCCTTATCCCCGAAAAGATCGACCCGCTCGGGCGGCTCAGCGTCACCGCCGGAATAACCTCGGAATAACCACGGAATAACCGCCGCTGCCCGCGCTTTTTGTGCAATAAATAATAAATGACCGCGTTTTCAACAGCATTTTTATGTAATACTTGTGATTGACAATCATTAAGCACAGGTATATAATTAATATGTTTGTTTGTCAATATCAAGGGCGTAAAATGCGCCCGTAAAACGAGGTCATTTATGGTAAAAAAATACTTATCCGATCTGAAAAACGAGTTTAAGGGCTACAACGGAAAATCCCTTTCTCAGGATCTTATGGCGGGGCTTACCGTTGCGGCGGTGGCGCTGCCGCTGGCGCTTGCGTTCGGCGTAAGCTCGGGCGCGGACGCGGCTTCGGGGCTTATCACCGCGATCGTCGCGGGCATTGTTATCGGCGTGCTTTCGGGCGCGTCCTACCAGATATCGGGACCCACGGGCGCAATGGCTGCGATACTGCTGTCAGTTTCCGCGCAGTACGGCATTTCGGGCGTGCTCACGGCGGGCTTTATTTCGGGCGCGATACTCATTCTTGCCGCGATATGCAAGGTAGGCAAGCTTGTCAGCTACCTCCCCGCGCCTGTTATCACGGGATTTACCTCGGGCATTGCGATAATCATTGCTCTCGGTCAGATAGACAACTTTTTCGGGACCAAGTCTGTCGGCGAAAACCAGATACAGAAGATCGCCTCCTATTTCAACGGGCAGGGCAGCTTTCAGCCCGATTGGCTCGCGGTGATGTTCGGCGCTATCGTTGTTGTGCTGATGATAATTTACCCGAAAAAATGGAATGCTGTCGTGCCGTCCTCGCTTGTGGGGATAATCGTCGCGCTTGTCGTAAACATGATATTCTTCGAGGAGGGAACAGTCGCAGAGGTTGGCAATATCCCGCAGAGCCTTGTGACCGACGGGTCTATTATAAAGAGCGGATTTGACCTCGGACATATAACCAACCTTATTATCCCCGCGATATCCATAGCCGCGCTCGGCATGATAGAGAGCCTGCTGTGCGGCGCTTCGGCGGGCAAGATGAAGGGGGAAACGCTTGACGCTCAGCGCGAGCTTATCGCGCAGGGTATCGGCAACATGATAATACCGCTGCTAGGCGGCGTGCCCGCGACGGCGGCGATCGCGCGTACCTCGGTGGCGATAAAATCGGGCGGAAAGACCCGCCTTGTCAGCGTGTTCCATTCCCTGGTGCTGATCCTTTCCATGTTCCTGCTCGGCGGCGTTATGAAGCGCATTCCGCTTGCGGCTCTCGCGGGCGTGCTCATGGTGACCGCGTTCAGAATGAACGAGTGGACGGCGATAAAGTCCATATTTAAGAAGAAGTTCAAGTCGTCGATACTCCAGTATGTCATCACAATGATCGCTACCGTCGTGTTCGACCTCACCGTTGCCATTGTTATCGGCGTTATTGCGGCAATGCTCGTTTTCGTTGTCAAGAGCTGCGAGCTGCGCGTTGTCACAAGCGACATCGACGAGAGCAGGCTGGAGGGCAAGGTCAAGTCGGGTCACCACGAGGAATTTAAGGTGGTTTACCTCACGGGTCCGCTTTTCTTCGGAACGCAGGAGAAGCTCATTTCCGCGCTGGAATCGCTGGAGGGCGCAACGCAGGTCATACTCTCCATGAGAGGCGTTCCCACGGCGGACGATATGTCGCTGCAGGAGCTGGAGCGGCTGTATAACAGGCTGCTCGAAAAGGGCACGCAGATATCCTTCACGGGCGTTCAGGACGCGGTGAGCGACATGATGGACAGAGCGGGCTTCCGCGAGCGTATCGGAAAAGAGCACTTCTATTGGGACGCGGTTGCGGCTATAAAGAGCCTTGAGGACAAGGAGCTTGCAGCCGAGTGATAATTGCGGGGGGAAAATTCCCCCCTTTTTTATAATGTAACCTTTCCGAGCGGCGGCTGTCATATAGTCAGAGGGGGGATCTTCTTGCAGGACGGCGATATCATTGAACTGTTTTTTGCAAGATCCGAAAAAGGAATATCAGAGATGAACGCGAAGTACGGCAGGCTGTGCAGGCAGGTCGCCGTGAACATACTTTCGAACAGCGAGGACGCCGAGGAGATAGTCAACGCCGCGTATATGAACGTGTGGAACGCTATCCCGCCCGCGCGGCCGCAGTCGCTGTGCGGGTACCTGTGCGCTGCGGTGAGGAATGCCGCGCTTAACGCCCTTTCGTGGTCAAGGCGGCATTCCTGCGACGAGCTTTACGACGAGCTTTCCGAGGTCATTCCCGCGGGGAACACCGTCGAGGGCGAGTACGAGGCAAGGCAGATAACCGCGCTTCTCAACGAGTTTCTTTCGGAGCAAAACAGCAGCACGCGCAGCATATTTTTCACGCGGTATTATTGCAATATGTCGGTGCAGCAGATCGCACATTCGCTCTGCATGATCGAGTCGGCGGTCAAGACAAGGCTCTCGAGGACGCGCAGCGCGCTTCGGGCGTTCCTGTCGGAAAGGGGCGTCGAGGTATGACGGGTAACATTTTACATACTGTGTCGGGAAAGGAGGCGGACGGCGTTGGACGATAAGGATAAGAAATTCTGGGACGAGGTGCTCGGCGGTATCGACGAGAAATTTATCGCCGAAACAGCGGAGCGGCTCAATCGTGGCGAGGACGGCTATGTCAGCGAAAAGGGCGTTGAGCTCAGGGCGCGGCGCGAGGAAAAGCGCGCGGGCAGGCGCTTCGGAACGTTCGCGGCGGTGTTTGGCGCGGCTGCCGCGGCGGCTGTCGTCGGGGTCTGCGTGTGGACGGGGCTTTCGCAGCGCGGCGCTGTCACCGCGCAGGACAGGGCTTCCGCCTCGGGAGTAACGCTGAGCAAGGCGGAAAGCGCCGTTGAAGCCGACTTTTCGGGCTTGAGCCTTTACAGCTTCGACAGCGCGGTATTCGAGGAGTTCTTTATCGGCGAGTGGGAGTCGGAGGACGGCGCCGCGCTGCGCTATTCCTACATCGGCGAGAGCGGCGACCCCTGCTTCGGCGGCGGTCTTTATTCCGTAACCGCTAAGGACGACGGGTATTACCTCGTTTATATGTCGGACGGGGGCGGGCAGGTGCTCTTTATTCCCGCAGAGGACAGCGACAGCCTTTATTACTACGACAGCCTCGGCGGCATAACGGGTAATAAGCCCGCCGACGTTGTTTTCACGCGCGTTTCCTCGGGAGATGACGCGGACAGGGAGATCACCGAGGGGAATTACCTCTCGGGCGCGGCGCTGCGCAGGCTTGACAGCGAGTTCGGCGGCGCGTTGTTCACGGCTTACGGTGATATCTCCGAGGGCGTTCTCAACGACAACGAGGGCAGAGAATGGGCGGTCATTCCCGCAGACGGGGCGTGCTATGAAGCGCCGAGGCTGCTGTCGCTCGGGGAGAGCGAGGTAACGCTGTGCATTCCGTTCAGCCTTGCGGACGACCCCGAAACGGTGCGCGGGATATACCTTGAAATAGTTGTCAACGAAAGCGGCTCGTGGCTGTGGAGCGCCTCCGACGCGGACGGGCGGAAGTATTTCCTCGGAAATTCCGACCTGTCGTTCACCGAGGAGCTTGAAATTTACGAGCAGTATTTCATGGGTGACTGGGAGGACGAAAATTACCCCGAAAACACCTTCACGCTGTCCTACACCGAGGACATTTTCGACGACGGGCTGACGACCCGCTATTCGGGCTACGGCAATTACGGCGGCTGCTGCGTTATCACTGCCGACAGCCTTGTCAGGGCGGGCGGGACTGTCCCCGAAACGGGCGGAGAGATGATATTCGCGGTCTACACCGCCGATACCGAGCATATGTACTGCTACGCCGACGGCAGCATTGACACCGAGCCGTATGCGGTCTACCGCCGAACGGGAGCAGCCGACGCGACGCTCCCCGATCGCGGCAGGGTGACGCGCCTCGGAATGCACAAGCTGATGAACGAGCGCGGCGGGGGGCTTCCGCTGCTGTTCCTTTCGGCGGAGCAGTCGGTCGAGTGCGGCGGGACGGAGTACACCGACGGCGGCGCGCCGTATTACATATTAAGCAGCAGCGACGGCTACCTCACTGTAATGATGGATTATTACGGCAGGGCGGGCGCGAAGCAGTCGGTCGCGGTGTCGTTCGCGGAGAGAGCGGACGGCTGGAGTATCGACAACGTTGAAAAAGCGGCGGAAATGACCGACGGCGTGCGTATGTGCGAGAACGACGACGGGTATTACTACATTACCACGGAAATAATAAACGGCGCGGAGCTGCTCGGCGTGAGCTATTACAGCAAGCGCTCGGGGGTAATGTATGAGCTTAACGCCGAGGGCAACTACGATTACAGGCTGTTCGCCGCCTCCTGCTGCGCCGACGGGGACAGGCTTTATGTGTTCGGCTGCAACATCGCGGAAAGCGGCGGCGCGCAGACGGTGCTCGCGGTCTACGAGGGCGGCAGGCGGCTGACCTCGCAGGTGGTTTCTCAAACGGTGTACGCCTACTCCGACGGCTCCGTCAGCGTTTGCGGGGATTATATCCTCGCGGAGTGGTACGACGCTTCGTGGGAGTACGCGCTGTTCGACCCGTCGGATACAGACGCGGGAGCGGTGTTGAGAACGACCGACGAGGCGGAGCTTGACAGGTTTCTTGCAAATTAAGGCAACACCGCATAATTATTTTCGTTCGATTGCGCAGTCAGATTTTTCGTCAGATTGTACAAAAGCGACGCAGGCGGGCTGACGCCCGTCAAGTCGATTTTGTGCGATATGACGGAAAAGATGCAAGCAAGCGGACGGAAAAGGCGTTAGCCGTTAATTGTGCGGTGTTGCCTTAAGGAATAATTGAGCCGTGGGTAACTCTGCGGCTCTTTTTTGTGCGTCGGGCTTTGCTCTGCCGCATATTGACATCTACAACTGAATGTGGTATAATAACCGTATATATTCGGAAAGTGCAGGCGTTGCCGCAGGCTTACAGAGCCGGAAAAGGATACGTATGGTTACGGAGATCAGGAAGTCGGTCATATCGGGGCTGCTTATTTCTATCGGCGGCAGCGTTTATATCTGTTGTTCAATGGCGGGGCTGGGCTGGCTCGGCGCGGTGCTGTTCACGCTCGGGCTGTACACGATAATCGAGTACGGCTTCAGCCTGTTTACGGGTAAAGTCGGGTATATCGCGTATGATTTCCGCGATGTGAAATATATGGGGCTTGTCGCGTTTGTTCTGCTGTTCAATCTTCTGGCGACATTCGCTGTCGGCGCGCTGATGAGCCTTGCGTTCGCCGAAATGGCTGCCAAAGCCTCGGAGATATATGCCGCAAAGCTTGCGCAGCCGCTTTTCAGGGCGTTCCTTTCGGCAGTGTTCTGCGGTATCATAATGTTCGTCGCGGTGGACACGGGCAAAAGGGGCAGCAGGCTCGGTATGTTCCTCGGGATACCGACGTTCATTATGTGCGGGTTCGACCATTCTATCGCAAATTCGTTCTACAACGGGCTCGCGCTCGGCGAAAACACCTTCACGCCGAAAAATGCGGCGTTCATCGCCGTTGTGATAATCGGCAACGCGGTCGGCGGAATGCTGCTGCCGCTTATTATGGGTAAAAAGCTTCGCGGGGAAAAGTAAAGGAGAAAAGCTTTGGACAGATTTAAGGCAGCCCTTTTGTGGACAGGCTTTGCCGTCGTTTTTGCGATAGTGTTCGCGCTGATGTTCCTGCTGCTTTCGGCGGCAGTGATAGGCGTTCCCGTCGGGCTGATGATGGGCTTTTTCGGAGCGGTGACGGTGCTGTTTAAGGCGGATTTCGTCATAACGGGCATTGCTCCCGAGCTGCTTGCATTCGGCGGGGTATCGGCTGCCGCTGCGTCGGCGTTCCTCGGGCTGCTCGCCGTCAAGGCGGGGTTCGCGGCGGGACGGCTGTTCCTTAAAACAAAAAAACGCTGCGACAGGCTGAGGGGTTGGTAGGCATGGAACGCTCTGTAAACAGGCTGCTTGTCGTCACGGCGGTCATCGCGGCGGCGTTCGGCGCGCTGGCGTTTCTTTTCAGAAATTCCGGGCACGATTCCCTTTGCAGGGACGAGCTGACGCTGCCGCTGTGCGAGTATATCGACATTGAGCTGCTGCGGCTGGACGTTACCGTCATACCGACAGACGACAAGGTTATTACCATAAAATACCTGAATAATGTCCCCGTGGACATCGTGACCGATTACAACCGCATAACCATTTCGGAGAGCGACAGGTTCGTCCTTTCGTTCTTCGCGGGCTCGGAGGAGGACTACGGGCTGTATGTCTACCTCCCGCGCGAAATATACCGCAGCGTTTACATCACGACGGGGAGCGGCGCGGTGAAGGTCGGCAGGGGGGACAGCGA
>CAMERU010000111.1 GCA_945935925.1 uncultured Clostridia bacterium | reverse complement strand
TTCAGAGAGCTATCGACGGCACATGGACCTCCAGAGCTTACTGGGAGGGTCTTGCGGCGAACATGACCTACCTTGACGAGCTGTCCCCGCTCTGCGCAGAGGGCACACAGGAGAAGGTAGACGCTGCAAAGGCAGCTATCATTGACGGTTCTCTTGAGCCGTTCACAGGTCCGCTCTACGATCAGGACGGCAACCTCAAGGTTGAGGACGGCGTAAGAATGACCGACGACGAGATCTGGAACATGAGCTGGTTCGTTAAGGGCGTTGTAGGCTCTATCCCCGCATAAAAACGGGAACTTATAACAACTGTCCGTCGGTACGGACAGGCAATACCGCGGGGACAGCACCCCGCGGCGTTGCTGTTTATTTATACAATGGTATCATTTGCTTTTTCGGAGGGATCGGGCTGCCGTTCCCTGCGAAAAGGCAATTGGGAGCGCGCTGCGGCGCAGGAATATGGAGGAACGATATGGCGGGACCCTATATAAGACTTGAGAATATCTGCAAGTCATTCGGCTCTGTTCAGGCGAACAAAAACGTGTCCATTGACGTTAACAAGGGCGAGATACTCGCGCTTCTCGGGGAGAACGGCTCGGGAAAAAGCACGCTTGTCAATATGCTCAGCGGCATTTACACCCCCGACAGCGGGCGCATTTTCATCGACGGAAAGCAGACGGTATTCAGCTCCCCGAAGGACGCGATAAAAGCGGGCATAGGCATGGTGCACCAGCATTTCAAGCTTGTGGACGTAATGACCGCGGCGGAAAACATTGTTATCGGGCAGGAAAAGGGAGTTTTCACCTCGAAAAAGCGCATGGCGCAGGAAATCGGCGCGCTCAACGAGAAATACGGGCTGAAAATTATCCCCGACAAGAAGATATACAATATGTCCGTCAGCGAGAAGCAGTCGGTGGAGATAATGAAGATACTCTACCGCGGCGCGGACGTGCTCATACTTGACGAGCCGACGGCAGTGCTGACTCCGCAGGAGATAACCGCGCTGTTTGATATCCTCCGCAGAATGAAGGAGCAGGGCTGCTCGATCATCATAATCACTCACAAAATGGCGGAGGTAATGGATATATCCGACCGCGTGACGGTACTCCGCAAGGGCGAGAGCATTGCCACCGTGGTGACAAAGGAAACCACGCCGAAGCAGCTCACCGAGATGATGGTCGGCGGGGCTGTGTCGCTGGAGATAGAGCGCCCGAAGGTAACGCTGTCGGAAAAGCCGCTCCTGTCCGTAAAGAACCTCACCAAGCGGGATTACGAGGGCGTGAACGTGCTGAACGACGTTTCGTTCGACCTTTACGGCGGGGAGATACTCGGCGTTGCGGGCATTGCGGGCAGCGGTCAGAAGGAGCTGTGCGAGATAATCGCGGGGCTTGACAAAGCGAACGGCGGCGACATAACCTTTGACGGCGACAGCATACTGGGGCTTTCTCCGCGCGCGATACTTAAAAAGGGCATAAGCATGAGCTTTGTGCCGGAGGACAGGCTCGGAATGGGGCTTGTCGCGGGAATGAGCGTTACCAACAACGTTATCCTGAAATCCTACAACCGCAACCGCGGACCGTTCATTGACAACAAATTCGCAAAATCGCTCGCGGAGCAGATAGTCGAGGATTTCGACATTTCCACCCCGTCGGTAAACCACGAGGTAAAGAAGCTGTCGGGCGGAAACATACAGAAAGTCCTGCTCGGGCGCGAGATATGGCTTGCGCCGCGCGTCCTCATCACGGCGTATCCCGTGCGCGGGCTTGACATCGGCGCGTCCTACAACATCTACCGCGTTATCAACGAGCAGAAGAAAAAGGGCGTCGCGGTATTGTTCATCGGCGAGGATCTTGACGTATTAAAGAGCATTTCCGACCGTTTAATGGTTATACACAGCGGCGAGATAATCGACATAGTTGACCCCGAAAAGGTAACAAAAGAGGACATCGGTCTTATGATGCTGGGTCACCACAGAGAGGAGGGCGCGGTATGAGCCATATTCAGATATCGCGGCGCGCTAATACCTCGCGCCTTGCGGAAAATCTCGTCCGTATCGGTGCAATTGCCGCTTCGCTTCTTCTGGCGGGAGTTGTTATGCTTTTCATGGGCTATAACCCCATTGACATTTTCGGGAAGATAATCACCTCCTCGCTGTCGACGTTCAGCCGCTTTACCGAAACGGTGAACAAGACCATAATGCTTACTACGCTGTCGCTCGGTATCGCGGTAGCGTTCCGCATGAAATTCTGGAACATCGGCGCGGAGGGGCAGTTCTACATGGGCGCGTTCGGCGCGGCGCTCGCGGCGTTCGGTTTTCCCGGGCTTCACCCCGCGCTGCTGCTGCCGCTGATGGCGCTGTTTGCGTTTGTTTTCGGCGGTCTGTGGGCGATGGTCCCCGCGCTTCTCAAGGCGAAGTTTTCCACGAGCGAAACGCTCGTCACGCTGATGATGAACTACATCGCGGTGTCGTTCATTTCCTACCTGCAATACGGTCCGTGGAAAGACCCCGCGTCGCTCGGCGCGGCGAAGATAGCGCGCTTTTCCGACAACGCGATACTCCCTAAGGTATTCGGCATTCATGCGGGCTGGATAATCGCGCTTGCCCTTGTGGTGATAATGACGATAGTCCTCAAATACACAAAGCTCGGCTATCAGATAGACGTTCTCGGAGAGAGCGAAACTACCGCGCGCTACGCGGGCATGAACACGCTGAAAATAATGTTCGCGGCGGTTATGCTGAGCGGCGGGCTGTGCGGAATGGCGGGCTTTATGCAGGCGAGCGCTATCGAGAAGTCTATCACCGACTCCATGTCGGGCGGGCTCGGTTTTACGGCGGTAATAACCGCGTGGCTGGCAAAGCTCAAGCCGCCCGTTATCGTTGTTGTGTCGTTCGCGTTTTCGATGCTGCTGCAGAGCGGAAAATCGCTTCAGGTCATCGGTATCCCGTCCTCGATAACGGAAATTTTGCAGGGCGTAATAATCTTCTTCGTGCTGGGCAGCGAGTTCCTTATAAACTATAAGGTATCCTTCCGCAGGAACGCCGTAAAGGAGGCTGAATAATGGATATACTGAACGAGATCTCACTGTTTCTTCAGACCTCGGTGCAGATGGGCACGCATATCCTTTTCGCCATTGTCGGCGGCATTATCTGCGAAAAGGTCGGCAATATGAACCTCGGCGTTGAGGGCATGATGCTTATGGGCGCGGCGATGGGCTTTACCGTTGCCTGCTCGACGGGAAACCCTTTTCTCGCTGTGCTCGCGGCGGGAGCGGCAGGGTTAGCGGGCGCGCTTATCTACGCGGTCATAACTGTTACGCTGCGCGGAAATCAGGTCGTTACGGGACTTGTCCTCACCATATTCGGAACGGGCTTCGCAGGCTTTATCGGAAAGTCCGTTTCGGGAAACATTGTCCCCGAAAGCGTTGTAAACGCGTTCAAGCCCTATGATATACCCGTCCTGTGCGATATCCCGATAATCGGGAAGGCGCTGTTCAGCCAGAGCATTTATGTGCAGATGGCGCTTGTTGTGGCGATACTTGCGTATTTCTATATCAACAAGACGAAAATGGGGCTGTATATGCGCGCCGTCGGCGAAAATCCCGCGGCTGCGGACGCGTCGGGCGTCAACGTTACGTTCTACAAATATTTCAACATACTGCTCGGCGGCTTCCTGTGCGGCGTGGGCGGGGCTTATCTCTCGATAGTTTTCCTCACCACATGGCAGGACAACGTTACCGCGGGAGCGGGCTGGATCGCGGTCGCGCTGATAATTTTCAGCACATGGAACCCGCTCAAGGCTATCCTTGCGGCTTATCTGTTCGGTATGCTCAAAGGGCTCAATTTCAAGATGCAGGGCTGGGGGATACAGATACCGTCGCAGTTCCTTGAAATGCTCCCTTATGTTGCGACGATAGTTGTGCTGGTGTTCATAACGCTGCGCAGGAAAAAGGAAAATCAGCCGCCGAAGGCGCTCGGAGATCCGTATTTCCGAGAGGAAAGGTAATTATCATATGAGAATGAGAAAAAAACACAACCTCGAGGAGCGCATTGCCGCCTGCTCGGACGTTATGCTGTATATGCAGAATCAGAACGAGCACGCGAACGACCCGCTTGACGAGAGCCTGTTTTTCGACAGTATGAGGGTGTTCGGGAACAATAACCCGCTACACCTTGAGATAGGCTGCGGCAAGGGCGCGTTTGTCCTTGAAATTGCGCAGCGCAACCCCGACATAAACTATGTCGCCATAGAAAAAACTCCGAACGTACTTATCACGGGCATGGAGCGGCTGAAGGAGCTTGGGCTGAAGAACGTGCGCTTCTGCCTTGGGCAGGCGGAGTACCTCGACCACCTGTTCCGCGAGGGCGCGGCGGACAGGCTGTACCTTAATTTCAGCTGCCCCTTCCCCAAGGAAACCTACGCGCGCCACCGCCTGACGCACACGCGGTTTCTGGAGATTTACCGCAGGGTGCTGAAAAAGGGCGCGGAGATACATCAGAAAACGGACAATATGCGCCTGTTCGAGTTTTCGATAGAGCATTTTTCCGCGAACGGCTTTGTTATGAAAAATGTTTCGCTCGACCTGCATAAAAGCGGCTTCGAGGGGAATATTATGACGGAGTACGAAACGCGGTTCACTTCCATGGGTCTGCCTATTTACCGGCTGGAAGCAGTGAACCCGGGAAAATAAAACGACACCCCGCCGATAAAGCGGGGTGAAACGATATTCGGAGGCTGTCATGAAAAAGATAACGGGAACATTTCCGAGCACATCGGGGCTGTGCAGGGTGCATTTCTATTTTTATATCCCCGAAAAACCGAAGGCGCTGCTTATGCTGTCGCACGGAATGTGCGAGTATATCGAGCGCTACGAGGAGTTCGCAAAATTTCTCTGCGACAACGATATAATTTTCTGCGGAAGCGACCATATCGGGCACGGAAATTCTATAACCGACGAAAATATGCTCGGATATTTCGGGCAGGAGCGCGGGTATATAAACATGGTGCGCGACCTGCACAGAATGAAGCTTGTCGCGGAAAAGAAATTCCCCGATATCCCGCATTTTCTTATGGGACACAGCATGGGGAGCTTTCTTGCGAGGATATACCTCTCGAAATACCGCGACAGGCTGAGCGGGGCGATACTGATGGGCACCGCGGGGGGAATGGCAGGCTCCGCGCCGCTGCGCCGCATTATCGACGCCGCCGCGCATAAGCACGGAGATTTTTACCGCCATGAGCCGGGCACAAGGCTGGCTTTCGGATTGTTCAACCTGCGAACGGAAAACCACCGCACGAAAAACGACTGGCTGTCCCGCGACGACGAGGACGTTGACAAATTCTGCTCCGACCCCAAGTGCAATTTCACGTTCACGATAGCGGGGTACAGGGATCTGATGAACGCATTGCTGTGCGCAAACAGCGCGCCTGTCATTGAGAACACCCCTACGGAGCTGCCGCTGCTTTTCCTGAGCGGCGGAATGGACCCTATCGGGGAATACGGGCAGGGCGTCCGCGCGGCGTGTATAAAGTATCTGGAGCACGGCTGCGACGTTACGCTGAGGATATACCGCGAGGCGCGGCACGAGCTGATCTTCGAGCTTAATCGCCGCGAGGTCATGGAAGATATCCTGTCGTTTCTTATCGGGAGAATATAAGGGAAACGGGGGCATTGCGCCCCCGTCACAGCCTGTCGGAAAAGCCCGACAGGGCTTTTCCGACAGGATCTCCGCTGACGCGGAGGTCGGCACGGCTAACGCCCTGCCGAGCCGTCCCGCCTGCGCGCAAAGCCGCTGCGCGGCTTCACACTTGTCGGGACAGAGGTATTTTTGGGGCGGGAAACCCGCCCCAAAAATGTATTTAAAAGCCCGCTGTGCGGGCAAAACGTAATTTTTCGACAAGCTGAAACGGGGGCATTGCGCCCCCGTCATTCTGTCTACAAACAAATATAATATTGAATAGTTAGGAGTGAGGAGTGAGGAGTGAAAATAACTAACTCCCAACTCCCAACTCGGACTGCGAGCGGTATTGCTTCGGGGTCATTCCCGTGCGGGCGCGGAATATCTTGCAGAAATACGCCGAGCTGCCAAAGCAGCACTCCATGCTTATCGCCTCGACGGTCATTTCCCCCGTCCGCAGCAGCTTCATCGCCTTTTGTATCCTGTACCCGAGAAGGTAGCTTACGGGCGACGTTCCGAGGTAGCTTTGGAAACAGCGCGAAGCCTCGCTCTTGCTTATGCTGGCGGAGCCCGCGATGTCGTTGAGGGTTATTTCGCGGGAGTAATTCTCGTTGATGAAGCTGAGCATTTTCTGCATTCGGATCTGGAGCGCGTGCTCGTTTTTCGTTACGGAAGCTACCTCGCATTCCTTCCTGTGGATAAACAGCGTCTGCATAACGCTGCTTATCATGCGCTGCACCTCCATTTCAAACGCGGGGCTTTCGAGGTCGCCGCAGCTGAAATCCAGCGTGACGGGCTTTCCGTATATTCCCGCTTTCCCGTACCGCTGGAGCAGGGAAAACGCCCTTTCGAGCGTGTCGAGTATCTCCCTGTGCCACGGCGTTTCGGGGCGGAGGTGTATGAACGGTATTTTTTCGTTGAGGATCACGGGGGCAAGGTAGCGGTGGTTTATCGCGCTTTCGAGCGGAGCGATAAGTTCCTCCGAGAATACTATGTCGGGGCACAGGCAGGTTTCCTCGCCCGCGCAGGCATAGCTGTGCAGCGTGTTCACGTTGATAAACAGCCCCTCTCCGCTGTTTATCGTCAGCTCCGCCGAGCCGACCCTTGTTTTCACCGCGCCGCGGCGGACAACGAAAAATTCGGGGCGCGGGTGCCAGTGCAGCGGAACATTGTCGCTTTCCGCTGTGGTTATTCTGTTGACGTAATATTGTATGGGAAATTCGCTGCTTCCGTGCTGAACAAGCTCCTGCATATCGGATCTCAGCGGCATTACTGTATTTTCCATTATTCCCTCCGATTTGGTATAGCTATAGTTTAGGCGCCCGGTAACTTAACAACTGCGAGTTTATTTAAGACAATTCCGGGTTAATATTGTAAACGTTTTATTGAAATTCTCCCTTTGGGAATATTATAATATAAAATGGGAAAAAAGTCAATTGTTTTTGTTGAAATAAGATAATATAATAACA
>CAMERU010000110.1 GCA_945935925.1 uncultured Clostridia bacterium | reverse complement strand
GAGAGCATTACGAAAAGCCTTCGGTAAAACGTAAGAAGAAGTCCGAAGCTGCTCGCAAGCGCAAGTTCTGATTCGGAACCGATCTGATTTGGAGTTTGCCTTGTGCTACTTAAAATCGACGATTGAGGCGGGCAGATAATGCCCGCTTTAATTGTATGTGAGGATATGAGGTGGCTATGCTGTTTAAGCCGACATTCTGGCTGAAAAGCGTTTTGCAGATAAACGCGGATTTTCTTGAAAAAAATCATGTCAGGGCGCTTGTCCTCGACATGGACAACACCCTCTCCATGCACGGCAACCCCGCCGCAGAGGAGGGTGTTTCCGAGTGGCTGGACGAAATGCGCGCGCTCGGGATAAAAATGCGCGTTGTTTCCAACAACACTAATAAGCGCGTGGCGCCGCTCGCGGCGAAGCTCGGGCTTGAATTTACGGCGAACGGCGCCAAGCCGCTGACGTTCGGGATAACCCGCGCGATGGATGCAATGGCTGTCGGCAGGGAGGAAACTCTCGTTGTCGGCGACCAGATATTCACCGATATCATGGCGGGGAACCTCAAGGGCGTGCGGACGGTGCTTGTAGAGCCGTTCCACCTTGAGAAAACGTGGACGTTCCGCCTCAAGCGCAGGCTGGAGAGCGTAGTGTTCCACAGGGATTATTCAAAACTGGAGATGAAGTAATGGCTATATCATTCGGACCGGGCGGCAATTCTGTAAGCTGGGGCAAGCGCAGGTTCCCGCAGGATCTCCCCGAATACCTCGCTTCCATGGGGCTGAACGGATACGAGATCGAAGGCGGCAGGGGAGTGCGTATCAGCGCGGCGGCGGAGCAGCTGCTCCCGTCGCTCGCAAAGGAGCACGGCATAACCGTGACGCTCCATGCACCCTATTTCATCTCGCTGTCGTCAGTAGTTGAGGAAACGCGCCTTAAAAGCGTGGATTATATTTTGCAGTCCGCGCGCGCGGCAAAGTCTGTCGGCGCAGAAAAGATCGTTGTCCATTCGGGAAGCTGCTCAAAAATGACCCGTGAGGAAGCGACCGCGCTTGCCGCCGATACATTAAGGCGCTCGCAGGCGGCGCTGGACGAGGCGGGGCTGTCGGATATCATCATCTGCCCCGAAACTATGGGGAAGATAAATCAGCTGGGCACGCTTGAGGAAGTGCTGGAGCTGTGCGGGGTGGACGAGAGATTTCTCCCGACGGTGGATTTCGGTCACCTCAACGCGCGGACGCTCGGCGGGATAAAGTCGCGGGAGGATTACGCGGCGATGCTGGACCTTATCGGGAATAAGCTCGGCTTTGAGCGGCTGTCCAATATGCACATACATTTCAGCAAAATAGAGTACACAACGGGCGGCGAGAAGCGCCACCTGACCTTTGACGATAATGCCTACGGACCTGATTTCGAGCCTCTTATGGAGGAGATACACAGGCGCGGTATGCAGCCGTCGATAATATGCGAGTCCGACGGGACGCAGGCGGAGGACGCCGCGGCTATGAAGCGTTATTTTGAGCAGATTTGACAGGCGGAGGGTGATCATATGAAAATTCTTGTTCTTAACGGCCCCAATCTCAATCTTCTCGGCGAGCGCGAGCCCGCGATATACGGCGGGGATACGCTCAAGTCGATAAACGACGAGATACTCGACAGGGCAATGGAGCTCGGTATCGAAACAGCATTTTATCAGAGCAATTCGGAGGGCGGGCTTATCGACAGGCTGCATGAAGCGCGGCTCGACTGCGACGGAGTTATACTTAACGCCGGCGCCTACACGCATTACAGCTACGCAATCCGCGACGCTATCGCCGCGATAAAAATACCCGTCGTCGAGGTTCACCTTTCCAACGTTAACAGCCGCGACGAATTTCGCAAAAACAGCGTTATCGCGCCCGTTTGCAGGGGCACCATAGCGGGCTTTGGAAAGTTCAGCTATATGCTCGCGCTGTACGCTCTGCACAATATGCTCGGTGGCTCCGATGAGCGTTCGTGAACGGTTAGCCGAGCTTGCGGGGACGCTCCCCGACGAGCACACCGCCGCGCTTATCACCTCGCCTGTAAACAGGCGGTATCTCTGCGGCTACGGCTGCGAGGAGGGCATGGTGCTGCTGACAAAATCGGAGTGCCTTTATATAGTCGGCAGCCTTTATTATGCGCAGGCGCGCGCCCTTGCGCAGGGCTGCACAGTCATGCTTATGGACGACCCCGCAGCGGATCTTCTCGATCTGCTTTTCGGGCATGATATCAGGTGTATTGCCGCCGAGGCGCAGGATATCACCGAGGAAAAGCTCTCGGCGCTGCGCCGCGCGCTGAATTACACCGACGTGCGCGCGTCGGACAGCCTGTCGGAAACGCTCGCTTCCATGAGAATGATAAAGTCGCGCGAGGAGGCGGAGCTTATAACCGCCGCGCAGAATATCGCGGACAGGGCGTTTGAAAGGCTGCTCGGCAGGCTGCGCAAGGGAATGACGGAGCGGCGCATCGCCGCAATGCTGTCCTGCTCGCTGCTTGAGTGCGGTGCGGAGGATACGGCGGGGCGCGTTATCGCCGCCTCGGGAAAAAATTCCGCCTGCCCCTGCGCTTTCCCGACGGACAGGGAGATATCCGACGGCGACTTCCTCGTGCTTGATTTCGGGGCGAAATTCGGGGGTTACTGCGCGCGTATGGCGCGGACGCTTGCCGTGGGGCGCATTTCCCACGCGCAGGAGGAGGCGTACAACGCGGTTTTCTGCG
Source organism: uncultured Clostridia bacterium (assembly GCA_945935925.1). Lineage (GTDB taxonomy): Bacteria > Bacillota > Clostridia > Oscillospirales > Ruminococcaceae > CAG-115. Next base: position 4,459 of record CAMERU010000110.1, on the reverse strand, counting down.
CGGGACACGACGCCCTCGGCGCTATCCGCGCGGGCGTTAACGCGAAGGTAGCCGACAGCGTTGCGCGAAGCACGCTCAACGCATGGGGCGCGGACAAGTATTTCACCCACGGGCTCGGCTGCGGTATCGGCATGGAGCCTTGCGAGAAGCCCGTCCTTTCAAAAAAGAGCGGCGCAATGCTGCGCGCCGGAATGGTCGTTTCGGTCGGACCCGCGGTTTATCTGCCCGAAATGTACGGCGTCCGCATAAAAAACATGGCGCAGGTCACAGAAAACGGCTGTAATATACTGACAAATACGACATCTAACCTTATTCGGATATAAAATTTCGAATTTTTTATAAAAAGGGCTTGAAAAAATACCGTAAATAGGGTAAAATAAAGATGACGGTCTATATTCCGACGGATAATGCGCGGAAAACGCGGTGTTCCGTAAAATAAAGTAATTATAAAAAATAAATTGGAGGTCCTACTATGGTAACAGCAGGAGATTTCAGAAACGGCATGACATTTGAGGAAGACGGCAACGTAATGCAGATCATCGAGTTCCAGCACGTTAAGCCCGGCAAAGGCGCGGCTTTCGTAAGAACAAAGGTGAGAAACGTTATAACGGGCTCCGTGGTCGAAAAGACCTACAACCCCTCCGCCAAGTTCCCGACAGCCTACGTTGAGAGAAAGGACATGGAGTACACCTACGCTGACGGCGAGCTGTATCACTTCATGGATCCCGAGACCTACGAGGACGTTCCCGTAAACGCTTCCGACCTCGGCGACAGCTTCAAGTTTGTTAAGGAGAACATGGTGTGCAAGGTACTGTCCTACAAGGGCAAGGTATTCGGCGTAGAGCCTCCGAACTTCGTTGAGCTCGAGGTAACTCAGACCGACCCCGGCTTCGCAGGCAACACCGCTACCAACGCGACCAAGCCCGCAACGCTGGAAACAGGCGCTGAGATCCGCGTTCCCCTCTTCATCAACGAGGGCGAGCTTATACGCATTGACACAAGAACAGGCGAATACATGGAAAGAGTTAATAAGTAAGCTTTTGCTTGCGGGACTGTTCCCGAACGAAAGGAAGTATTGCTATGACTATCGGCGAAAAGGTATCTTATATCAAGGGACTCGCAGAGGGTCTTAATGTGAACGACAAGGTTATAGACGCTATTCTCGATGTTCTCACCGACATCGCGGACAACCTTGCCGAGGTTGACGAGGAGCTTGACGACGTTGCTTCCGTAATGACCGACCTTGAGGAAAGCGTTGCCGATCTCGAGGACGAGGTATATGATCTCGACGACGAGGACGACTACGACTACGACGAGGACGAGGATTACGACGAGCTTGACGAGATGTACGAAACCACCTGCCCCTCCTGCAACAACACGATCCGCTTCGATTATGAGCAGGCTGCTTCGGGCGGAATGGACTGCCCCAACTGCGGTCAGCATCTCGAGTTCTCGCTTGAAGATGATGATGACGCAGAATGATCCCGTTTTCGGATTTTGACTGAAAATGCGCAATTTCTCCCGCGGGCGGCCTGACCCGCTGCCGCGGGAGAAGAACGACTGCGCGGCGGATTGGCTTTACGTCACCGCCGCGCTTTTTGTGCACAGAAAGGACACCAATATGAGCTGGAGAGATAACCTTATAAAGATAGAGCCCTATGTTGCGGGCGAACAGCCCGACAAAAAGGACTTCATAAAGCTTAACGCCAACGAAAACCCCTACCCGCCGTCGCCCATGGTTCAGGCGATATTGTCACGGTTTGACAGCGGCTGCCTGAAAAAATACCCCGACGCGAACGCCGCGCCGCTTGCCGCGAAGCTCGCCGAATACCACGGGCTGGAGCGCGGTAATGTTTTTGTGGGCAACGGCTCGGACGACGTGCTCGCGCTCTGCTTCCGCGCGTTCTTCAATTCGGACAAGCCCGTTATCTACCCCGATATCACCTATTCATTCTACCCCGTGTGGTGCGATATGCTGAGGATACCGTTTGAAACGATACCGGTTGATAAGGATTTCCGTATCCGAGCGGAGGATTACGCGCGCCCGAACGGCGGCGTTGTCATCGCGAACCCCAACGCGCCAACCTCGATAAGCGAGGGGCTTGACTTCATCCGAAAGATTCTCGACGCCAACCGCGACAGCGTTGTCATAGTTGACGAGGCTTACGTTGATTTCGGCGGGACGACCGCGCTCCCGCTGCTTTCGGAGTACGAAAACCTTGTCATAACGCGCACGTTCTCAAAGAGCCGCTCCATGGCGGGTATGAGAATAGGCTACGCAATGGGAAACAAGGAGATCATCTCCGCGCTGTACGCGGCTAAGGACAGCTACAATTCCTACCCCATGGACAGCGTTGCCGTCGAGGCGGGAATTGCCTCCGTTGAGGACGAGGATTATTTCCGCGAAACATTGGAAAAGGTAATTGCGACAAGGGCAAGGCTCACCGAGGGACTGCGCGGGCTTGGCTTCGATGTAGCGGACAGCGCCGCGAACTTCGTTTTCGCCGAGCACGGGACGCTGCGCGCAAGGGATATCTGCGAGTACCTGAAGACCCGCGATATTTATGTGCGCTATTTCTCGAAGCCGCGCATTGACAACCGCCTGCGCATTACGGTAGGCACCGACGGCGAGATCGAGGCGCTGCTTGCCGCGCTTAAGGAGCTTGTCAATGACTGAAACGGAACTGACGCTTGAAAGCATTATCGGAAAGACCATGCTTGCGGGGGTGTCTTACAGAACGTCGGACGGCGACCTCTCCGACAGGCAGCAGATCTTCGGAACGATAACCGCCGCAGACAGCGAGGGTATAACCGTTACAGTGGAAAACGGCGATGAATTTGTTTTCCCACCCGATCTTTCCGCCATTGAAAAGGCGGAGCCGGGGGTGTACACCCTTAACGTGTCGGGCGCGGCGGTCGAAAACCCCGACCTGCTCTCCGTGTGGACGGTTTACGAGGGCTGACACATTTTTTAATCCGGTACTTGTATTTGTCGGGGAAATATGATATGATATAAATGTATGTAAATTAACGACGGCAGAATGTCCGCCTATGAAAGGAAAAGATAAACATGGAACTTGAAACAAAATGTCTGCACGAGGGCTATACGCCGAAAAACGGCGAGCCTAGAGTAATGCCCATAGTTCAGAGCACGACCTACGTCTACGACTCCACCGACGACGTTGCGGCGGTATTCGACGACCCCACAAAGAGCCTTATCTACTCCCGCTTTGAGAACCCCACGACCGACTGCGTTGAAAAGAAAATAGCGGCGCTGGAGGGCGGCGTTGCCGCAATGTGCACATCAAGCGGACAGGCTGCTTCTCTGCTTTCAATTCTGAACATCTGCGAGGCGGGCGACAGCTTTATCGCTTCCGCTTCGATTTACGGCGGCACGATAAACCTTTTCGCGGTAACGCTCAAGCGCATGGGTATCGAGTGCATTTTCGTTGAGCACGACGCGACCGAGGAGGAGCTTAACGCCGCGTTCAAGCCTAACACAAAGGCTGTTTTCGGCGAGACCCTCGCGAACCCCGCGCTGACCGTTCTTGATATCGAAATGTGGGCAAAATGCGCGCACGCGCACGGCGTTCCGCTCATCATTGACAACACCTTCGCAACTCCTGTGCTTTGCAGACCTATCGAGTGGGGCGCGGATATCGTTGTTCATTCCACCTCCAAATACATGGACGGACACGCGGTGCAGGTCGGCGGCGTTATCGTTGACAGCGGTAAGTTCGACTGGACGAACGGCAAGTTCCCCTGCATGACCGAGCCGGACGAAAGCTACCACGGCATAAGCTACACCAAAACATACGGCAAAATGGCTTATATTGTTAAGGCGAGAATGCAGCTGATGCGCGATTTCGGCTGTTATCCTGCGGCTAATTCAGCTTTTCTCCTGAATATGGGACTTGAAACCCTTGCTGTAAGAATGAAGCAGTACTGCGAAAACGCAATGGCTGTTGCAAAGCACCTCAAAGCCTCGGACAAGGTTCTTTCCGTAAGCTATCCGGGACTGGAGGGCGACAAGTATTACGAACTGGGTAAAAAGTATATGCCCGACGGCTGCAGCGGTGTTATCACATTTTCAATAAAGGGTGGAAAAGATAACGCAGTTAAGTTCATGGACAGCTTGAAGCTTGCATCAAACGTTGTTCACGTTGCGGATATAAGAACTTGTGTGCTCCACCCTGCAAGCGCTACTCACAGACAGCTGACTGACGAACAGCTTGTTGCTGCCGGAATTGACGGCGGCATGATTCGTTTCTCATGCGGTCTTGAAAATATTGAGGACATAATTGCCGACATTGACCAGGCTTTTGAAAACATTGATTAACAGTTTAACCGGTATTCTTTAAACGAATACCGGTTTTTTTTATCAGGAATTGAAAGTAAATATTTGATACACTATATGGTAAAATATTTATTTTTTATTTTTCTCTTGTCAATTGGAGAT
>CAMERU010000109.1 GCA_945935925.1 uncultured Clostridia bacterium | reverse complement strand
CGGACACGGATACTGACACGGACACTGATACGGACACGGATACTGACACGGACACAGACACCGATACCGACACCGACACAGACACCGATACCGACACGGATACTGATACAGATACCGACACGGATACTGATACAGATACCGATACAGACACAGACACGGATACCGACACGGATACCGACACGGATACTGACACGGATACTGACACCGATACAGATACCGACACGAACACCGATACGGACACAGACACCGATACGGATACTGACACCGACACGGACACCGATACAGATACAGATACCGATACGGACACCGATACGGATACCGATACTGATACCGATACGGATACAGACACGGATACCGACACCGACACTGATACCGACACCGACACGGATACTGACACGGATACCGATACCGACATCGACGACGGCGAGGACATTTTTGACAACAACGTTCCGCTCGGCGATAACCCCCATACGGGCACAGAGGCTCCCATCGGCGCGGGCGTTGCGGCTGCGGGCGCAGCTGCGGCAATGCTCCTTGCTGCAAAGAAGCGCGGAAAGAACGACAAGAAGTGATCACTGTCGCATAACAATTTCAGCCCTCTCGCGTGAGAGGGCTGTTTTACTTGACTTAACGGCAAAAAAATGATATAATTATCAAAAACGAAAAGGGCGTATTGTATGGAAAGAATTTATCCGAAGGTATTTATAACCGAAAAGGGCGAAAGATCCGTCCGCGCGGGACACCCGTGGGTGTACGAGGACGAGGTGACCGATGTTTCGGGCAGCTATGAAAACGGCGGGCTCGTTGATGTTTTCAGCAGGAAACAGCGTTTCCTCGGCACGGGTTTTATCAACGACAACTCGAAGATCCGTGTCCGTATCATTTCCCGCAACAGCAACGACAGATTTGACCGCGCGTTTTACACAAGGCGCGTCAGATATGCACTTGAATACAGGAAAACCGTCATGGCGGAGGATTTTTCCTGCTGCCGCCTTATTTTCGGCGAAGCCGATACTTTCCCCGGATTAACCGTCGACCGTTTCGGGGATATTCTCGTTACGCAGGTGCTCTCGCTCGGTATCGAGAAGATAAAGGATATGCTGTATGATATCATTGTGGAAGAATTGGGAAAAATGGGCGAGCATATCACCGCGCTTTATGAGAGGAACGATGTGAAAATACGCGGTCTTGAGGGAATGGAGGAATACAAGGCGTTCTATGACGGGGCGGGACTGCGCACCGACCTTTCCGGTGTTACCGAGATAACCGAAAACGGTATCCGTTATTCCGTGGATTATATAAACGGTCAGAAAACAGGCTTTTTCCTCGATCAGAAGTATAACCGCATGGCTATCCGCCGCATTGCAAAGGGAAGAACAGTCCTCGACTGCTTCACCCATACGGGAGCATTTGCGCTCAACGCCGCAGCGGCGGGAGCAAAGCTCGTTAATGCCGTGGATATCTCTGCTGACGCGGTAGAAATGACGCGTAAAAATGCCGCGCTTAACGGGCTTGAGGGCAATATGCAGTTTACCAAGGCGGACGTTTTCGACCTGCTGACAGAGCTTTATAAAAAAGGCGGCAGCCCTTACGATTTTATAATCCTTGACCCGCCAGCATTCACAAAAAGCAGCAGCACCGTAAAAAACGCCGAGCGCGGGTATAAGGAGATAAACCTCAAGGCAATGCGCCTGCTTCAGCGCGGGGGTTACCTTGCGACCTGCTCCTGCTCGCATTTCATGACCGAACCGCTGTTCAAAAAAATGCTCCACGACGCGGCGCAGGACGCGGACGTTTCGCTCAGACAGATCGAGGCGCGCAGGCAGTCGCCCGACCACCCGATACTGTGGAATGTCCCGGAAACGGATTACCTCAAGTTTTATATTTTTCAGGTTGTGTAATGTTAGGAGTTAGAAGTTAGGAGTTGTTTTTTTTACTCCTCACTCCACACTCCTCACTCCTCACTGTCTTGTGTTTATCAATAGTCTGTGACCCGAGGAATGATCCGCGGGTCTTTTTGCTTGTTGAAAGTTGAAAAACGAAAAGGCACTCCCGATAATGTGATCGGAAGTGCCCGAGTATTTGCAAAACAACAGATATGCCCGAAAGGGAATTTATACCCTTACGTTGAGCTTGGTACCGCGTCCGTCGGGAGAAGGCATATTGTCGAGCATTTTAGTAATAGTTTCCATAGTCTGCTCGGAGGACTCCATGCTCTTTTTCATCATTCCGACAGAGAGGGAATTCTGAAGGTTTGCAGTAGCCATTGACATTGACAAAGCAGCGATATAAGATTCCATAACAACGCCTCCTTTATATTTATTTTATTCTACCACATTATTCCTCGTTTGTCAAGTGATATTTATCCCAAATTGTGAGCATAAATTGCAAAAAAGTGTTTGAAATATTCGTGAATATGTGATATAATATAATTGTATATCTGTGCGGAGAAAAAACTCATGCGCAGAGCGCTCAAAAATCACCCCGAATGTCATAAAAACCTTTGCGGCGGCAATAATATATGTTGAGATTTCCGCAGCAAAAATGAAAGGGTGATATTATGAGCGAAGAACAGAACAACGGCGCTCCGTTTTCGGAGGAGCAGAATCAGCAGATCGTCGATACGGGGATAGTTGCGGCGAACAATGCAAGGCACAATATCCGCTGCCTTACCATAATCGGTCAGATAGAGGGGCATTATATCCTCCCGCCGCAGAACAAGACCACCAAATACGAGCACATTATCCCCGCGCTTATTTCCATCGAGGAGGACAGCACCATTGAGGGGCTGCTTATCGTGCTGAATACCGTTGGGGGAGATGTCGAGGCGGGACTTGCCATTGCGGAGCTTATCGCGGGAATGTCAAAGCCTACCGTGTCTATCGTAGTCGGCGGGGGTCATTCCATAGGAGTACCGCTTGCCGTAAGCGCGCGCAGGAGCTTTATTGTCCCGTCCGCAACAATGACTATCCACCCCGTCCGAATGAACGGAATGATGCTCGGCGTGCCGCAGACAATGTCCTACCTTGAAAAAATGCAGGCGAGGATAACGCGATTTGTCGCCGCGAACAGCAGAATGCCGCAGGAGAGGTTCCATGAGCTGATGATGGAGCGCGACGAGCTTGTCATGGACGTCGGAACGGTGCTTGAGGGCGAGGCTGCCGTTAAGGAAGGGCTTATCGACGACCTCGGCGGGCTTTCCGACGCGGTGGAATGTCTTTATTCGCTTATTGAGCAGGGCGCGGACAGTAAGCCGAAGCCGAAGGCGAAAAAGCGCGGTGCTGCCAAAAAGAAGAACGATGCTTCCGGAAAAGCTTCCGGAACGGTAAAGCCCGCGAAGCTGACCGAGCCGAAGAAAAACGCGGCAACGGTAGTTATTCACAGGGTAGATAACGGAAATTACAGCCTTAACTCCGCCGACTGGCGGGGAGAACGCTGATAAAATGCCGCATATGCGGCGTACATAATACATAAGGGGAAATAATATGGATCTCATAACGGTCATAATTCAGGCGCTTGTGCAGGGGCTGACGGAATTTCTGCCCGTGTCCAGCTCGGGTCACCTTTCGGTGGTGCAGCATATAACGGGCATTGACGGGGAGAGCGCGCTGATACTTTCGATAGTCCTTCATCTCGGAACGCTCGCGGCGGTTTTCGCGGCATTCCGTAGCACTATTTGGGATATGATAAAGGAATTTTTCCTCACTTTACGCGATATTTTCACGGGTAAGTTTTCGTGGAAAGGCATGAACGGCACGCGCCGCATGATGTTCATGGTCATCATCGCGACGCTGATACTCGTCCCCGTTTACCTGTTCAAGGACTTCTTCACCGCGCGTCAGGGCGACGGCGACATAGTGTTCGAGGGCGTTGCATTTCTGTTCACGGCGTTGCTGCTGTTCCTCTCTGACAGGTGCGGCAAGGGGACGAAAACGGGCGAGGACATGACGGTTAAGGACGCGGTAACGGTCGGGCTGTTTCAGTGCGTCGCGCTGTTCCCCGGCGTTTCCCGCTCGGGGTCAACAACGGCAGCGGGGCTGTTCTGTGGGCTGGAAAAAAGCACGGCGGTGTCGTTTGCGTTTATTCTGGGAATACCCGCTATACTCGGCGGAAGCGTGCTTGAACTCGGCGACGCGCTCAAGTCGGATATGGAGCTTGACTGGGCGGCGCTTGCTGTCGGGTTCGTTGTCGCGGCTGTGGCGGGATTTCTCGCGATAAAGCTTGTCGCATGGCTTATAAAAAAGGACAGGTTCAAAATTTTCGGTATCTATACCGCTGTTATCGGTGTTATCTGCGTTGCGGGCGGGCTGTGGGAGCATTTCTCGGGCAGCACGCTGAGGGCGCTTTTCGGAATAGGGTAAATCTTACATAAAAAGGATGTTGCAAAATGGCTGAAAAAAAATCGGGCGGAACAAAGCGCCCCGCTTCTCGTTCCTCGGGTTCAACAGGGCGTTCAAAGTCAGCTTCCGCGCGTTCGAAGAAAGCGGCGGAGCTTGAGGCTCAGCGTATCCGCGAGGAGGCGCTGCGCAGGAGTATGCGCCGCCGCCACATATGCTCCGTTGTGCTTTGCGCGGCGGGAGTATTGCTGACGCTTATGGCGGTCATACCCGGCTCGGAGGGCTGGAATGCGCTGTACAACGTTATGCACGGCTTGTTCGGGCTTGCCGCGTATGCGGCGGGACCGCTCATGATATATGCCGCGATAGTAATTTCCGCAAACAAAACGGGCAGCACCATCACGTTTACGGTGGTCAAGATAATCCTGTTTATGATAATGCTGTGCGCGGCGGCGGAGATATTCGGCGTCGGGAAGATAAACGGCGAGAACTTCGGGGAGGTCTGCGCTTCGCTGTATAATGGCGGAACGGAATTTCACGGCGGCGGGTTCTTTGCGCTCGTTTTGGGTGTACCGCTGCTGTTTCTGGGGAAATTCGGCGCTTGTGCGGTGATCATCATCATTGCTCTGGTGTGTGTTTTCCTGATGACTAACCTCTCGCTCGCCGACCTCGGCAGCAAGATATCCGCGCTTTTCGGCAGCGCAAGGGACGCTGTTTCGGAGCGCCGCGAGCGCCTTAAGACGGAAAATGCGCTTGCCGACGAGGAATATGAACGCATGGAGCAGGAGCGCAGGGTTGAGCGGCAGCTGGCGCAGGACAGAAAGCGCTTCCAGAAGGAAATTGACGAGGAGCAGAAGCAGCGCGCAAAGCTGGAACGTATCAAAAAGGTGGTTTACAGCGTTGACGGAGAGGGAGCGGAGCAGTCCGCGCCCAAGCCAGAACCTGCCCCCAAAAAGCCCGTACACGAGCCCGAGGGGATAAAGGTCCCCGAGCAGGCGGACAACACCGAAATTATAAAGGAGCAGGAGGAGGACAACCGCGACTACCGCGAGGCGCTCCGCAAATACATGGAAAAGCGCCACCCGATAATGCGCGATCCCGTTCAGCCCGATCCCGAGCGGCTTGAGGACAAGGACGCCGATCTCGTTCCGATAATCGACGCGCTGAGCGAGTTCGACAAGGAGCACAGCGCTCCTGCGAGGGTGTCTAAGATAATCGACGCGCCTAAGTCCGACATAATAACCTCGGACGACAAGCCCGCTGATGTGACCGACACCGACGAGGCGGAGCTCCCGTTCGACCTTGACGAAATGATAAACGAAACACGCAGGGCAGCCGAGCCCAAGCCCGTCCCGCCCAAGGCGCCCGAAAAGCCGCTCACCGCTCCGACGAAAACGCGCGGCGAGCAGCTGAAGCTTTCCGATGTGTACACGCTCCCGCCGGTAACGCTGCTTAATCCCGTTAAACAGCGCGTGCCGCAGGCGGATATTGACGTTGAGATACGCGGCAACGCAGACAAGCTTGTCGAAACGCTGAAAAGCTTCGGCGTATCTACAACCTATCTCGGGGCAAGCCGCGGACCGTCCGTAACGCGCTATGAGCTTCAGCCCGCGCCGGGCGTTAAGATAAGCAAGATATCCAACCTTGCGGACGACGTTGCGCTGAACCTTGCTACGAGCGGCGTGCGCATTGCGCCCGTGCCCAACAAGGCGGCTGTCGGTATTGAGATACCAAACACAATTAAGGACACGGTTTATTTCAGGGAGCTTGTCGACACGACCGAGTTCAGGCAGAGCTTTGACAAAAAGCTCGTTACTGTCCTCGGAAAGGATATCAGCGGCAACACCGTCACCTGCAACGTGTCCAAAATGCCGCACCTGCTTATCGCGGGAACAACAGGCTCCGGTAAATCCGTGTGCGTTAACTCAATAATCATGAGCATACTCATGAAGTCCACCCCGACGGATGTCCGCCTGATAATGGTCGACCCGAAGCAGGTTGAATTCATGATGTACAACGGCATTCCGCACCTGCTTATTCCCGTAGTGACCGACCCGAAAAAGGCGGCGGGCGCGCTCGCGTGGGCGGTGACCGAGATGGACAACCGCTACACCATGTTCTCCGAGAATAACGTCCGCAATATCGACGGCTTCAACGAGCTTGCCGCCGACCCCGACACGGGACTGGAGAAAATGCCGCATATCGTTATATTCATCGACGAGCTTGCGGATCTTATGATGGCTTCTCCCAAGGACGTTGAGGACAGTATCGTAAGGCTTGCGCAGAAAGCCCGCGCGGCGGGAATGCACCTTGTAATCGCGACGCAGAAGCCGACCGTGCAGGTCGTTACGGGTCTTATCAAGGGTAATATCCCCAGCCGTATAGCGCTGATGGTAGCCTCGCAGATAGACAGCCGCGTTATTCTTGACGCAAGCGGAGCGGAGAAGCTGCTCGGTAACGGCGATATGCTGTATATGCCTGTCGGCGTTCCGAAGCCGATACGACTTCAGGGCTGCTATGTGTCCGACGATGAGGTGGAGCGCGTTGTTGAGTTCATCAAGCAGACATTCACCGTCGAGTACGACGAGAGCATTATGGCGGAGATTGAGCGTCAGACCGAGATCGTCAACAGCACCGACAGCAGGGAGGACGACGGATTCTCCGAGGACGGCGACGAAACCGACGAGAAGCTTGAGGACGCTATCGAGCTTGTTGTAAACGCGGGTCAGGCGAGCACCTCCGCTATACAGCGAAATCTAAAGCTCGGCTACGGCAGGGCGGCGCGCCTTATGGACGTTATGGAAAAAATGGGCATAATCGGCCCGTTCGAGGGCGCAAAGCCCCGACAGGTGCTTATGACCAAGCAGGAATGGTACGAAAGAAAATTACAGAAATAAAAGGCGCATAAAACAGCGCCAAAAAGGAAAGGAAACAGCAAATGCCTTTTTTACC
>CAMERU010000108.1 GCA_945935925.1 uncultured Clostridia bacterium | reverse complement strand
GCGCGTGGCGCGGATGCTCTCTGTCGGAAAAGTCTTTAGACTTTTTCGACAGACTGTGGCGGGAACGTTTGTCCCCGCCATGTTTACCGTGATAATATCGGATAATATTATCAGAGCGCGAGCATTGCGTCCTCGGCAGCCGCGCCGTCCTGATTTACTATGATATAATAATACCCGTCAGAGGTCTCGCCGTACACCATACCCGAAAGGGATACCGCCTGCGCCTCGTAAAGACCTTCCTTTTCCATGTCGGCAAGGTAGGAGTGGTAGTTGTCGAACTGCTCCTTCAGAGCGTCCTCGCTGCCCGCTGCGGGCTTCGCGATGAGGATCCTGTTAAGGTGAACGCTCATAAGGTTGCAGGAGAAATAGTAGTCCTCGCAGAGCGCGGGGTCAATGCTGAACTGAAGCATTGCTTCCTCGGGATCGGTGACCTCCATCATTGCGGGCCATTCTGCCGCGCCGGTCGCCGCCTCGGCGTACTGACCCGCACGGGTAGCGGCGGGAGCTTCCGATGTGTCGTTTGTTTCGGAAGTGTCAGATGTTCCCGCGGGAGAGGTTTCCGATGTGTTTGAGGTTTCGGAAGTGTCCTCGCCGGAAGGAGTAACCGAGGAGGTAACCTCGGAGCTGTTGGAAGAAGAATCGCCGGAAGATGAGCTGTTCGCGTTGTTGGAGCAGCCCGTTACTGCCAGCGCGAGAGCGGATAAAATTACGGATAATGCAATTATTTTTTTCATGATCAAACCTCCATTGCTGCGATAGCGTCGGCAGCCGCCGCGCCGTTTTCGCTTACAATAATATAATAGTAGCCGTCAGAAGTTACGCCCGAAACAGAGCCGCTGACTGTCGCCTCCTGCGTCGGATAGTCCGCCGCAGAGGTCTTTATATAGTCGAAGTGTGCTTCGACCTGCGACCTGACCGTGTCCTCGTTTCCCTCGGCGGGCTTTACGATGATTATTCTCGCAAGGTCAACGCTCGTATAGGGCAGCGCGAAATAGTAGTCCTCGCAGAGCGAAAGGTCTATCCCCGTAAAGGAATAAGCCGATTCGGCGGTGTCCTCGGTGATAAGCTCCATATCGGGCCACTGCGCCGCGCCGAGCACGGCATCGGCGTACAAAGCCGCCCTGCTGTCGGATTTGTTTTCTTCCGTGGAGTCCTCGTTAGTTCCGCTTTCGGCGGGAGCAGTTTCGCTTTCGGACGTTGTATCGGACGTGCTTTCGGAAGAAGCGGACGAGGTTTCCGATACCGCTTCGGAAGAGCTGTCGGCAGAATTGTTGTTGTTGGCGGAACAGCCTGCTAATGCCGCTATGGACAGTATCGCTGCCGCCGCAAGGAGTTTTTTCATAAGTATGCTTCCTTTCCTGTTCTTTTGTTCTGTTATCTGTCTGTTATCTGTATAATGTCGTTTGCTCCGGTGAGCGTCAGTTACGCTCTGCGAGATGCTTCATGAGCGGCGCGGGGAGGGAATATCTGTCCTTGTCGCGCCACGGAATGTCCTCAAGGGTTATAACGCGCGGGTCGTTGAAAACGCGGCGGATAAACGCCTCGTCCATGTATTTCGGCGCGGGTCTCGGAAAACCGTTTTCGTCGAGAACGGGTCTGCCGCGCTCGTCCGTTTCGTAGACAAATACGCCCCACCACGGCAGCCACCACAGCCACTCTGCGCCGTCGCGCTGCATTTCGTCGGGGTCGGGTATCGCGCCGCATTCGGAGAGTGTCACAAGCTTTCCGTAGGTATAGCTTGCCACCTCGCGGTACTTTTCTATCTGCGAAGCGTGAGTAGGCGGGTCGGCGTAGATATCCTCGCCGGCGATGTCGAAGGTGTTCGGGTGCACTGCCATGCACTTATTCTGCCCGTTCCATACCCAGATTAAATTAGTGAGTTTGTGGTAATTCATGAAGCGGTCAAATATGGTGTACCAGAGCTTTTTGTACGCGGCGACGCTTTCTTCGCCGCGGTTTCCCCACCAGAACCAACTGCCGTTTGCCTCGTGAAGAGGGCGCCAGAGGACGGGGATATCCTCGTCGCGGAACACTTTCAGCGCCTCGGCTACCATGTCGATCTCGCGGATAATGAAGTCGTTTTCGGGCGTGCCGTCCGTTACCGCGCGAATGATATCGAAGCTTGTCTTGTGGTCATAGCCTGTTGTTTTGTAATAGAAAGATGACTTTTTGTGGATGTCCGACATATCGTCGGGCGCATACCAGTGCCAGCACATGGTGAGTATCCCGCCGCAGCGCCTTGCCCAGTCCAGCGCGCGGTTTATCTGATCGTAGCCGCCGCCCAGCCCGCTTATTCCCATGAAGTCATAGCCGCGTATCGCGGGGAGCTTTCCGCAGGCGTTGTAGTAAACGAGATCCTCCATCTCGCTTTCAAAAAGGTACTGCTGCCCCGAGATGAATTTTTTGCCATGGCACGCTCTGAGGAAGTCAAAAAGCCTTTTTGTGTTGGGGGTAGGGTCGTCGGTGACAAGCTTGTCCGCCGAAATCTCCCTGTTGTCAAGCGCTTTCATAAGCGCGTCAAAGTCCGTCTTGTAACCCATATCAAACCTCCGCATTTTATTTGTCAGTATTATAAACAAGGCTTATTATACAGTATTGTCGTGAAAAAATCAAGTGGCAATTTTGCTGCGGAACAGTATGCTGTTCAGGTTCTGTAAGCGTTATTATACACACTACAACGGTATAATGTGTGTAAACGCTCTGAATATTCTGTGAAAAGGGGAGCGGTAAATTTTTCAAAAAGGCATAAAAATTCCTGCACGGCATTCCTGAACGCCTGCTGTTACGGCAAAACAAAAAGCAGCCGCGCATTTCTGCACGGCTGCTTCTCGATTTAATGCTTGACCGGAACGTTGTTATTTCGGCTCGGCGAATTACTCGCCTCTCTGCTTAGCGAAGCACTCGCTGCAAAGAACGGGTCTGTCGCCCTTGGGCTCAAAGGGAACTCTTGCAACGCCGCCGCAGTTAGCACAGGTAGCCTCGAAGAAAGTTCTTGCGCCTCTGCCCGCGTTTTTCTTAGCGTCGCGGCAAGCCTTGCATCTCTGGGGCTCGTTTACGAAGCCCTTTTCAGCGTAGAATTCCTGCTCACCTGCTGTGAAAACGAAGTCCGCGCCGCAGTCCTTGCACTTTAAAGTCTTGTCAGTGTACATAAGTAATACCTCTTAAAAAAATTTTTGCCCAGTCGGATTTACACCGACACCTTTGATAAACAACGCTCTGAAATTAAGCTATTGGGTCATGTCTGAGGGAAACGCCTGCGCAGCTTTGCGCGCGCTCTCGCGATAGCGTTATCCACTGATTTCCTGTCCTCGCCCGTCTTTTCCGCGATCTCTGCATATGAAAGCCCCATTATGACGCCCTCAAGGCACCTGCGCTCCATTTGGGTGAGCTCCGTTTCCATTCCTCTGCGGAATTCCTCGGTGTTCTCCTGCGCGATAACGAGTTCCTCGGGAGATGGGGAGCGATCCTCCATATCCTTTATCTCGTCGGCGTCGGCGAGCCTTGCGGCGCGCTTTGCGGAGCGATCCACGGTATTTTTCAGCCTGTTCGCGATACAGGTCTGTGCAAAAGCAGCGAACGAACCCTTTTCCTTGTCGTAGCAGCTTATGGCACAGAGCAGCGCCTGCATTCCGTCGGAAACAAGCTCTTCATAATCCGCGCCGCGGGAATACCGCCGCGCAGCGGCAAAAACCAGCTTCATATATCTTGAGATAAGCTCTGCTGTCCCGCCGTTATCGCGTGAGCCGCCGAGCAGCTCATCATCGCTCATAGAAGAAAAATCCGTCATAGATATGCTACCGATTCGTTTGACTGTTAAACTTTTACACTTTAATTATTATACCACGTTTGATGTTATTTGTCAATGGTTAATTTTAAATTTACCGAAAAATGGCTTTTTTTATGAAACAGGCGCTCTGCTTTTATGCAAAACGCCTATTGCATTTCAATTACCTTTATCGCATCGTTCAGTCCTGCGGCTGAGCATATTTTGCTCTGCCGTCCCTGAAAATATTTCCGCCTGCGCAGTCTATCGCAACGATAAGCGGGAACTTCTCGAATTTAAGGCGCTTCACGCTCTCGCAGCCGAGATCCTCGAATGCGATAACGTCGCATTCGGTTATGCATTTGCAGGCGAGCGCGCCCGCTCCGCCGATCGCGCAGAAATACACGGCGCCGTTCCTGACGATAGCGTCGCAGACTGCCTGCGAGCGTTCGCCCTTGCCTATCATTGCCGATAGCCCCATATCAAGCATATCGGGGGAATAGACGTCCATTCTTCCCGAGGTAGTCGGACCGCAGGAGCCGATGACCATTCCGTCCTTTGCGGCGGTGGGACCGGCGTAATATATCGCCGCGCCGTCGAGCGGGTAGGGGAGGGGCTCTCCCTTTGCGATGAGCTCTTTAATGCGCTTGTGAGCCGCGTCGCGCGAGGTATAGACCGTCCCCGAAAGGAGCACCTTATCTCCCGCGCGGAGCGTTTTTGCCTTTTCCTTTAATTCGTTCGTGTTAAGCTCTGTCATTTATATTTACCTTATTAAATTGCCAAAGAATTAAAAACCGCCGAATCCGCCGAAAGCGTCGCTGCTCATATCGTCGTCGGAGCCTTCCTCGCTGCTTCCGCTGCCGAAGCTCCAGATAGACGCGTCGTCGGCAGAGGGCACCTCGGGATCCTTCGCATTGGGTGCGGGCGCGGGTTCATCAGCTGCGGAGCTGCCGTCGTCGCCGAAGTTTCCTGCCTGCTCCATCGCCTCAAGCTGTGCCTGAAGATCTGCCCACGGGTCGCCCATATCAAGCTTGGGAGCGGGCTTTTCGTCCTCGGGCTCGGGATCGGGATCGCTCATGCTTCCGCCGAGCATTCCGAGATTTGCCTCGGCGTCGCGGAGAGCCTTCATAAGCTCATCTTCGTCGGAAGCAGAGTTGGTGTCGGCGTCCATATCGAAATCCGCCATGCGGTCGGGGTCGTTCGGCTTGACTGCGAACTGCTCCTCTGCCTTCTTAACGGCGTCGATGATAGAGCTGTCTATATCATTCGTGAGATTGCTGCTTGTCATTGTCTGCGCGATGAGGTCGTTTCCGAACTCGTGGTCATACGAGGGCTTGGCATGATCGCTGTTGTCGAACGGAGCCACCTCGCTCACCATTTCGTCGTCCTGCCTTGCTTCCTCCGCGGGAGCGTCGCCGCCGAACAGGTCGCCGAACAGGTCGTCCTTAACGTCGGGGTTGACCAGCGGAACGGCTTCTTCCGCCTTTTCGATATTCTGTGCGATCTCGTTTCCGCCCCAGTCGCCGTCGAACGCGCTTTCGAGCAGTTCCTCGGGCTCTTCCGCGGGCATTTCGGCGGGAGCGGGCACCTCAACGGGCTTCTCGGCGGGCTCTTCTTCGACAGGCTCTGCCGCCGGTTCTTCTGCGGGAGCGGCGGGCTTTTCGGGAGCCTTTTCGGGCTCTGCGGGAGCTTCAAAGGCAGCCTCCTGCGCCGCGGCTATCCTTTCGAAATCGGGAACGGCGATCTTAGCGGGAGCTATCGCCGCACCGAGGAGAGCGGACGCGGATTCTCCGATAGCGGAATACAGCGCGTTCATAGCCTCTGCCTTTTCCCTGAAAGTCGACATGAAGCTGTTGAGCTTTTCGTCGGCGTCTGCGCGGCGGGCTTCTGCGTCTGCAATAATGCTTTCGGCGCTTTTCTTTGCTTCTTCGATTATCTCCCTGGCGTCCTGATTAGCCTTGTCGATTATCTCCGTATAGGCGTTCTTTGCCTCTTCGTTGACACCCTTGCCCGTCTTGAGCATATCGGTCATCTTCTGCTTTTCGGCATTGAGCTTATTTTTGAGGTCGTCGACCTGATTCTGAAGGATTTCGGCGTTGCGGCGCTCGGTGGTAAGCTTGAGCTCAAGCTCCGCCGCCTTTTCCTCGCCCGCCTTTTCGGCAGCTTTGACGCGCTCGTCGGCGGTTTCCGCAGACTTCAGCGCTTCCGCTGTCTTGGCGTCGTTAGCTTTCTTTTCCGCCTCGATCTCCTGCATTTTTTTCCGAAGACTGCTTATGTACTCGTTGACCTCGTTTTTATCAAAGCCCATGGGTCGTGTGCTGAATCCGCCGTCGCCGACTGCCATAATAAATTCCTCCTGAAAATAAATTTAAAAAATATACACTGTCTGATATTGATTATAGCACAAATGTCTTTAATATACAAGTGCTTTAGTAAATTTTATAAAAATGTAGATTTTGTGACCGCTTTTTTGTTAGATTATCCAAATGAAAAAGATTTTTTTTGTGATAATCGGAGATTTTGCCGCCGGTATCCCGTTAAATCGAGAAATAAGGTTGTAATCGTCGGACAAAAAGTGTATAATAAGCATGGGACAGAATGAGGCAGGTCAGAACATGGCTTGCCGACACGGTACACTGTGCCGGCAAACCCTAAGGAAGGATTTGATGTTATGACAGATAAAACAATGACTTTTTCGGTTCATGAGGACAGAGAAAATGAAATGAAGGAGATCCTTACTACGGTCTACGACGCGCTGAAGCAGAAGGGCTACAATCCTATAAACCAGCTCGTAGGCTATATTCTTTCGGAGGATCCTACATATATCACCACATTTAATAATGCGCGTGGTCTTATCCGCCACATCGACAGGGACGAGCTGCTTCAGGTGCTTGTTAAGTCCTACCTCTCGAACTGAAAATATTGCTGCGCCTTAAATTATTAAGGCGCTTGCTTTTTCGCGCTTGTGTAATAAAATCCGGCGCAGTGGGGCGGAAAATGAACTTTATGTGTGATTTTAGTTAAAAATGTACAAATTTTTCGCGTGATGATTTAAATAATCAATGCTTTTTAATCATTGACATATTTTGAATTAAAGGTTATTATATTATTGCAAAGTAAATTATCACAGGATAATTTTTGCAAATCGATAAGCATTAAAAAAATGCTGTGCTTTGCGCTGCTGAGTTGTTTTTCGGGAATGCGGCGCAGGCGTTGATCAGGAAAGGAAGAAAACTAAAATGAAAAATGTTTGGACTAAGGTTGCAGCGATCTCTCTCGCTGCGGCAATGACGGTTCCCTTCGCGGGATGCTCCAGCAGCACAAGCTCTGATGCAGGTTCTTCCGAGGGCGGAAAGCTCGTTATCGGCGGTATCGGCCCGCTCACAGGCGGCGCTGCCGTATACGGAAACTCCGTTAAGAACGGCGCTCAGCTCGCAGTAAACGAGATCAACGCTGCCGGCGGTATCAACGGCATGACGCTCAAGCTTGACTTCCAGGACGACGAGCACGACGCAGAGAAGGCTGTAAACGCATACAACACTCTTAAGGACAACG
>CAMERU010000107.1 GCA_945935925.1 uncultured Clostridia bacterium | reverse complement strand
CGAGGCGACTGCCGCCGCCGCAAAGCGTGCCCTCAAGGGTGTTTTCATTGATTACACGGCGGTCACTCCGAAAATGCCCCGCGAGCTTTACGAGAGCATTATTTCCGAGGAGGACTGCACTTCCCTGTTTGAAAAGGTTGTTTTCAACGTTGTCCTGAAGCTTGAGGACAAGCAGGAGCTGCTCGAAACAAACGGCACGCTCCGCCGGATAAAGTCCCTTATAACAATGCTCCGCAATGAGATCGAGATAATCGAAACGGAAATGCAGATACAGGAGCAGGTAAGGGAGCAGGTCGACAAAAATCAGCGGGAATATTACCTGCGCGAGCAGCTCAAGGCTATCTCCCGCCAGCTTGGCGACGGCGAAAGCCCTATGGAGGAGCTCGACGAATACACCGCGCGCATTCAGGCGCTCGGGCTCCCGCAGGAGTCGGAGGACAAGCTTATCGAAGAAGCAGAGAAGCTCAGCAGAATGGGCAGCTCCTCACAGGAAGCGGCAGTAATTCGCACCTACCTCGACACCGTGCTGTCGCTGCCGTGGAACGTCCGCACAAAGGACAGGCTGAACATAGCGAATGTTCAGAAGCAGCTCGACCGCGACCACTACGGCATGAAAAAGGTAAAGGAGCGCATTACCGAAACGATTTCCGTAAGAGCGCTCGCGCCCGATATCAAGGGGCAGATAATCTGCCTTTACGGTCCCCCCGGAGTAGGAAAGACCTCCGTCGGCAAGTCGATAGCCAAGGCGCTCGGGCGCAATTACGCGCGCGTTTCGCTCGGCGGCGTCCGCGACGAGGCAGAGATACGCGGTCACCGCAAGACCTACGTCGGCGCAATGCCGGGGCGTATCATCAACGCGCTCAAGCAGGCTAAGAGCATTAACCCCGTGATACTCCTTGACGAGATAGACAAGATGGGCAGCGACTACAAGGGCGACCCGTCGTCGGCAATGCTCGAGGTGCTCGACTCCGAACAGAATACCGCGTTCGTCGACCACTACATAGAGATACCCGTCGATTTAAGCGACGTGCTCTTTATCACCACCGCGAACAGCCTTGACACGATACCCGCTCCCCTGCTCGACCGAATGGAGGTCATAGAGCTAAGCAGCTACACCCGCGAGGAAAAATTCAACATTGCCAAGCGCCACCTTGTCCCCAAGCAGCTTGCGAAGCACGGCGAAAGCGCTTCCACCGTTAAAATAAGCGACAAGGCGCTGTATTCCGTCATCGACTGCTACACCCGCGAGGCGGGCGTAAGAAAGCTCGAGCGCAATATCGCCGACATCTGCCGCAAGAGCGCGAAAATGCTCGTTTCGGGCGAAAAGAAGGTCAATGTGACCGATAAGAACATCACCGATTTCCTCGGCGTTAAGCGCTATCTCCCCGAACATCTCGAGGCGCGCGACGAGGTTGGTCTTGTAAACGGGCTCGCATGGACGTCCGTCGGCGGGACTATGCTCCCGCTCGAGGTGCTCGTACTCGAGGGCACGGGCAAGACGGAATTTACAGGCTCGCTCGGCGAGGTCATGAAGGAATCCGCGAAAATAGCGGTGAGCCTTACCCGCTCGCTTGCCGACAAATACGGCATAGACCCGATGTTCTATAAGGACAAGGATATACACGTCCACGCGCCCGAGGGCGCTGTCCCCAAGGACGGTCCCTCCGCAGGCGTAACGCTCACAACGGCGCTGGTTTCCGCGCTGTCGGGAACGCCCGTGCGCCGCGACGTTGCAATGACGGGCGAAATAACGCTGCGCGGAAAGGTGCTGCCGATAGGCGGGCTTAAAGAAAAGACCATGGCGGCATACCGCGCGGGAATAACCACTGTCTGCATTCCCAAGGACAACGAGCCCGACCTTGAGGAAATAGACGAGGCAGTCAGAAACAGCATTCGCTTTGTCCCCGCAGAGGACATCGGCACCGTGCTTGAAACGGCGCTGGTCCTCCCCAACTGTTCCGCCGAAAAAAAGACGGGCAGCATGAAAAAGAAAGCTATCGGCAAGAAGCACACCGAAAACAAGCAGCCCGTGCTGAATGCCAACTAAGGTGACAAATGAACTTTAACAAAGCCGAATTTTTTACCTCCTACGGGAGCTTCAAGCAGATACCGCCGTCGGAGCGCACCGAGATAGCCTTTTCGGGGCGTTCCAACGTGGGCAAGTCCTCCCTTATCAACAAGATATTCAACCGAAAGGCGCTCGCCCGCGTGAGCGCCGTCCCGGGCAAGACCGCCACGATAAACTTCTACACCCTCGAAAACCTCTGCTTCGTCGACCTGCCCGGCTACGGCTACGCAAAGGTCGCGAAGAGCGAAAAGGAACGCTGGGCGGGGCTTATCGAGGGTTACCTCGGCGACGACAGGGAGCTGGCGCTGGTGTTTCAGCTTGTGGACTTCCGACACCCACCGACAGCCGACGATATTCTTATGATAAATTTCCTGATCGACAACGGGATACCGTTCGTCGTTGTGCTGACCAAGGCGGACAAGCTCTCGAAAAAGCAGCGCGGGGAACGCCGCGCGGCGCTGATGAACGAGCTGCCCTGCGCGGAGGATATCACGGTTATAGAGTTTTCGGCGCAGACGGGAGAGGGCGTTGAGGACATTCGCGCGATAATCGAGGAGATCGCCGCTGACGACGAGGATAATGAATAATTAGCCCCGCTTATGGGACTAATAACAGCAAGAGCCGCTCCGTTTATGGGGCGGCTCTGTTTTATATCCACTTGTCATTTATCCCGCGCGCCATTCTGCACAGCGGAGTAGTATAGAAGTAATTCTCCCCGAAAAACGCTTTCGGCTCGTTTTCGGATACAACCTCGCCGTTGAACAGCAGCCCGCACCTGTCCGCGCACCGAGCCGCAAACGGCGCGTCGTGCGTTACGACAAGCACGGCGGCACCCGCCGCGGCAATATCCCCGAAAAGCGAACACAGCCGCTCCTTCGAAAGCGCGTCCATGCCCTTTGTCGGCTCGTCGAGCAGCAGTATATCGGGCTTTCCCGAAAGCAGAGCCGCAAGCGCAAGCCGCTGCTGCTCGCCGCCCGACAGGTCGAGCGGGTTCGTCCCCGCCGCAGCCGTCAGCCCGAACCGCTCCAGCTGCGCCGCAGCGGCTGCCTTGTCAAGCCCGCGCGCCGTCAATTCCTCAAGCGCGCTGTCCGCCCCGAAAATAACGCAGGGGTTCTGCGGGAGGTAGGCTAGCTTCGCGCCGTGTGCGGTCTTTACCTTGCCCGAGAGCGGCTTGACAACGCCCGTGAGGGCTTTAAGCAGCGTTGATTTTCCGCTGCCGTTCCCGCCAAGAAGCGCGTAGACCTCCCCGCTGTATAGCGACAGCGAGGCTGTTTTGAGCGCGTCGGGGCTGTTTTTGCCATAGCTCACCCAAAGCTCCCGCGCGGTCATAACGGGCTCGCCGACGGGGGCTTTCCTCGTCCGTTCCTCGGGGTCATTCTCCGCGAGAAACCTGCGGCAGGCGGCATTGCTTCTCCCCTCGCGGACGGACAGCGGGCAGTCCCCCTCCCCGCCCGCGCGGGTGAATATCCGCACCGCTGCGGGCATTGCGGAGAGCATGGGGTGACCGCTCGGGAGAAACGCGGTTATGTCGCGCGGAGCGCAGTCCGCCGCGATACGCCCGTTATCCATGACGATAACGCGGTCGGCAGCGGGGAGCAGCTCCTCAAGCCTGTGCTCGGCGATAACCACCGTAACGCCGAAATCGCGGTTAAGCCTTATCACCGCGTCGATAAGCGACTGCGCGGCTATCGGGTCAAGCTGCGAGGTCGGCTCGTCCAGCAGCAGCAGCTCGGGGTGCAGCACCGCTGCGGAAGCAAGCGCGACAAGCTGCTTTTCCCCGCCCGAAAGCGTGGCGGTGTCGCTGTCAAAAAGCCGCTCCAGCCCGAAATACTCGGCGCACTCGGCAGCACGGCGGCGCATTTCATCGGGCGGTATCCCGACGCTCTCCGCCGAAAACGCTATCTCGTGCCACACCTTGTCGGTGACTATCTGCGACTCGGGGTCCTGCGCAACAAAGCCGATCTTCTGCGCGGTCACAACGGGCGCTATCGACGAAAGCGCTTCCCCGTGAAATTTAACGCTGCCGCTTTTTTTACCGTTGGGGGCAAGTCCCGGTTTTAACAGGCGCAGCAGCGTGCTTTTCCCGCAGCCCGACATTCCGCAGAGAACGGTGAAGCTGCCCTCGGGCACCGAAACGCTCACCCCGTCAAGCGCGGGGGAATGAGCGTCGGGATATGAAAAGGAAAGCTCCTCGGTGTTTATCAGCATGACATTTCCCTCCCGCTGCGGCGCAGCATTATTTCCTCGCGGATAATCGCGGCGGCGGGCAGAGCGCATATCCCCCCGAAAGCGATATACAATGCTATATCCGCGGTGCGGTGCGGCAGCCTTGACAATGCGGGGTAGTAATAAAACGCGCCCGCGCCGCTTATCATCAATACCGCCGAAACAATTGACAGCGCAGTTACCGCCGCAAGCGCGGCAAGCTGTGACGCCGTGAGCCGATAACGCGAGAAAAACGTCCGTTTTACCGTACCGTAGCCTCGCGCACGCATTGAACCCGCCGCGCTCATTGCTTCCTCGGCGGAATAGCCTATCGACGAGGAAAATGCGGCAATACATATTTTCGGTGTCAATTTCCCGCCGTTGTCCGCTGCCCTCACCGCGATATACTCGCCCGTTCTCCGCACGAAAAGCGGGACAAATCTCAGCGCGCAGGACAAAACCAGTCCCGCCGACGGGAGCGCCCTGCCGAACAGCCAGACATACTTGTCCGACGTCATATATCGGGCGGACAACATTCCCCAGACGACCGCCGCAGCGAGCATCACCCCGAACGAGAAGCCGTAAATGACCGCCTCGAGCGTGAACGCAGTGTCCCCGACAAAAAACAGGACGGTAACACCGTTGTGTGAAAATAAAGGGTTAGTGACCGCGACAACAGCGGCAAAAAGCGGAACGAATGCCGCCTTTTTTATCCCGCCCGACAGCGCAAGCGCGGCAAGCCCGCCCGCAAGCGACTCGGCAAGCAGCACCGGATTTCTTGTGAACACCGTCACCGCAAGCACGGCGAGCAGGTACAGAAAGCTTGCCAGCGGGTGCGCCCGTTCAAGCGTCCTCATTTATCGCACCCCGCCTCTCCAGCTCCCGCAGAAGCGCCTCGCAGCCCTCGCGCACATCGGCGTAGGTCAGCCGGAAATCCCCCGTGTACCACGGGTCGGAAATGTCGCGGGGCTGCTCCGTGAAATCGAGCAGCCTGTAAATTTTCCCCGCAGGGTCGCCGCGCGAGATACGCTCCATGTTGCGGATATTCGCGCCGTCCATGCCGATGAGGAGGTCAAATTTGTCGTAGTCGGAGCGCGTCATCTGCCGCGCGGTCTTGTCCGAGCAGTCTATCCCGAGCCGCGACAGCACTGCGACTGTCCCCCTGTGGACGGCGTTGCCAATCTCCTCGGTGCTTGTCGCCGCGGACGCAGCGGAAACGCCCGTTATGCCTCGCTTCTTCAGCATATCGCGCATTATATATTCTGCCATAGGCGAACGGCAGATGTTGCCGTGGCAGACAAAAAGTATCTTATACATTGGTTGTGTTCCTTTCAAAAGGCTTTGTTATGCGGTGTTTTGCCTTGGTTTGCTAACTGTAAATTTGCGGTCGGTTTCACACAAAACGAGCAAATCGGGGCTAATCGCGGGCGCGTGCAGCAGTCAAATGGCAGTAAAAATCGGGGGATTTACTGCTAAGGTTTTCGTGCGAAAATCAACTCTTTTATTATATCACATTTTTCGAGGTTTGCATAGTACGAAAAAATTCTAATTTTCTTACTTGGCATAATATCATTAGGATTTATTTATCAAAACAAAAAGGAGCAGCCGTGGAGCCGCTCCTTTTGCTGTGTTATCCTGTGAATGACCGAAAGCCGCCGTAAATGCACGCCGCTTTCATCGATTTCGGGTGGTCAGTCGTTTTTGAGCACAAACTCGGACACCAGCGAATCCAGCATCTGCGCCTGTCCCGAAAGCTCCTCGGAAGCCGCCGCGGACTGTTCTGCCGTTGCGGAGTTCGTCTGAACAACGTTGGATATCTGCTCGACCCCGACAGTGACCTGCGTGATGGACTCCGCCGCTTCCTTCGACGCCTCGGAGATCTTGTCGTTTATCACCGCGACCTGACCCGCAGATTCGGACACCTGCCCCATAACATCTGCAACCTCGCCGACAAGCGCGCTTCCGTTGTTGATTGCCTGAACGGTGCCCTCGATGAGCGCCGTGGTGTTCTGCGCCGCCTCTGCCGACTTTGCGGCAAGGTTCCTTACCTCGTCCGCAACAACTGCGAAGCCCTTGCCTGCCTCGCCCGCGCGCGCCGCCTCGATAGCCGCGTTGAGCGCAAGAATGTTCGTCTGGAACGCAATGTCCTCGATGGTTTTGATTATATTCTTTATTTCCGCAGAGGAGTCGCTTATCTCTGCCATGGCGGTGACAAGGCTCTCCATCTTGGTGTTTGCCTCCGCCATCTTCCCGCCTGCTTCCGCGGTCAATCTGCTTGCGCCCTCCGCTTCCTTCGCGTTATGATTTATCATGTCGGAAATGGACATGATGGTCGCCGCAAGCTCCTCGATAGAGGAAGCCTGCTCCGTTGCGCCCTGCGACAGCGCCTGCGCACCGCAGGAAACCTGATCCGCACCGCTCGACACCTGATCTGCCGCAACGTTTATCTGACGGAGAGTGTCGCTGAGGCGCTCGGTAATAACGCAGGTGGAATCAATAAGCTTGCGGAAATCTCCGACATATATCTCGTCCGCATTCTCGCTTGTAACGGTAAAGTTACCGTTGGAAACATTCGTAAGGATATTGTCCATATCGCCGATTATACGGTTAAAATCGTCGACAAGCACCCCTGTTGCCCTTGCAAGCATGCCTGTTTCGTCCTCTGCCTTTATCTCGGGAACAGGACCGGTCAGATCGCCGCCCGCGAGTTTTTCAAGACGCTCTGCGCACACCTTTATAGGGCTGCCGAGGTGGTTTCCGAGTAAAGTCGCGATGATCACCGAGGTCACTGTCGCTACAACGAGCAATATACAAAATACGAAAAATGTGGTATAGGTGTCGCTCAGGAAGTCTTTTGCGGGAGCATAAACCGCAGCAGACCACCCGTCTGTGCCCGCAATGGGAGCATAAGCCATGAACAGCCGCTCGCCGTTCTCATAGTAATCATAGAAACCGTTCTCGCCGTTTCTCATTTTCGCATGAATTTCCGCAAGGGCTGCATAGCCGCTGTTCTCAAGCGCTGCCGCCTCAAGGTTTTCGCCGTTCTTGACCAGCTCCGTGTCAACATCGGCGATAGTATCGCCGTTGTTGTTAATTATGTAAGCGGCGTTGTTTTCGCTGAACTTTATCTCACGCATTATATTGTTGAGAAATTCCTCATCGGGAACGAAATAAACGCAGCCGAT
>CAMERU010000106.1 GCA_945935925.1 uncultured Clostridia bacterium | reverse complement strand
GCGCGGGCAAGACCGCTGCCAAGGCGATGGACGAGTATATAAAGAGCCTGTGATAAACTATTAAATATTTTCGGGACAGTCCGCTCGGGCTGTCCTTTTTGTAAGTAAATATTTTAGACTTAGCCTTAAGGCAACACCGCACAAAGACCATTTTTTGGATTTTGCACGCATCTTGCTTGCATATTTACAATTCGGCACAAAATAAAACATATCACTTTAATCATCGGTTATATATTGTGCCGAATTAGTCATATCGCACAAAAACGCCTTGACGGGCGAGATCTCCCCCTGCGGGGGAGGTGTCACGAAGTGACAGAGGGGCTGACCGACAGACCAGCCCGCCTGCGTCGTTTTTGTGCAATCTAACGAAAAATCTGACGGCGCAATATGCGCACAATCTTTGTGCGGTGTTGCCTAAAAATTTTTTATAAAATATATTGCTTTTTATGTTGAAATGAGTTATAATAAAAGCAGTGGATTAATAATCCGACATTAAAATCAAAGGAGAAATCAAATATGTTAGTTTCTGCTAAGGAAATGCTGAACAAGGCTCGCGACGGAAAGTACGCTGTCGGTCAGTTCAACATCAACAATCTTGAATGGACAAAGGCTATCCTTCTGACAGCTGAAGAGCTCAAGTCCCCTGTTATCCTCGGCGTATCCGAGGGCGCAGGTAAGTATATGTGCGGCTACAAGACTATCGTTGGCATGGTAAAGGGTATGATCGAGGAGCTCAAGATCACCGTTCCCGTTGCTCTGCACCTTGACCACGGTACCTTCGAGGGCGCAAAGGCTTGTATCAACGCAGGCTTCTCCTCCATCATGTTCGACGGTTCTCACTACCCCATCGAGGAGAACATCGCAAAGACGACCGCTCTGGTAAACACCTGTGACGTACTCGGTATTTCCCTCGAGGCTGAGGTAGGCTCCATCGGCGGAGAAGAGGACGGCGTTGTAGGCATGGGCGAGTGCGCAGATCCCAAGGAGTGCAAGATGGTTGCTGATCTCGGCGTAACAATGCTCGCAGCAGGTATCGGCAATATCCACGGTAAGTACCCTGCAAACTGGCCCGGCCTTTCTTTCGATACACTTGCTAAGATCAAGGAAGAAGTAGGCGATATGCCCCTCGTTCTGCACGGCGGCACAGGTATCCCCGACGACATGATCAAGAAGGCGATCTCTCTCGGCGTTGCTAAGATCAATGTAAACACAGAGTGCCAGCTGGCATTCCAGGAAGCAACAAGAAAGTACATCGAAGAGGGTAAGGACCTTCAGGGCAAGGGCTTTGACCCCAGAAAGCTTCTCGCTCCCGGTTTTGAGGCTATCAAGGCAAAGGTCAAGGAAAAGATGGAGCTTTTCGGTTCTGTCGGCAAGGCTTGATTTCTCCGATAAATCATTAAAATTCAAGAGGGACGTTTCGGCGCCCCTCTTTTTGTTTTGTAAATTAAAACCCGTCGGGCAAAGCTATCCCGACGGGTAATGCATATTTTAATAAACGATATACCGTATAATATCAGAAAAGGGAAGCAATAATGAGTGCTGTTCTGACATCGCCGCTCGCGTTAAGTTTTCCGGAAGCGAATGCGTCCTTTACGGTCAGCTTTCCGTTAACGAGATCGTTCGCGTCAGCAAAGCTGATATAAGCCTCCAGATTTCTGTCATCGTAGCTGTACGGCGCAACTGTAACCTTACCGTCGAGCACCTCAATGTAAAGGTGGCGGTTTGCTCCGTCGTCCCAGCCCCATACCTCGACATCAACGGCAACAGCACCCTTGACCTCGGCAGCCTTTGTCTTGTTAACGAGCTTGGAAAGCTTTGCGGAAATAACATCTATTGTTACGGGCTTGGGCTTTCTGCCGGGCTTTTTGCGCGCGTTTTCAGCCGCAGCGGGAGCATTATCGGATTTAGCGACAGCCTTGGCGGCGTTCCTTTTAGCGCGGGGCTTTACTTCCTTAGCGACAGCAGCAGCCTTTCTGGTTTTCTTTGTGGGAGCAGCAGTCTCGGCAGCAGTCTTAACTTCAAGATCTGCGGCAGTTGTGTTTGTTATCGGCTGTTCGTTTTTTACCGTTTCGGCAGCAGTAGATGTCTTTTTTCTCATAATGATTTCCTTTCATATAAAAATCTTTTATATAATTATATGATAACACATTTCGGAAAAATATGCAACTGTTTTTTTGAAAAAACTTTTTATTTTACGAAAAAAACGGACGCTTCCATACCTTTCGGTCGTTCAAGCGTCCAAAAAATAGATAAATGACCGTCTGTGCAGGCTCGCGGAGCAAGGATCACTTTATGCTGTCCGCAACCAGCTCCTCAAAATAATGCCTGTTTTCCGGACGGCGCAGCTTACGAACTGCCTTTTCGATGAGCAGCCTTGCGCAGGATAAGGTGATACCGAATTCCTCCGAAATGGTTTTGTAGGTCATTCCGTCGCGGAACCTTTTCATTACTGCGTCAAGCTCCTTTTCGTTCAGGCAATTCAAGACTTTTTCTATTTCTGTTGCCTTATCTTCGCCGACAACGAGCCCGTCTGCATTGAGCACCTTGTTTACAAGGTTTGAAGGATAAATTGATACATTCCCTGACATTTTGAAATCCTCTTTCGTGGTTTTTTATACATTTTATATTATAATACATTTTTTTCTTTTTGACAATAGACTTATTTCATTGAATGTATAATTATTTTTTTAGAAAATACAAAAAAAGGAATTGTTTTATGTGAAAATATTACAAAAAACTGCTGTTGAATGTAGTGAAAATAAATCAATAATTTATTTTGTAATTCATTAAATGCTATAATTTAAACAATTTTTTTGAGCAATACTTGGTATAAATTTTCTTGAAAAATTATTCGCCTTGACATTTGAGGCAAAAAAACCGAAAATTATGTGAAAAAACTCTTCCGCGCTTGACTATATCGTTAAAATGTGGTATTATATAATTTGGACGCAATAAATGCGCATATGTAGAAAAGAGGTAATCACAATGACAAAGATAGATGTGTTTTCAGGTTTCCTCGGAGCAGGAAAGACCACGCTTATCAAAAAGCTTCTCAAGGAAGGCTATAACGGCGAAAAGCTTGTTCTGATAGAAAACGAATTCGGAGAAATAGGCATTGACGGCGGCTTTATGAAGGACGCGGGTATTCAGGTGACCGAAATGAATCAGGGCTGCATTTGCTGTTCTCTGGTTGGCGATTTCGGAAAGGCGCTCGCTCAGGTGCTTGAGCAGTTCCACCCCGATCGTATCCTTATCGAGCCCTCCGGCGTTGGAAAGCTGTCCGATGTTATTAAAGCGGTCATGAACGTTCAGAGCGACGAGATAGTCCTCAACAGCTATACCACCGTTGCCGACGCGTCAAAGATAAAGATGTATATGAAGAACTTCGGCGAGTTCTATAAAAATCAGGTCGAAACAGCAAAGACGATAATCCTCAGCCGCACGCAGAAGCTGTCCGAGGAAAAGCTTGCCGACGCTGTTGCGATGATAAGACAGCTGAACGAGCACGCTACCATCGTTACAACTCCGTGGGACGATATCAGCGGCGCACAGATAATTGCGGCAATGGAAACCGAAAATAAATTCGCAGACGAGCTTCTTGCCGACGAGGATATCTGCCCCGTTTGCGGTCATTCTCATCATCACGACGATGAGCACGAGCATCACCACCACGACGGCGAGTGCTGCCACCACGACCACGATGATGACGAGCACGAGCATCACCACCACGACGGCGAGTGCTGCCACCACGACCATGATGACGACGAGCACGAGCATCATCACCACGACGGCGAGTGCTGCCACCACGACCACGATGATGACGAGCACGAGCATCACCACCACGACGGCGAGTGCTGCCACCACGACCATGATGACGACGAGCACGAGCATCATCACCACGACGGCGAGTGCTGCCACCATGACCACGACCATGACCACCATCATCACCACCATGCCGACGAGGTGTTCACATCTTTCGGCGTTGAAACAGCGAAGAAATTTGCGAAGGCTGACCTTGAAAACGCGCTTGCTGCTCTCTCCTCCGATGAATATGGCGCAGTCCTTCGCGCAAAGGGTATCGTTGCCGGTGCCGAGGGCGTGTGGTATTATTTTGATTTTGTTCCCGAGGAATATGAGATACGCACGGGCGCAGCCGATGTTACCGGAAGAATGTGCGTTATCGGTTCCAAGCTTGCCGAGGACAAGATAAAAGCGCTGTTCGGCGTCTGATAATAAACGAAAGGCGGTTCGATATGGAACTTCCCGTATATCTTATAACAGGATTTCTCGAAAGCGGTAAGACATCTTTCATTCTTGAAACACTTGCCGACAAGCAATTCAGTAAGGGCGAGCGCACGCTCATAATTGCCTGCGAGGACGGCGAGATCGAGTATGATGAAAAGATAATAAAGTCTTCAAATTCTGTCTTGGAATTTATAGAAGATGAAGAGGACTTCAACGAGGATAATCTTAACGCGCTTGTAAAAAAGCATAAGCCAACACGCATTATGCTGGAATACAACGGTATGTGGAGCCTGCGCGACATGGCGGTCAAGGCTCCGAAAAGCTGGATATTCTATCAGATATTCATGTTCGTTGACCACTCAAAGTTTGAGATGTATATGAACAATATGCGTCAGCTTCTGTCAGATAATATCGCCGTTTCGGATATTGTTGTGTTTAACAGGTGCGAGCCGGGCAGGGTCGACAAAAAGCGCCTTCGCCGCAGCATAAAGGCTCTCAACCCAAGAATAGACATGATGTTTGAATACACCGACGGAACTGTTGAACAGGGATTTCAGGGCGACGACGAAATGCCGTTCGATGTCAACGCCGACCCCATAGATGTCGTTCACGACGACTTCGGTCTGTGGTATATTGACATCATGAGCAATGCGCCGAGGTACAAGGGGAAGAACGTCCGCGTCCGCGGAATGGTTTTCCGCGCGTCAAATGTTCCTAAGGGATATTTTGTTATTTCACGCCGCGCGATGACCTGCTGCGCCGACGATATTCAGGTCGTTGGGATACTTGTAAAATCGCCCGATGAGAGCAAATTCAAGGACGGCGAATGGGTCGAGGTATGCGGAAAGGTGATCGGAGAAAAGCACCCTGTCTACAAGGGGACAGGTCCCGTTATCGCCGCCGACAGCATTACCCCCACACAGCCCGCCGACAGCGAGCTCGTATATTTCAACTGACTATCACAACACCGCACAGCGTAATATTCCGCGTTGTGCGGTTTTTTCGGAGAATTTTATATGGACAGGATATTTACCGTAAGGCTTTCAGAGGACGGAAGGGCTGTCGAGATACTCGATCAGACCTTGCTCCCCAATACAATAAAATACCTCCGCCTTGAAACCGCCGAGAGTATTTATGAGGCTATTTTTTCGCTGAGAGTGAGAGGCGCTCCCGCGATAGGGATCGCTGCGGGGTTCGGAATGTACGTTCTTGCGCAGCAGACAGAGCGCTCCGACCGCGAGGGCTTTATTGCAGAGCTGTCGCGCGCGGGCGATTATCTGTGTAAATCGCGTCCCACCGCTGTAAATCTTTCCTTTGCTGTTAAAAGAATGCTTGCGGCGGCGGAAAAATGCGGCGGCGGAAAGACAGAGATGCTCCCCGCGCTCAAAGCCGAATGCATGGCAATATTCAACGAGGACAAGGCAATGTGCCGCGCGATTTCCGAATACGGGCTGTCGCTCGTGAAAAGCGGCGACGGTATTCTCACCCACTGCAACGCGGGAGCGCTCGCCGCTTCGGAATACGGAACGGGGCTCGGTCCGCTGCTTCTCGGGAAAGAAAAGGGCTATGAATTTCATGTTTTCAGCGACGAAACAAGACCGCTCATGCAGGGCGCGCGCCTGACCTCGTTTGAGCTCGACCATGCGGGCATAGATGTCACGCTGATATGTGACAACGCCGCTTCGCTTCTGATGAAGCAGGGGAAAATAAACGCCTGCTTTGTCGGCTGCGACAGGGTAGCCGCAAACGGCGATACCGCGAATAAGATAGGAACGCGTTCCGTTGCGGTGAACGCAAAATACCACGGCATACCGTTCTATGTTTTCTGCCCAAGCTCTACGATAGATTTCTCATGCAAAAGCGGCGATGATATCGTGATAGAGGAGCGCAGCGGCGATGAGATAAAGAAGGGCTATTTCAGCCAACCGGTCGCGGGAGAAAATGTAAAGTGCTTCAATCCCGCGTTTGATGTTACCGATGCGGAGCTTATCACTGCGATCGTTACCGAGCGAGGAATTGCGAGATACCCCTATACCGAATCGCTTGCGAAGCTTTTCGGGGAGGACGGAGGGAAATGATTGACCGTAATAAGGTCAAGAAAGCAGGAGAAAATATGAAGATTAGATTTTATAACGCAAAAATACTTACAATGCAGGACAACACCGTTATCTGCGGTGAACTGCACACCGAAAATGAGCGCATTTCCTATATCGGCGCGCCGAATGGCGCGGAGGGCTTTGACAGGGAGATAGACCTTAAAGGAAACCTCATAATCCCCGGGTTCAAGGACGCGCATACGCATACGGCGATGACCTTCCTGCGCTCCTTTGCTGACGATATGCCGCTCTCCGACTGGCTCAACAAGCAAGTTTTCCCGCGCGAGGCAAAGCTCACCGAGGAGGCAATATACGTTTTTACTCAGCTCGGTAATATGGAATACCTTACAAGCGGCATTACTTCCTCGTTCGATATGTATTTCAAACTGCCGTCCTACGCAAAGGCTAATATCGACATGGGCTTCCGCACGGTGATTTGCGGCTCTATAAACGACTTCGGCGGCACCGTCGAGGGCTGCGAGGAGGAATACAACACCTATAACTCGCTCGACCCGCTTGTTTCCTATCGGTTAGGATTTCATGCCGAATACACGACAAAGCGCAGCATAATGGAGGGCATGGCGGCGCTGTCGCAGAAATACAAGGCGCCCGTTTTCGCGCATAACAGCGAAACTAAGGCGGAGGTAGAGGGCTGCCGCGAGAGGTACGGAATGACTCCGACGCAGCTTTTCGACAAGCTCGGTATGTTTGAATACGGCGGCGGCGGATTCCACTGCGTATGGTTTGACGATAAGGATATGGAGATATTCCGCAATAAGGGGCTGTGGATGGTTACAAATCCGGCTTCGAATATGAAGCTTGCCAGCGGCATTGCCCCGATATGTGAAATGCGCCGTAATGGAATGAAAAATTTCGCGATAGGCACCGACGGCGCCGCAAGCAACAACTGCCTCGATATGTTCAGAGAAATGTTCCTTGTGACGGGATTGCAGAAAGTACGCGAGAATGACGCGTCCGCCTGCTCCGCGTATGATGTTCTTGAAATGGCGACAAAGGGCGGCGCGCTCTGCATGGGTCTGAACGACTGCGATGTCCTCGCGGCGGGAAAGCTTGCCGATTTCGCTGTGATAGACCTTGCGCAGCCGAATATGCAGCCTGTTCATAATATTCCGAAAAACATTGTTTACGCGGGCAGCAAGCAGAATGTCGCAATGACTGTCGTAAACGGCAGGATACTTTATGAAAACGGCAAAATACTTATAATAACCGAGTCTGCAAGTAACAA
>CAMERU010000105.1 GCA_945935925.1 uncultured Clostridia bacterium | reverse complement strand
GCAAGCAAGCGGACGGAAAAGGCGTTAGCCGTTAATTGTGCGGTGTTGCCTTAAGAGATGACCCGATGGTAATTATCGGTAATAACAAGCGTAAGCAACGCCGTCGCCGCAGTCAAGCGGCATGACAAACCTGTAATAATTATCGCTCACCTCAAGCTTCAAGCCGTCCTCAAGGTTGAACGACCACACATCCGCCGCTTCAAACTCGCTGTGGTAATACAGCGCCAGCGCCGAACGGTCAAGCGCCGAATCGCCGAGCGCGTTGAGCTCGTCAACGGTGAGCTGCCTGCCCTCGAATACCGCCGAACTGCCGCCGGTCGCATATTGAGTCAGGTAATCCTCCGCATATATGAGCATATCCTCAACCTCGTCCTCATTCAGCAGGAACGCCGTGAACAGGTTATCCGCAGTACCTATAACGTCGCCTTGACTCACCCTGTCGCCGACGGAAACCGACGTATCGACCCTGCAATACCAGCTTTCAAGCCCGTCGTCGTGCCTGATCCTGACTATATTTCCGCGCTGCGGGAAATCGCCCGTATATACGACCTCGCCGTCCCCCGCCGCAAGCACGGTGTTGTTTTCCTCGCAGGTAACAGCAGGCAGTCCGACCCTATCCCCGCCGTCCTGGTAGGAATAGAGCCTTCTCTGCTCGCGCAGGCATTCCTCGGTGTATTCGTGCTGTTCGCCGTTGTACCAATGGCTCGCTCCCGCTATCGGCGCGATATACCCGTCGGTTGATACGCTGTTTTCGGAAAAGCTGTTTACAAAGCACCGATGCAGGTCATTGGGGTAGCTGTACCACGAATAATTTATCTCCATGCTGTCGATATCCTTCAGCCCGAGATCGGCGAAGCGGTCATACGCGCGCTCAACGCTCGCCTTTCTTTCGGAAATGCGCTCAATTTCCTGCTCGATATATCCGTCCTCGCCGCGAAGATTTATCACCACCGCGGTGTCATAGTCGAAGTATTTAAGGCTTAGTATCTCCGAGCCGTCCACGCCGACCTGCATTATCAGCCTGCCGCTGCCGTCCCTGAACTCGGCGGAATATATTCCGAACTCCTCGCTGTATTCCGTGTTGTACAAGGCGATCACATCGGACATCTCGCTGTCGGTCATTGTGTTCCATTTGTGCCGGAAAACCTCCTCAAGCGTTATCTTCTGCTTTATCTCCGCTTCGTCGGGGAAATACAGACGAACGAAAAGCGAGGGGTCAACGGTCATTCCCGTTTTTCCGGAATAGCCTATTATTCCGCCCCTGCTCACGCGGTCGCCCGACTTCACCGCGAACTCGCTCAAATGCCCGTAACGCACCTTGTTCCCATCATCAAGCTT
The DNA here is from genome assembly GCA_945935925.1 of uncultured Clostridia bacterium. Taxonomy (GTDB): domain Bacteria; phylum Bacillota; class Clostridia; order Oscillospirales; family Ruminococcaceae; genus CAG-115. Next base: position 6,335 of record CAMERU010000105.1, on the reverse strand, counting down.
AATTTCACAGCAATAACCGAAGCCCGAATAATAATCCGCCCATGTCACCTCGCCGTCCGAAGCGGCGTATATCGGCGTGCCCTCGGGCATTGCTATCTCCACGCCGTTCGCTGTCCCCGTTTTCTCGCGGTATATTGACAGGTCGGGGGTGTATTCCGCGGGCGCGGGCAGCGCGTAATCCTGCGGCACTTCATGCACGACCGCCTGTATATCGGTGTTTTCGGCGGTAACGGGCGCCGTTTCCGTTTCGGGGGCAGTGCCTGCCGAATCCGCCGTTGCCTTTATCAGCTCGGAGAGCGTTCCGTCGGAGGACAGCGCGCCGCTGCCCTCAACAAGGGAAACGCCCCCCGGCGACGCGCCGCCCATGAAATGTCCCGCCGCGAGAATTACCCCCGCCGCGACAGCCGCCGCAGACGGGATAAGCAGATATCGTGCCTTAAAGCGGCTGCCCTGCCCGCTTTCGCCCGCAGCCTCGGCGATGAATTTGTCGTCGATATTCCCAAGTGCATTGTTAAGCTTTGTGTTCATTTTCACCCTGTTTTACCTCCGTTCGCATAGCCGTTTCTCCCAAGGAAGTCCCTGAGCTTCTTCATCGTCCGCGAAAGCCGCGTTTTGACGGCGCTCTCGGTCGCCCCGAGCCGCTGCGCTATCTCTGCGGTATCGTCCCAGAACCAATATCTCCGCAGGAAAACAACGCGGCTTTTCTTGTCGAGAGAGCCGAGAAATCCGTTCAGCAGCTCCGTCAGCTCGCGCTCGGCAAGTCTGTCCTCCGCGCCGCCGCTTGCGCTGAGGACATTCTCAAGCTCCTCGAGCGGGCAGGCGCTGCCGCGCTTTTGCGCGTGGTCGCGGGCGTACCTGTCGAAAGCCGCGCTGCGCGATATCCTGCACAGGTACGCGCGGAGATCCTGCGGTCTTGTCGGCGGGATATTGTTCCACGCGCGCAGATATGTATCGTTCTCGCACTCCTCCGCCGACTCGTTATTGCGCAGTATCCCCAGCGCAACGCTGCGGATAAGCCTGCCGTACCGCTTCTGTGTTTCGGATATCGCCGATTCGCTTCTTGAAAAGAAGAGGTCGATTATTTCCTCGTCCGTCACTTTTCCGCCCTCCTTTTTTAGCCGTTCAACCATTAAGACGGGAACGGGCGCCGGAAGTTACACAAAAATGCAAAAAAACACCGCCCGTTTCCGAGCGGTGTCATATTCATTGTTTGCTGTTCGATGAGATCACATCTCTCCGCCCTCGACAACAAGTTTATCCTTGTCTACTGAGTCACCGTAAACGGAAGCGAGTGTTGCGTCATAGTCGGCATGGAAGAACTGCTCCTTGGCAAGCGCCTTTATCTCGTCGTTTATCCAGTTGAGCAGGCTCTCGTTGCCCTTTGTTACCGCGGGAGCGATAGCGTCAAGGCTGCCGAGGGATTCAACGCCGACAGTGAAGCCGGGGTTGCTCATAGCCCATGCGAGGACTTCCGTATTATCGGTGGAGAATGCGTCGCCTCTGCCGTCCTGAAGCGCGGAATAAGCCTCGTTATACTCGTCGTACTTCTGGAGCTTAACGTCGGGGTAATTATCGGTGAAATAGGTTTCAGCCGTTGTTCCCTTGACAACTATCAGGGTCTTGCCGTTGAGCTGCGAAGCGTCGGTGATGACCGCGCTGTCGGGAGAAACAACGCCGAGCGCTACCTTCATGTAGGGAAGCGCGAAATCAACCTTTTCCTTGCGCTCCTCGGTTACGGTGAAGTTTGCGAGGATAATATCGACCTTTGCGGTTTCGAGGAACTCAACGCGGCTTGCCGCCTCAACGGGAACGAGCTCAAGCTCAACGCCGAGATCCTTTGCTATACGCTCTGCAAAATATACATCGTAGCCCTGAAATTTGCCCTCGTTGTCAACATAGCCGAACGGGTTCTTGTCCGAGAAAACGCCGATCATGACCTTGCCGCTCGACTTTATTTCGTCGACTGTCCTGAACGAGCCCGCTGCTGCGCTTCCGCTGTCGGACGAGCTTCCGCTGCCCGCGCAGCCCGCGAATGTAAGAGCCATTGCCGCAGCGGCAAAAACAGACGCTATCTTCTTTAATGCATTCATGATAAATACCTCCGATTGTCCCTTTTGATTTGTTCGGGTTTATGCCCTTATTTTTATGCGAAAACCTGCCCCATGCAGCATTTCAAAGGCGCGCGTTCCTTTGGAAATGTCACTTGGAATAGGTAAACGTCTTGAGGAAGCGCTGTGCGCGCTCGGTTTTCGGCGAATGGAAGAACACCTCGGGCGCGTCCTCCTCGACGATAACGCCGCCGTCAAGGAATATCACCCTGTCTGCCACCGCCTCGGCAAATGCCATTTCATGCGTGACTATCATCATCGTGGTGCCGCCCTTTGCAAGGTCGAGCACAACGTTCAGCACCTCGTGCACCATCTCCGGGTCAAGCGCCGCCGTTATCTCGTCGAGCAGCATTATGTCGGGGTTCATGATAAGGCTGCGCACTATCGCGACGCGCTGCTTCTGACCGCCCGAAAGCTCCGACGGATAGGCGTCCGCCTTGTCCGCGAGCCCGACGCGCCCGAGAAGCTCCATCGCCTGCCCGGTAACCTCGTCTTTATTGCGCCCCTGCACCTTGAGCGGCGCGAGCGTGACATTCTTCATGACCGTCATATGCGGGAAAAGGTCGTAGCTCTGAAAGACCATGCCTATCTTCTGACGAATGTTGTAAAGGCTTGATTTTCCGTGCTCGACAGGTTCGCCGTGAAGCTTCACCGAGCCGCCCTGAACAGGCTCCAGCCCGTTTATACAGCGCAGCAGCGTGCTCTTTCCGCAGCCCGAGGGTCCGATAAGCACGACGACTTCGCCCTGCGAAACGCTGAGCGACAGGTCGCTTATTATCACGTTGTCACCGAATTTCTTGGTCAGATGCTCTATATCAATAATATGTTCTTCCATGGTCATTCACCCCTCTTCTTCGTAAGCTTTCTCGACAGCAGCGACAGCGGAAAGCAGATAATGAAATACATCAGGAATATCGCCGCATACACCCACAGCGCCGCGTTCGGATACTCAAAGCGGTTGGCGTCGATTATCTGCTTGCCGACCTTGAGCACCTCGGTAACGCCGATGAGCGAAACCAGCGCCGTTGTCTTTATCATTCTCGTGGACAGATTTATAACGTCGGGGACAAGCCCGCGAACCGCCTGCGGGAAAATGATGTAGACATACAGCTGCACCCTGCTCAGCCCCAGCGAAAGACCCGACTCGAACTGATGCGACGGGATAGAGCTGAACGCCGCGCGCACAAGGTCGCCGACCTCGCTTGCGCCCCATATCGTCAGCATGATGACCGCCGCCGTTTCTCCGTCAAGGTCAATGCCCGTGAGCTTGGTAATGCCGAAGAAGATTATGAAAAGCCATACAAGCTGCGGCATGATCCTTACTATCTCGATATATACGCGGCAGATCGCCTTGACTATCGGATTTTTCACCAGCATGAACGCGCCGACGAATAACCCGATAAAAAGCGACAGCCCTATCGAGATGAGCGAGAGCCTCAGCGTTACCCAAAGCCCGCCCCAGAGCCGCAGCATATTATTGCCCATGAAAAGCACTTCAATTCCCTGCACGGCGCAGCCTCCTCTCCAGAACAGTAAACACGATCGAGATCGGAAGAATAAGAACAAGGTATGCCGCGACAAGCATCGTCAGCGCTTCATTGGTCTTGTAATACATACCGATAAGGTCCTTTGCGACATACATAAGGTCAGCCAGCGACACCGCGCTGAATACGCTCGTTTCCTTCAGCAGGAAGATAACATTCGCCGCAAGAGCGGGGATAGACACCCTTGCCGCCTGCGGGATAACTATGTATCTCATGACCTGCCAACGGCGCAGCCCGAGGCTCTCCGCGCTTTCAAGCTGTATTTTATTCACCGACTTCAAGCCGCCGAGAAAGCTTTCCGCCATGTAGCTCCCGCCGAGGAACGCAAGACCGATAACGCCGCACGCCTCGCTTGAAAGGAGTATCCCTGCCTTCGGAAGTCCGAAATAAAGGAAGAAAAGCTGAACGATAAGCGGGGTGTTTCTCGAAAGCTCGATATATGCCGCCACTATCTGCCGCGCCACGGGGATACGGTAGTATTTCACCAGCGCGCAGACGAGCCCTATCGCTACCGAAAGAACTATGCCGAAAACGCCTATCGTGACGGTAAGCAAGCCCGCCTCGACATACATCGGCGCGAATTTCTGAATAAACGACCAGTCCACAACATCACTCCGTCTGTATTGATTTGCTCTGTGCGCTCCACGGAGATAACGGCCGCCGTCGTTCGTCCTTTGGTATGGAAATATTATAGCACACAAAACATATGATGTCAATAGGTTTTAAGTGAATTGACTCACAAAAACTTTCAACATTATCTGCGGAAAACCGTCATAAGCAATAAATGTCAGCGTCCCGCAAAACATTATATGCAGATACGCCCGTTACGGACATAAAAAAAGCCCCCAAGGACGCCGCATACTTATTGATTATACCACATTCCGACAAATATTTCAAGCGAAAACAACGTCAATCACCAAAAAATTTTACATTCATATAATAGCAGTAACTGCACAACGGCAGAATAACATACAAAAGGTGGCAGCTATGGCTTACTTATACACCCTTGACGAAATTCAGCCCGGACAGCGGGCTGTGGTGAAGAAACTGATGATACACGGCGCAATGAGGCGGCGGCTGCTTGACATCGGGCTTTCGGAGGGAACAGAGGTCGAATGCGTCGGGCGCAGCCCCATGGGCGACCCCTCCGCCTACCTTATACGCGGCGCGGTCACCGCTATACGGCGCGCGGACTGCCGCGGGATAGCCGTGGTGCCCGAGGGGGAAGCCGATGGCGGCAGCGTCGGTTATGATGATAACGAGGCGGCTGATTTCAAAAAGAGCCCGGCAGGTGATATTCCCGCCGAAAAAACCGAAGCGGCGCTGCACGGGGCTGCGGATATTCCCCACGAAAAAGCGAAAAACGCGCGGCACGGAGCGGCGAAAGATCCCGCCGAAAAAAACACCGCCGTTGTCGCGCTGGCGGGTAATCCCAACGTCGGCAAAAGCACTATTTTCAACAGCCTGACGGGTCTGCACCAGCACACCGGAAACTGGCCGGGAAAGACCGTTTCGAGCGCCAAGGGGAGATTTTCTACCTCCGAAAACGACTATGTCCTCGCGGACATTCCGGGGACATATTCCCTCATGGCGCATTCCGCCGAGGAGGAGGTCGCGCGGAATTTCATCTGCTTCGGCGGCGCGTCGGCGACTGTTGTGGTGTGCGACGCGACCTGTCTTGAGCGCAGCCTTAATCTCGCATTGCAGGTCATGGAGATCTGCCCCGAAACGATAGTCTGCGTCAACCTCATGGACGAGGCAAGGCGGCGCGGGATAGAGGTCGATCTGGAACGTCTGGAGGAAAATCTCGGGGTGCCCGTGGTTGGGACTTCGGCGCGGCGCAAAAAAACGCTGCGGCGGCTCACCGAGCGGCTTGACGACCTGTGCGCGGGAAGAACGGAGCTTCGCCCGAGGCGGCTGCACTATATTCGCCCGATAGAGGACGCGATCGCCGCGCTGGAGCCTGCTATAAGGCGGGAGCTCGGGGACAGGATATCCCCGAGGTGGCTCGCTCTGCGGCTTCTCGAGGGGGACAGCTCGCTCAACGGGGAGCTTGACCGCTTCTTCGGAGCAGCGGACATCGCGCTGCTACCCGAAATAGCGCGCTGCCGCGAGCAGGGGCTGAACATTCTCGCCGCTTCGGGGATAACCGCCGACATTCTGAAGGACAGGATCGTGTCCTGCATTCTGCTCAATGCGGAGGAGGCGTGCGACGGGGCTGTCTGCGAGGGAAACTGCTGCCGCAGCAGCGACCGCCGCGCCGACCGCCTGCTGACGAGCCGCCTGTTCGGCTACCCGCTTATGCTGCTTTTGCTGATGGTAGTTTTCTGGATAACGATAGTCGGCGCGAACTACCCCTCCGAGCTGCTGAGCACCGCGCTCTTTGCGCTCGGCGACCTGCTATCCGACCTGCTGCGGCAGCTGAGCGCGCCCGAATGGCTGCGCGGGCTGCTTATCGACGGCGCGTACCGAGTGCTTGCATGGGTCACCTCGGTAATGCTCCCGCCGATGGCTATTTTCTTCCCGCTGTTCACACTGCTGGAGGACTCGGGTTATCTCCCGCGCATCGCCTATAACCTTGACAGACCCTTCAGCAAGTGCAAGGCTTGCGGGAAACAGGCGCTTACTATGTGTATGGGCTTCGGCTGCAACGCCGCGGGGATAACGGGCTGCCGCATAATCG
>CAMERU010000104.1 GCA_945935925.1 uncultured Clostridia bacterium | reverse complement strand
GCGCTCCGATATCCAGCGCCGCGTAGACATACATCCCCGCGTCGTGCGCCGCGTCGGCAGCCGCGCCGAACACGCCGCCGTCTGCCTTGTTTATCTCAAGGTCAAAGCAGGGCGCTCCGTCCGAGTATGTTCCGATTATGACGGCGTTCATGCCGTAGCCCGCGATCTCCTCATACAGCGCGGGAAGGTCTGTGCTTCCGTCCGCTGCGATATCCTCGCCCATGTGTAACTCAACGGCGCGCATTCCGTTTTGCAGCGTTATGTTCCTCCCGACGGCAGCGGGCGCGGTCACTTCTTCCGTAACGGCGGCTGCGTTTTCGGCGGTGAAGTCCTCCTCGGAGGGCTGCGCGAAGGCGCCCGCCGAGATCATCGCAGCCGACAGCGCAAGCGCGGTAATTCTTTGAAACAGCTTTTTCATTTTTATTTCCCCGTTAATCGTTCATTGCCGCTTTAAGCGCGGCTATTTCTTTGTCTACCTGTGATACCACCGCGCTGTCGGGCGTAAAGATACTGCGGTAGCTGTAAAGGCAAATCCCCCCGTAGGATCTTTGTCCGAGCGCTTCGGTGTATTGTCTTGAAAGAATATTCTTATCCGTTATCCATTCCGTTTTTCCCGCGCCCGCCCAAGCGTCCTCGAGCCCTATTTTAGACACGGAAAGTCCGATGATGAGCGGTATTCCGCCGCTCTGCGCAAGCGCGTCCCATTCCGCCGCGCATCTGCTGTACGGCTGTGTGGAATTGCTGAAGCCGTAGTATATCTGCGGCATGATGTAGTCGGTGAATCCGCTCTGCGAGCACCATTTCTTCACGTCCGCATACATCTGGTTATAGTTGTTCTCAATGCTCCCCTGACAGCTCACGCCGAAAAGCGCGCTCGGGTTTGCTTTCTTTACCGCGCCGTATAGCCCGCTGACGAGCCTGTCGCAGTTTGAAAGGCGGAACTCCGAAATCGTGCCGCAGCCGCTTTGCGAATACGCGCTGCTGTCAAACGAAGCGTCCGTCGTCGGGTAGAAATAGTCGTCGATATGCACGCCGTCGACATCGTAATTCGCGGCTATCTCCGCCGCACCCGCCGCGATAAAGTCAACGACCTCGCCGTATGCGGGGTTAAGGTAGTAGGTACTCCCGACCTTAACGACGTACTTCCCCGCCGTGTCCGCGCCGTTCACCCATGAATAAATAGGGTAGCCGCTCTCGCCCGAAATATCCGTCACCGCGCAGGCACGGAGCGGATTTATCCATGCCTGAAAAGACAGCCCGCGCGAATGCGCCTCGGAAATCATTATTTTCAGAGGGTCAAAATCGGGAGCCTTGCCGAACGTCCCCGTGACATACTTTGACCAAGGGTAAAGGCTGCTTTTGTAGTACGCGTCACCGTGCGAGCGGACATGGACATAAACCGTGTTCAGCCCGAGCGAAACGCAGTTGTCATAAGCCGCGCCTATCGCCTTTCGGAAATCGCTCTCCGTCTTTCCCGTGAGGATATCCGCAAGCTCTATGTAGGATATCCATACTCCCTTTACGTCCGCATGGTTGAGCGCCGAATAGCTGTTCACGGCATTATCGGGCAGCTCGACAGGCTCGTGCTCGGCGGTCTGCTCCGTTGCGGAAACGGTTGTTGAAGCAGTAGTTGAAGCCGTTGTTGAAACGGTAGTTGCCGAGGTCTGCGACTCGGAGGAGGTCTGCGCAGAGGTGACAGCTGTCTGGGTCGTCGCGACCGGAATATCGGTGCTGTCGGGATCAATTAAGTCGTCCTGCTCTACACCTCCGGCAGCAGGGGCTGTTTCGGATGACGGGACGATTGCGTCATCGGGTTCGATGTCGGTTTCATCATGGTTCAGGGTGTCGGCAGGCGGTGTTTCGGACTGCGGAGGAACGGCGGAATCCTCGTCAGAGCCGCTGCCTTCTTCAGAAGCGACCGCGCCGCTGCCACCGACGTCTATAACATTTATCTGCGAAGCGCTTTCGGACGCGCAGCCGCAGAGTATTGCCGTGCACATTGCGGCGCACAGTAACACCGAAAGAAATTTCTTCATTTCATTTTCCCCAAAAAGCAGAAATGTTCTATATATACTTATACAAATACATTATAGCAGATATTTTCCGCAAAGTCAATAGCAAAGCGTCCCGCCATGATAGTATTCCCGAATATACCCCGCTTTTTATGTCATACGGCTTGACAAAACGGGTAGACGGTGATATAATATGAATATAGTCAGCCAAAAGGACATTTCGGTGTTGCCTTGGCTTGTCGGAAAAGCTGTTCTGCCCGCAAAGCGGGCTTTTTAAATCTGTCGGTCATAACGCGGATAATCAAATGCCGCTTTGCGTTTTTTCAACACCCGTGCGGCAGATTTTTGTGTAAAAACAATCTGAAAGGACAACATTTTTTATGAAGATCAAAAGCGTAAAAGGAACAAGGGATTACCTCCCGCGCGAGGCGGAACTGCGCGAGAGCATTCGCCAGACCATATCGGATATCTACCGTGCGAACGGCTTTCAGCGCATAATGACCCCCGCCATAGAGGACATCGAAAACCTCGACAAGAGCGACGGCGGCGATAACCTTAACCTTATTTTCAAGATACTAAAGCGCGGCGACAAGCTCGAAAAAGCGCTGGAAAACGGCGGCGAACTCTGCGATATGGGGCTTCGCTACGATCTCACGCTCCCGCTGACCCGCTATTTCTCCGCAAACAGGCAGAACCTCACCATGCCGTTCAAGGTAATTCAGATGGACAAGGTTTACCGCGCCGAAAACCCCCAGAAAGGCCGCCTGCGTGAGTTCATGCAGTGCGACATTGACGTTATCGGCGACCCTAACCCCGAATGCGAAACGGAGCTCATCGCCGTTACCGCAAAGGCGCTGCTCGCGCTGGATATCGGCGGATTTACCGTAAGGATAAACGACCGCGCCGTGCTCAACCGACTGCTCTCCGTTATGGGCTTTGAGGACAAGGATCTGATGTCCGTCTGCGTAAGCTTTGACAAGCTGGACAAGATAGGCGCGGAGGGCGTTATCGCCGAGCTTCGCGAAAAGGGCTACTCCGAAAATGCGGTCAGCCGCTTCGCGGATGTTCTGTCGCAGCTGCCGCTGACGTTAGAAAAGGTTTCGGAAATAATCAACGACCCCGAATGCACCGACCGACTGACTTCCATCATCGCAAACAGCAGAGCCATCGCGGACGGGCGCTACGGCATTGAATTTGACATCTCGCTCGTGCGCGGACAGGGTTATTACACCGGTACGGTTTTCGAGGTACGCAGCGAAAACTTCGGCAGCTCCGTTGCGGGCGGCGGAAGATACGACAAGCTTATCGGGAAATTCGTCGGCGAGGATATCCCCGCCTGCGGCTTCTCCATCGGCTTTGAGAGAATATTCAGCATTCTTTCCGACATGAACCGCTCCGCCTCCGAAAAGGCAAAGATCGCCCTGCTCTACGACGAGGATTTCATGACCGCATACAACAAGGCGGAGGAGCTCCGCGCGGAATACGACGTTGCGCTCTGCCGCAAGCCGAAAAAGCTCAAGCCCATGCTTGACAGGCTGATGAACAGCGGCTTCGCGGGCTTCGCCTACGCCGACGGAAATATCAGACTTTTTGAGAACTGACCTCACGGAGGTGCTTTATGAATAAGATACTTCTTATCGGAGAACCTATGGAGCTTCTCACCGCAGCGGACGGAAATTCCCTTTCCGACGCGGTGACTTTCCGCGCTTCCGTTTCGGGTGCGGAGCTGAACACAGCCGTCGGGCTGTCGCGACTGGGGCTTGACGCGGTGTATTTCACCCGCCTCGGCGACGACCCCAGAGCAGAGAGGATACGCGCGTTTATCAACAAAAACGGCGTAGACGGCAGCCATATAATAACCGACCGCGAGCACCAGACAGGCGCAATGACCCGCCGCAAAAACGAAAGCGGCAGGTTCGACATACATTACTACCGTCAGTGCTCCGCAGCGTCGTTCCTATGCGAAAGCGACGTTGACGGACTGGATCTTTCGGAGTTCCGCGCCGTTTATTTTTCGGGAATATTCCCCTCCATATCCGAGGGCGCCGCAAAGGCTGCCCGCAGACTTGTTTCCCGCGCCCGCGCGGAGCATATCGCGGTGATATTCGACCCGAACCTGCGCTGCCAGCTTTGGACGGAATGCCCCGAAACGATCGCGCTGCTTAACGAATTTGCGGCGGCGGCGGACGTGTTCCTCCCGAGCCTGAAGGAAGCCGAAAAGCTCTGCGGTCTGAATGACCCCGAAGAAATTGCGGAGCATTACCTCTCCCTCGGGACGAAAAAGGTAGTCGTTAAGCTGGGAAAGCAGGGCGCTTTCTACAAGAGCCGCATGGAAAGCGGCGTTGCGCCGACGTTCCGTGCGGACGTTGTGGTTGATACTGTCGGCGCGGGCGACGGCTTCGCGGCGGGACTTATCAGCGGCATATGCGAGGAAATTCCGCTCGGCGAGGCAGTAGTCCGCGCGAACGCAGTCGGCTGTATGCAGATACAGAACGCAAGCGACAACGACGGTCTGCCCACCATGAAAGAGCTGCGCGAATATATGCTTGACCACCGCTTCGTTGTGGACGGCTGCAACGAATTCTGAGGCGACTTCATTCCCCCCGCGCACCGATACGCGCGGCACTGTCCCCTTAACAAGGAGGAAAAATGACCCTTTATGCGACCGACCTTGACGGCACCCTGCTGCGCTCCGACAAGACGATATCCGACAGCGCGGCGCAGAAGCTTAACGCCCTTATCGAAAGCGGCGTTAAGTTCACCTACGCCACCGCGCGCTCATTCAACAGCGCTTACCCGCTGCTCGGAAAACTTAATCTTACCTGCCCCGCTGTGACATTCAACGGGGTTTTTGTCGTTGACCCCAAAACGGGCGAGCATATCATCGAAAATGTGTTCACCGACGAAAGCTTTGAAACGGCGAAGCGCTTTTTTACGGAGCACGGTCTTGCCCCGATAGTCTATTCCTACATTGACGGCAGGGAGCGCGTTTCCTACATAGAAAGCCGCCTTGACGAGGTGCGCGGCTATGTCGAAAGCAGACGCGGCGACAGGCGGCTGCGCGCCGTTAAGGGTTACGGCGAGCTTTTCGAGGGACGCGTTTTCTATTTCACGCTGTTTGACCCGCCGATGGAAATAAGCGTGCTGGACAACGTTTTCTGTGCGGAGAACGGCTTTTCCCGCACATTCATGAAGGACACCTACGAGGACATGATGTGGTACGAAATATTCGGCGCGGGCGCGGACAAGGCAAAGGCTGTCGCGCAGGTGAAAGCGCTTGTCGGCGCGGACAAGACTGTCTGCTTCGGGGACAACGGGAACGACCTTTCAATGATATCCGCCGCCGACACGGGCGTTGCCGTCGGTAACGCGAACGACGAGCTGAAAAGCGCCGCAGACATTATCATCGGCTCGAACGACGAGGACGCCGTAGCCGACTTCATAACGCGGCGCGAAAGCCCCGAAACAAGCGAGAGCCGCTTTGCCGCCGCCGTAAGCGCCGCCCTTTCCCGCCGTAAAGGAATGCACGGCTCGGTCGGGACGCAGAACGAAAAGCTTATCCACGCCGTGCTTAAAAACTACTACGCGCCGTTCGCCGACGAACAGGAGATAAAGCTCGGGCGGTTTTTCGCGGACGCGGTGAGCGAGGACGGGATATTTGAGATACAGACGCGCTCGCTCTACCTATTGAAGGACAAGCTGCGCGAGTTCCTCGGCGCCGCCCGCGTGACCGTCGTTCACCCCGTCGACGCGGATATCCGCACGCTGTATATCAGCGCGGACAGCGGCGAGGTCGTCAGGGAAACGCCGCGCAGGCGGGTCAATCCGAAATTAAAAATATTCGAGGAGCTTTATTCGCTGCGGGAGTTTCTCCCGAACGAAAATTTATCTCTCATCATTGTAAGGCTAAGCGTGGACAAGACGGTGTATTTTTCGGGCGGGGATATCCCCGATATGCGCAGCAGGAGCGTTCGGAAAAAGCTGAGCATACTGAAAATGCCTCGCGCCTTTGTCGAGGAAATACGGCTGGAGCGCCCAAAGGATCACCTGCGCTGGCTCCCCGAGGGGCTTCCCGAAAGCTTCACGAAAAAACAGTTCTGCGCCGCCGCAAAGGAGCCGCCTTCGTCGCTACGGCTGGAAGTCCTCCGAGCTGTCGGGATTATCGGGCAGACGGGAAAATCAGGGCGCAGCAATATTTACACGGTAACATACAGAAAGGAGCGGGAGCAGTGACAAAATTCATCATCGGAAAAGCAAATTCCGACATAGCGGAAAAAATACGCAGGGAAATAGTTTCTATCCTTGGAAAAAGCGGCGAGCCGCAGAATATCATCTACATCGTTCCCGACCAATTTGAATTTGAAACGGAAAAAGCAATATACCGCGCGCTCAAGGCTGACGGGCTTCTCGGCAAGTCGGAGCAGGTGCATATACGGACGTTTTCGTCGCTTTCGGAGGAGCTGATAAAGCTTCTCGGGGACAAAAAACCGACCGCCGACGACATCGCGAAAAGCATAATAATGCACCGCGTTATCAAGGAAAACAAGGACAGCCTGCGCGCGTTTTCAAGGATAGCGGAGCGGGCGGGCTTCTGCGAGAAAATGGTGCAGACCGTAACCATGCTAAAGACCGCGGGGATATCCCCCGACGACCTCTCCGAGGAAAAGCTTGACGCGGAAAAGGAGCTCCCCGACGGGACAAAAAGCCTGCGCGGGAACTCACTGCTGCGCGCAAAGCTTGCCGATGTCGGGCTTATCTACGGCGGCTATAACGCGCGGCTGACAAAGGATTATTTCGACAGCCTTGACCTCACCGCCGCCGCTGCGGAGCTTATCATAAATTCCGATCATATCCTCTTTGACGACGCGCAGATATTTATTGACGGCTTTAACGACTTCACGATAAGTCAGCTGCATTTTCTCTCAAATGTTATCGCCGTCGCGGACAATGTTACCCTGGGCTTTGTCACCGAATATTCAAACCACCGCGACGCGGGGCGCGAGGCGCTTTTTTCCTCAATAAACAGCCAGATAGGCAGGATAAAGCAGTCGGCGGAGGAAAACGAAAGCGAAACGGCATTCATAACCGACGGGCTTTCCGACCGATACCCCGAAAACAGCCCGCTGCACAGCCTGACAGACAATATTTTCGGCAGGAAAAAGAGCGCCGTCGGCGCGGAGGGTCACATTGAAACCATTGCCGCCGCAGACGTCAGCGAGGAGCTTGACTACACCGCCGCTCGGATAAAGCAGCTCGCACAGGAAAGCGGTATCCGCTACCGCGACATTGCCGTGCTCTGCACCGACCCGAAAGCCTACCGCAGCTATGTCCTTAATTCCTTTGAAAAATACGGCGTGCCCGTATTCTGCGATATCCCCGAGCCGATACTGTATCACCCGCTGGTTAATTTCGTGATGTCGCTGCTTAACGTGCTGAACGATTTTTCGGCGGAAACGGTTCTCAGCCTTGTAAAAACGGGATTTCTCAGCCGAACGGACGAAAAGGGCAGGCGGCGCGCGCTGTCCAAAAAAGACATTGACGTGCTCGAAACATATATTTTCGAGTGGGCGGTGAGCGGCGAAGCGCTGAAGCACCCGTTCGACATAAAAAAGCCCGACTACACCGTAAAGGAAATGAACGACGATATCCGCGAGATATTCGAAAA
>CAMERU010000103.1 GCA_945935925.1 uncultured Clostridia bacterium | reverse complement strand
CTCAAACATATAAAATCCCCCTTCTGATAGTATGGTAATATTATACTATCAAAAGAGGGAAATGTCAATGTATTCAAAGGTTGTATCACAACATATGATTGATTTTAAATATTTTTTCTGCTATAATGATATATAAGAAATATTGAGCTGAGGAATATCAGCTCGACAATCAGAATTTTGTCCTGCGGAAATCTATCCCCTCATCCCCCTTGATATTTTCGATAAAATGTGTTACAATGTCATTATTAATAGAAAAGAGAGGAGTGTTTGATATTGGAAAAATCACCCGTTCTCAGCATAGCCGGCTACTGCCGAATATCGGTAGATGAGGAGCTTGACAGGGACAACACCTCTATTGAGAACCAGAAAGCCATAATCGAGGACTATGTGCGGACAAAGTTCCCCGAGGCGGAGCTTACATTCTATGCGGACAGAGACCGCTCGGGCTACACCTTCGACCAGCGCGAGTTCTATCAGATAATGCGCCGAAAGCTTATTCGCGGCGAACATCAGATACTTGTTGTCAAGGATTTCAGCCGTTTCTCCCGCCGCAACAGCAAGGGGCTTGTGGAGCTTGAGGACTTGCGGGACAGCGGCGTGCGTATCATAGCGATAGGCGACGGGATTGATTACCCCACCTGCGACGAGTGGGTGCAGATACAGTTCCGCTTCCTCATCAACGAAATGCCCGTAACCGACGCCAGCAAAAAGGTCAAGAGCGTTATTCAGAACCGCCAGCAGGAGGGCAAGTGGCTCTGCGCTGTGCCTTATGGGTACCGTTTGACGAGCGGCAAGAACCCGACAATCGAAGTCGAGGAGGAATGCGCCGAGGTTGTCCGCAAGATATTCCAGATGTATTCCGAGGGCAACGGCTACCGCAAGATAGCAAACTACCTCACTGACAACAATATCCCTACCCCACGAATGCACGAGGAACAGCGGCGCATTTCCGAGGGCGAGGAGGTCAAGACCCGTGCTAAATCAACATGGAGCATTGTATCTGTTTCGGAGATACTGCGCAATGACTTCTATATCGGGACATTCAGACAGGCGAAGTACAAGCGGCGCAAGATTAACGGCGCAGATTTCAAGACGGACGAAAGCGAGCATATCGTTTTTGAAAACCACCATGAACCTATCGTGGATTACAGGCTGTTCAGTACTGTTCAGAAACAGCTTGAAAGCCGCACCGAGGGTCACTACCGCGGCGTGAAGAAATACGATAATGTCTATTCGGGATTTATTTTCTGCGGCGACTGCGGAGCGCCGATGTTCTCTATCAGCAACCCCAAGCGCGACCCTGCCTACACCTGCGGAAGCTACCACAGGCGAGGCTTGCAGGGCTGTACCTCTCACCACACAAAATGCGCCGTGCTGGACGAGGCGCTGAAAGCGTACATCAGAATGGTGCGTGATAATTCGCAGGAGATGATAGCAAAGCTGGACGAAGCGCTCAAAGAGGAGAAAGTCGAAACCACCCAGACAAAATCCACCGTTGAGATACTGCGCGACAGAATAGAGGACGCAAAATCCGAGATGAAGCTGCTTGCACGGCAGAAGATAAAGGAAATCGCCCGAAACCCCGAAAACGAGGCACTCTATGACGAAACCTACGGCGAAATGCTGGACGACCTTGCAAAGCAGATTGATTCCCTTGAAAGCCAGATAGGGCTTCTTGCGGAAAAGCAGAGCGCAGTTGTGCGGGTCAACCGAACGGCAAAAACCGCAATAGACATCTTCAACGACATCATCGAAAAGGACGCTCTCACCCGTGCCGACCTTGAGGTGATAATCGAGAGGATACTCGTATATGAGGACAGGATAGAGATAACGCTCAAACCGAACATTGACGCACTGCTAAGGCTTGAACCGCAGAAAGGTCTTACCGCAAATTTTAACTGCGACACGGTTAATATCGAACAAACGGTCACCCAGAAAAGTTCCAACAAAAGGGACAAGGTTATCCGTGTCAATGTGTTCAGTAAGGGCGACCCCTTAGAAATCTACACCAGCCCCGACGGCGAGGTCATTTTCAAGAAATACTCACCTGTCGGGGAGATAAGCGGCACTGCTTCGCAGTACGCCGATGTACTGTCCAAGGTTGGCGGCTGCCCGACCGTTATATGCGACCGCGATCATGTTATCGCCGTGTCGGGAATGTCCAAAAAGGAGGTTATCGAGCGCCGCGTTTCGGGCTCGCTTGAGGACCTTATCGAGCAGCGCAGGTCGTATTCCTACAACAGCAAGAACGACAAGCGCCTTAATCCTATCGAGGGTATAGACCGCTACGCTGTCGCCTGCTCCCCTATCCTTGCGCAGGGTGACGTCAACGGCGCAGTAATAATGCTCTCTCCCGATGATAATGCTATCGCAACGTCCGAGCAGACAGCGCTCGTGCAGGCGGCAGCGTTGTATTTCGGCAAGCAGATGGAAGAATAACTTTTTTGCACGCGGATATTCAACCAATGCCGCGTGCAAAATTATTACGACATAATGTAAAATATACTTGACATAATGTCAGGAATATGTTATAATTCAAGCAGAGGTGATGATATGGGAAAAAACCTTAAACTAAAATCGGCGCGCGCCGCTCTGGATATGTCGCAGGACGAGCTTGCGAAAAAAGCGGGTGTTACGCGGCAGACGATAAGCGCGGTCGAAAACGGCGACTATAACCCAACGATAAACCTATGCATTGCTATCTGTAAGGCTCTCGGAAAGACGCTTGACGAGCTTTTCTGGCAGGAATAAGGAGGTACATATCATGAGCTTGAAATCATTCGATAAATTCTGCGAAAAAATAATTATGGGCGAACCTTCCTCACAAAAGGCTGTTTTCGACGAGCGGCAGAATCAACTGCGCAGACAACACACAATAGAATCGCTGTGCGTTTTCGGGGGCAGTTCATTTTTGAACACGCTTATTATGGAATGCGGCTTGCAGTGGTCGGAAAGCTACGCTGCGCCAATGATGCTGCTTGCGGCGCTCAGTTTTCTGTATTGGGTCGTCCGTAACGCGGCGAAAGGAACACTTTTCGGAGTAAACGGCACGGCGGCTGTCGCATATACGGGCGGGTTTTGCATGGCTATGGGAATATTGTATTCTGTGATGCATTTTCCCTCCTCGGAGGAGGAGTGGAACACCTTTGTGATAAGCGGCGGTATGATTTCGGAGGATCTGCTGATAGCGATCACGCTGGCGTTGTATTTCACTTCGGGGCTGGTTATTTTGATTGCGGCGCACAGGTTCAAAAAAGCCGAAAAATTGAGCAAGGAGGACTGAACGATTATACCGCGCATACTCCGCCCGAATAATAAAAACAGCCGCGCAGAAAGACATTACGTCGCCTGCGCGGCTCTTGTGTTGATTTATACGACCCCGTTGCAGTAAAGACTCAGATCGGGGTTGACAAAAAGCAGTATCTGCTGCCCCGAAAAGAAATCGGGTCTGCATACAAAATAGCATTCAAGCGTAACGTTGCTGTGACCCTCGTCGCAGCAGGCTATTATCTCCCGCGGATGAATGCAGCCGAGGAAATACTCCTCCTCTATCGTCAGAGGAAACTCCCCCGCGTCCTCCATATTGCTCACACGGTGCTCTGCCATTGCAGCTATTCCCGCGTCGGCAATGCATTTCAGCACGCTCTCCCTGTTCTCCGACAGCCATTTCAGCTTCGCATTGACCGGGCTTATATAGCCCCTCAGTGCGCAGGCATAATCCTCGTCATCGTTGAAGTCGGTAAGAATGCGCACCTTTTCGCCCCAGATATCCGTTTCTGCCTCGAAAGGATATTCGTCGGACTTCCTGAAATCTTCAAAAACCATAGTACCCCTTAATCAATATCCGCAAATTCATCATCAACGATAGAGAAATCCTGACCCTCACGATCGTGCGCCACGAATATCTGCGACGGAGAAAGCCAGTCGCTTGACAGGCGGCACATCAACCTTGCGTCGATATACGCCTGCGGAAGCGTCAGTATCGTCTGACCCTGATAGTTACCCGAGTGCGTCTGCTCAACAACCAGCGCCACATCGGGCGTTTCCTCGTCGGTGAGCCCTAGCGGGAGCATGAGCGACATTGAATTTCTCCTCGGGAAATAGGACGGTATCGCCGTCTTGTAGTTCCAGCGAATGCGCTTTTTCGCAAGCTCTATCGAGTCGTTTATCCTGTTCTTTATCCTTATGAACAGGCGGTTGTTGTTAGTCAGCAGTTCCCTTAACCGATCGTAAAGCTCGTTGCGTTCCCTGCCGTTGTCGCAGCCGCGTATCTTATCGACAAGCTCCCTCGCCTCGGGTACGTCAAAGAACTGATCGGTAAGGAACTGAAGCGGCAGGCGCTTTATGTTGTCGATAATGATGTGCTCGAAATCCGGGTGCAGCTGCTTGGTGAGGTCAAAGAAAAGATCCTCGCTCCTCTTGAAATAGGTCGGAGGCTCGGGCAGCGGGTTGAAGTAATTGACGAGCTGTTTTCCGAGCCCGCCCGACGCAGCAGTGCAGAACCCCGTGAATTTCCACTTTGTGTCCGCAAAATCATTGGGAACAAAGCAGGCATAAATGTCGTCGTAATGGTTGTCAACAAGCCCCGTATTGAACGCGGCGAACATATTGTCCGACGATATGCAGACCTTGTTTTCGTGCACAAGACGGCTGAAAGTGTACTTTATATACTGTATCAGTATCTGATAATTCCTGCGCGGGCTGTCCTGAAAATCCCATTCCTCCGCGACAGCCTTTTCCGCAAGCTCGGACAGGAAGCTTGACCAGCTCCCGAGAAACGCAAAGTTTTCAAGCTGCTTTCCCGGCGGCACTGCCATTGCGCTCTTCTCGCGGACGTTCGTATCGACATAGTACAGGAACCACGGCTTTCCTTCCCTGCTGTTCGGCTTGAGCGTGAGCTCGACGGGAGAGCCGTCCTCCTTTTTATACCTCGTCGGGAATATCATTTTCTGCTCGTAAAATCTTATCTTACCCTCGGAGCGCGCCTTGTCAAAATCATCGGACAGGTCGCCGCGCATTTCCTGAAAATCGGAATATATCCCGTTACCCTCTATAAATTTCTGCAATATCCCCATAGGCTTCGGCGGCATATTACAGAAATATTCCAGCCTGCCCTGCGGAATGACGTCGGTACCTGCCTGCTCCGTCTGTACGGGCGCCTCGCCGCATTCCGATCCGGCAGTTCCTGCGGCTGCGGCGGGCTGCTCCTCAACGGCTCCCGCGCGGCTGTGGATAGTAACCATTATCTGCGGAACACCGCCGAGCACAACGTCCTCAAGCTCCAGATAATCAAGCTGCGCAAGCAGCTCCTTCATCTTGAAGCAGCCGTATTTCGCCCTGTCTATATTATGGTCGGTCAGCAGCTTGCTTATTGCCGCCATATGATACTGCTTTCCTACCTCAAAAACATCCGTAAGAATACGGTAAATATATGCCTTGTCCTCCTCGGAAATGCTCTGAATATGTACGGGGCGCTTTCTTGGCTCGGGAACAACATCAAACGCGTGTATCTGCGTCTTTTCAAAGGAGAAATAAAGGCTCTTTCCGCGCGGGCTGATGTTCTTCGTGATTATTCCGTTGACAAGCGAGCCGTCTTCGCAGCAGTCTATCGGGAACACATATTTCTCCGCAATAAAGTTGAGCTTGCCGTTCTCCTTCGCCTCGTTGAAGCACTCGTATATTTCCTGCTTCATCTCCTGAACGCTGAGCCCGTTGCCAAGTATTTTTGTCAGAGCATAAAGCGACTGCTGTGACATTTCGATAATGTCGTCGTTCAGAATAATATTTTTAGAGCCGAAAAAACTGTCCGCCGGATGTGCCGCCGCAAAATTCATCATACTGTTCTCACCTGCCTGCCAAGTTTTCAATTCAATAAAAGTATCGTTGTCGTCATTCTGAAATCCGAATATTTCCGGGCAAGCCTCCGCAAGCTCTCTGAAGGAGGAAAACCCCAGCTTTTCCATGGAATACCCATTTGTCACGAGCCACTCATTTATGCGCGAAACGCGATACAGACCCGGGTCGGGGAACTGCCGCAGTATGCAGCGATAGAGTGACATTTTTTCTTCTTTTGTCAAGATCTTATCCTTTCTGAAACTTCCAATTCACACGGAGATCATCAGAATACTTCCGACGTCGTTGTTTCAAGCGTCTCCTCCGAAGTATCCGTAAAATCGTCCAGATCCTCAATGTAGTCATAATCCTCAAGATAAATATGACTTACAATTTCCGCAAGCTCGCTCTCCGATTTGTCCTGCGCGAATTTACCCTCGACGTCAAGACGGTAGGAATGGAGCCTGCCCTCGTTTATGAAATGAAAATCGTCTATCGGGATACCGAGTATGCGGTAGCTGTCGATTATCTCCCTGCATTCCCGCGCGAACTCCGATGGCTTGGAGTACGCCCCGTCAAGCTCAATGCCGACAGCAACATGATCTCCCGCACAAAGCGAGTTTATCCCCTCGGAACGATCCGCGCCCTCGCTGAGATCAACCTCAACGTCAAGCCTTGAAATATCCGCGATATAGCGCAATTCCTTATAGCTGCTGTCATATATCTCGGCGGCAATGGTGCGGTTGCTGTACTCGGTTTTCTGCTCGCTGTACGTTTCGTTAAGCTTTACGCACATAATGCAGCAGCCCACGACAAGCGCCGCGGAAATGCAGATACTCGGGATATGTACGCGGAAATCCGTCTTAGAGGTGAGATAATGCGCAAGAAGCTCCAGCCCGAGCAGCACGGCGGCTATCGGCGACAGCTTCAGCGGCAGCAGATAATCGGGCGCGGAGGAGAACAGGCAGCACGTCATCACAACGCCGAGCAGAACAAGTATCAGCGACAGCGAAATAATGCCCGCGCCCTTTTTCACTACCCCGAGCGCAAATTTGTTTATCGCCTGCTCCGCGTTATTCGGCTTGCTGCGGGCGGCGGGCTGACGTTCAAGAATCCTGTCGAGCGACGCGAGGAACTCACGATCGCGCGCCTCCATTTCAGCCTGCGCACGTTCTGCCTCGGCAAGCTCGTCCGTAAATTTTTTCGGGGGCAATTCCCGCCTGCCCGCTGTGGCAGGCTGTGCGTCGGTCGCGGCGGTCAACTCGGCGCCCGGCGCCGTTTCGGGCAATACCGCCGTTTCGGTCGGCTCGGACATACCTGCGATATTTGCAGCTGCGGCTTCGGGCGGATTTGATATCCCCTCGAAACCTGTCGCGGCGGATTCGGGCGAATACCCCGTATCCTCCGTATAGCCTGTTTCCGTGCGGTCGCTCATAATGCTGCCTCCTTTCCCTTTGCGAAATTCATTCCATATACAATTATATCAAAATTTCAGTACAATGTCAATGCAGAATTGTATATAATGATAGGGAAAAGTGACATAATTTGCCTCATTACTGCGGAAAAATGACCCACAAAACAAAAACGCCCCCGAAAAGACGGGGGCGCCGCAAAATTGTCATTCAATAATGAATTACAGCTCAGCGAAGTACTTGATTGTTCTAACCATCTGAGAAGTGTAGGAGTTCTCGTTGTCGTACCAGGAAACAACCTGTACCTCGTACAGATCGTCAGCGATCTTAGCTACCATTGTCTGAGTAGCGTCGAACAGGGAACCGTATCTCATACCGATAACGTCGGAAGAAACGATCTGATCCTCGTTGTAGCCGAAGGACTCGGAAGCAGCAGCCTTCATAG
>CAMERU010000102.1 GCA_945935925.1 uncultured Clostridia bacterium | reverse complement strand
AGCTTTGCGCGCAGGTCGTCGATGTTGTTCGCCTCGACGTTGATAAATCCGTCAACGAAAGGGAAGAAGTAGTTGTGGAAAACGTCCTGCCCTGTTGCGGAGAGGGTGCAGAGCGTGCGCCCGTGGAACGAATTAACCAGCGTTATGATATTATGCCTGCCCTTGCCGTATTTGTCGAAGCTGTATTTTCTCGCAATTTTTATTGCGCACTCGTTTGCTTCCGCACCGCTGTTCCCGAAAAACATATCGGTGTAGCCCGCTGTTTCGCAAAGCGCCTTTGCGAAATCCGCCTGAACCTTGGTGTAGTAGTAGTTTGAGGTGTGCTGTATATTGTGTGCCTGCTCGCATACGGCGTTTACCCAGTCCTCGTTGCAGTATCCGAGGGAGTTTGTGCCGATGCCCGAGCCGAAGTCTATGTATTCCATGCCGTTCTCGTCGACTGCGGTCTCGCCCCGACCCTTTTCAAGTACAAGGTCATACCTGCCGTAGGAGGGCATTACATAGTTGTTGAACTGTTCAATTGTACCCATTTTTATCCTCCTTACGGAACTATCATCGTGCCCGCGCCGATGTCGGTGAGAAGCTCGATAAGTATGGAGTGCGGAATGCGCCCGTCAATGATGTTGGTTTTCTTGACGCCGCGGCGGACAGCCTCAACGCAGCAGTCTATTTTAGGTATCATTCCGCCCGAAATAACGCCCTGCTTTTTGAGGTAGGGAACATAGGAAACTCCGACTGTTCTTATGAGCGTGTTGTCGTCGTCCTTGTCCTCGAGCAGACCTTTTATGTCGGTCAGAAGAATGAGGTTTTCCGCTTTCATTTCCGCGGCAATACGCGCGGCGGCGGTGTCGGCGTTGATGTTGAACACCTCGCCGTTAGGTCCGGCGGCAATTGTGGATATAACGGGGATATATCCGTTGTTGAGCGCGTCTGTTATTATTTTGGGGTCAACCTCGGTGATCTCGCCAACATACCCGAGGTCGGGGTCAAGCTGCTCCGCTTTGATAAGGTTTCCGTCCAGACCGCAAAGCCCTATCGCCTTGCCGCCCTGCCCATGAAGAAGCTGAACGAGATCCTTGTTGACCTTGCCCGCGAGCACCTGCTGAACGATATCAACGGTTTCCTCGTCGGTGTAGCGCAGACCGTTGACGAACTTGCTTTCCTTGCCGATCTTTTTAAGCATGGAGTTTATCTCGGGACCGCCGCCGTGAACAAGAACGACCTTTATCCCGACGAGCGAAAGAAGCACAATGTCCTTCATGACCGCCTGCTTGAGCGTTTCGTTGGTCATTGCGTTGCCGCCGTATTTAACGACAACTACTCTGTTGTTGTATTCCTGAAGATAGGGGAGAGCCTCTATCATTACGTTGGCTCTTATGTCGTAATCTATCTGCATTTTCTATCCTCTTTCCTGTCCCTTTATCAAGTGCGGTATTCCGCATTTATTTTTACATATTCAAATGTGAGGTCGCAGCCCCATGCTATCGCCTTGCCCTCGCCGCTGTGGAGATCGACGAGTATCTTTATCTCGTCCTCGGAGAGTATTTCCTTTGCGGCTTCCTCCGAGAAAGAGATACCCGCGCCGTTTGTGCAGACGGTGAGCTTGCCCTTTGCGCTTGCGAGTTCGACCGAAACCTTGTCGATGTCGAAATCCGCCTGTGCGTAGCCTATCGCGCAGAGGATACGTCCCCAGTTAGCGTCCGCCGCGAAAAGCGCAGCCTTGACAAGGCTGGAGCCGATAACGGACTTTGCGACTATCTTAGCGGTGTTCTCGTCGGGTGCGCCGTTTACGATGCATTCGATGAGTTTTGTCGCGCCCTCGCCGTCGCGCGCCGTTTCGCGCGCAAGGTTCATCATAACGGCATACAGCGCGTTTTCAAACAGCTCGTAGTTCTTGTCCTCGCAGACTATCTCGGGGTTCTTCGCAAGACCCGACGACATCAGCACGAGCGTGTCGTTGGTGGAGGTGTCGCCGTCGACGCTTACCATGTTGTAGGTCACGGAGTTCACCTTGCGGAGCGCCTTTTCGAGCAGCGTTCCGTTTATTGCAACGTCGGTCGTGATGAACGCGAGCATTGTTGCCATATTCGGGTGTATCATGCCGCTGCCCTTGGAAATACCGCCGACGTGGCATTTTCTGCCATCTATTTCAAATTCAACGGCAACTTCTTTCTTGCGCGTATCGGTGGTCATTATCGCCTCGCACGCCTCGCCGCTTTTCTTGGGGGAGAGCGACTTTGCAAGCGTCGGGATAACCATTTTGATCGGCTTGATGTTCAGCTTCTGCCCGATAACTCCCGTCGAACCGACAACAACGTCGTTCGGGTCGATGTCAAGCGCCTGCGCGGTCAGCTCGCACATTTCCTCGGCTATTTCAATGCCGTTGTCGTTGCAGGTGTTGGCGTTGCCGCTGTTTACGATAACAGCCTGCGCGTAGCCGTCCTCGAGGTGCTTTTTGGTAACGATTATCGGCGCGCCCTTTACCTTGTTTGTGGTGTAAAGCGCGGCGGTCTTGCAGCGCTCCGCGCAGTATATCATTGCAAGGTCGCGCTTAGTCGTGTTGCCTGCCTTTATTCCCGCGATAACGCCCGCGGCGGTAAATCCCTCGGCGGCACATACTCCGCCGTCAATAAATTCAAATCCTTCAAACTTAACCATGTCGATACACCTTATTCAAGTCCTGTTTTTTCGTCAATGCCCATCATTATGTTAAGGCACTGCACCGCCGCGCCGCTTGCGCCCTTTCCGAGGTTGTCCAGGCGGGAATTTATGATCAGCCTGTCCTCGTTTCCGTTGACGAATATCTCCATATTGTTTGTGCCGCTGAGGTTATTCGCGCCGATAAATCCGTCGGCAGGTTCTCCCTCGGGCATTACCCTTACGAAATGGGAATTGCGGCTCTCGTAATATTCGGTGAGCGCCTTACGCACGTCGTCGGCATTGTATTTTTTGGACAGCAGCCTTGTGTGCAGCGGGAGGGACACCACCATGCCGCTGAAATAATCGCAAACAAGCGGGTTGAACGCGGGCGCGTAGTCAAGCCCGCATATCTTCTGCATTTCGGGGAGATGCTTGTGCTTCTGCGTCAGCGCATACTGACGGGGGGAATCAAAGTCGGCGGGTCTGTCGGGGCTTTCGTAAACGGCGATAGCCTTTTTGCCCGCTCCGCTGTAACCCGACACCGCATGAACGGAAACGGGGTAGTCGGTGGGAAGAATACCCAATTTAACAAGGGGGTAGACCATGGAGGCAAATCCGCTCGCATAGCACCCGGGGACAGCCGTCCGCATGGAATGCGCTATCTTGTCCCTGAAAGAATTATCAAGCTCGGGGAAGCCGTAAGCCCAGTCGGGGTTCGTGCGGTGAGCGGTGGACGCGTCGATAATGCGCACCTTATCTCCCGCCAGCGAAACAGCCACGATCGCCGCCGCGTCGGGCAGGCAGAGGAAGGTGAAATCCGATGCGTTGATGAGCTTTCTGCGCTCCTCGGGGTCTTTTCTCTTGTCCTCGTCGATACGGAGCAGCTCAATGTCGTTTCTTCCGTTAAAACGCTCGAGTATTTTAAGACCGGTCGTGCCCTCCTGACCGTCAATATAAACCTTAACCATTATTCAGCGCCTCCAGTTTTCTGCGGGTGTATTCTATCTGTGCCGTTACGCTCTCGGGCGCGGGGCCGCCGTAGGAGCGGCGCTCCCTTACGCAGGTGTCAAGGCTTATCGCCTTGTATATGTCCTCGTCAAACGTTTCGCACTGCGACTTGTAGTCCTCAAGCGGGAGGTTTTCAAGCGTGGTGTTCTTAGCGATGCACATTGCGACAAGTCCGCCAGTGATTTTGTAAGCAGTCCTGAACGGCAGCCCTTTCTTTACGAGGTAATCCGCGCAGTCGGTCGCGTTGATAAAGCCCTTTGCCGCCGCATGGCGCATATTATCCTCCAGGACTGTCATTGTTTTAAGCATGGGGATAAATGTTGTAAGGCAAAGCTTGATGTTGTCCACCGCGTCGAATATTGCTTCCTTGTCCTCCTGCATATCCTTGTTGTAGGCAAGGGGAAGTCCTTTCATCATGGCGAGCAGCGTCATGTTGTCGCCGATAACGCGCGCGGTCTTTCCGCGGATAAGCTCGGTGACATCGGGGTTCTTTTTCTGCGGCATAATGCTGGAGCCTGTGGAGAACGCGTCGTCAAGCTCGATAAACTTGAACTCCCACGAGCACCACATGATGATCTCCTCGGAAAATCTCGAAAGGTGCATCATGCAGATAGAAAGCGCGCTTGCCAGCTCAATGCAGAAGTCGCGGTCGGACACTCCGTCGAGCGAGTTGACCATCGGCTCTTCCATGCCGAGAAGCTCCGCGGTTCTTGCTCTGTTGATATTGTAGGTGGTACCCGCGAGCGCTCCGCTTCCGAGGGGGGAAACGTTCATGCGGCGGGCGGTGTCATGGAGCCTGTCGATATCGCGCAGCAGCATCTGTGCATATGCCATGAGGTGCTGACCGAATGTAATGGGCTGTGCGCGCTGAAGGTGCGTATAGCCGGGCATTATCGTTTCGGTGTGCTCCGAGGCGATATCGCAGAGCGCTTCGGTGAGCTCGGTGACGAGCGAGATTATCTCTTTTATTTCGTCGCGCAGATAAAGGCGGATGTCCAGCGCAACCTGATCGTTTCTCGAACGCGCCGTATGGAGCCTTTTTCCTACGTCGCCAAGGCGCTTTGTAAGCTCTGCCTCGACAAACATATGGATATCCTCCGCGTTCGTGTCTATCTCAAGCCTTCCGCTGTCTATGTCTGCAAGTATCTCTTTAAGACCGTCGATTATTTCAAGGCTGTCGCTCATACTTATTATGCCCTGTTCTCCGAGCATGGTCGCGTGAGCAATGCTCCCCTGAATATCGTGGCGGTACATTCTGGCGTCAAAAGAAATTGAGGAGTTGAACGCGTTTACCTTGCTGTCAACCTCTTTGGAAAATCTTCCTGCCCACATCATTGCCATAACAATATCCTCTTACATTCTTTAAATAATAAATAAAAGGAACGGAAAAAGCCGAGAGCCTTTTCCGCTCCGAAATATCTGCCGGAAATTACTTGTTTCTCTCTGCGTCAAGCAGCGCCTTGACCTTGATGGGCAGACCGAACAGGTTGATAAAGCCTGCGGAATCCTTCTGGTCGTAAACATCGTCCTCGCCGAAGGAAGCAAAGTCCTCGGAGTAAAGGGTGAACGGAGAGGTTACGCCCGCGTTGATGATGTTGCCCTTGTAGAGCTTGAGCTTAACGTCGCCGGTAACGGTCTCCTGAGTCTTGTTAACGAATGCGTCCATAGCCTCGCGCAGGGGAGTGTACCACTGACCGTTGTACACGATGTCAGCATACTTCTGTGCAAGACCTGCCTTGTAGTGCTGTGTTTCCTTATCGAGGCAGATGGTTTCGAGAACCTCGTGAGCGTGGTACAGGATAGTACCGCCGGGGGTCTCGTAAACGCCTCTGGACTTCATGCCGACAAGACGGTTCTCAACAACGTCGAACAGACCGATACCGTTCTCGCCGCCGAGCTTGTTAAGGGTCTTGATGAGCTTAACGCCGTCCATTTCCTCGCCGTTCAGCGCGGTGGGAATGCCCTTTTCGAAGTGAATGGTTACATATGTGGGCTTGTCGGGAGCCTGCTCGGGGGAAACGCCGAGCTCAAGGAAGCCGGGCTTGTTGTACTGCGGCTCGTTAGCGGGATCCTCAAGATCCAGACCCTCGTGAGAGAGGTGCCACAGGTTCATATCCTTGGAATAGTTGGTTTCGCGTGTGATCTTGATGGGTACATTGTGAGCCTCTGCGTACTCGATCTCCTGCTCGCGGGACTTGATGTTCCAGATTCTCCACGGAGCGATTATCTGAATTTCGGGAGCGAGCGCCTTGATCGTCAGCTCGAAACGAACCTGATCGTTGCCCTTGCCTGTGCAGCCGTGGCAGATAGCGTCGGCGCCCTCTTTCTTCGCGATCTCAACAAGACGCTTTGCGATAGGGGGACGAGCGAAAGAAGTACCGAGCAGATAGCCCTCGTACTTTGCGCCTGCCTTGAGGGTGGGGAATATAAAGTCGTTTACAAATTCGTCCTGAATGTCCTCGATGTAAAGCTTGGAAGCGCCTGTCTTCTTTGCTCTTTCCTCAAGACCGACTATCTCGGAGTCCTGACCAACGTTACCCGCAACGCAGATGACCTCGCACCCGGGGTAGTTTTCGTGCAGCCACGGAATGATGATGGACGTGTCAAGTCCGCCCGAATAAGCCAGAATGATTTTTTTGATTTCCTTTGCCATGATTAACAATCTCCTTTTGCGGAATATATTTTACATTTGTTATTATACTCTATTTTGACGTTTTGTCAAGCTTTTATATTCATTATTGTGAATAATATGCAATAAATTTGCAATATTTTTCGGTAAAAGCCTTGTCGACAGGTTTGCTTTATTTAATGTATTAGGAACAACAGAAATGTATAATATTCAAATCTGGGAATAAAAAAGTTTTCCAAAGTGCTTGACACGGGCAGTCGGGGGAATTATAATCAATATATAGATGTTCATTATCGGTATATCTTTATGAACGAACGGAGGACTCTGCAATGAAAATGAACGAAAAAATTGAGATAATGCTCGGCAGAAAACGGCTTAGAAAAACGGATTTTGCGGACAGCGTAGGCATAACCTACCGCGCCTTCGCGAACTATATGAACGGCAGCCGCCGCCCCCGCGCCGATATCCTCAATAAAATGGCAAAGGAGCTTGACCTGACTCCCGAATTTCTCAGGGACGACTCGCAGGATATCGTGCTGACGGTCGAGGAGCGGTTCATAAAGAGAGTTTGCGCAGGTGGGAACGATCCTACCGAGGCGATAAAATTCCTTTCGCAGTCGCGCGGGCTTTTCTCGGGAAACTCTCTGTCGGACGACAACAAGCAGGCTTTGATCGACACGCTTATCGAAATTTACCTTGATTCCCGAAAAGAGGAACAGGCGGACGACGAGGATACGGTGAAAATATAATGCAGAGGATCATTGAACTTGCGCAGAGCGTCATTGACGAATACGGCGGCAGGGATATCTTTGAAACTGCGGAAAATTCGGGCGCGAGGGTGTGGTTCAGGAGTATCGGCACTCTCAAGGGCTTTTATGTCTTTGAAAACGGAAAGCGGTACATCATCGTCAACAGCGCCCTTTCCCGCATGATGAAAAGGGTGGTCTGCGCGCACGAGCTCGGGCATGATATGCTGCACCGCGAGCTGTCCGCAGGCGGTATCCGCGACGGCACTCTCTTTCTTGACAGCAACAAGACCGAGCGCGAGGCTAACCTTTTCGCCGCGAGCATTCTCATTCCCGACAGCGATATTTTGTCGGAAATAACCTACTGCCGCAGCGTTGAGGCGCTCGCATACCAGCTTGACCTGCCGACGGAGCTTGTCGAATACAAGCTCGAGCTGCTGAATTATCAGGGGTATAATTTCAGGTGCAGCCCCGTAAAAAGTGACTTTCTTAAATAAGGGTGATAAATTTGGATATTAAGAATATTCTCCTTGCTCTGACGCAAAAGAGCGGGGTTTCGGGCGACGAGCGCCCCGCCTCGGAAGCGGCGGCGGAGCTGCTGCGGAAATACGCCGAGGACGTTAGTACAGACCCGTTCGGAAACGTTACGGGATATGTACGCTGCGGCAAAGACGGCGCAGAAACGCTGATGCTGGACGCGCATATTGACCGGATAGGTTTTATAGTGACCTATATAGATGACAGCGGTTTTCTCAATATAGGAGCCTGCGGCGGTCCGGATATGAAAGTGCTCGCGGCTCAGCCTGTTACCGTATATGGAAAAGAAACGGTTCGCGGCGTTATTTCGGCGCTCCCGCCGCAC
>CAMERU010000101.1 GCA_945935925.1 uncultured Clostridia bacterium | reverse complement strand
TCATTGCATAGTATTTCCTTGGGAGGAAGGAGGACAAAAATAAACAACAAAAATCCACCTCCCGTTTTATCGGGAAGTGGATTGGACCGATTCATTTATTATAACTTGCCCGTTTTTTTCTCAATCTTCATATCCATCGGCTCACCCTGCTGCTGTGTGATTTCCTTGTAGAACGAGTAGTTATTCCGCTTGCACTGCGGACAAGGGTTTACGAGCGTCTTGACTATCCCTCGCTTGTAGGGGCAGGTAGGGCAGGGGCTTGTAGCTTTCTGCATGATTTTCACCTCGCTCTCGATAACTGTTACTTTCTTCCGTTCTTATCCGCGGAAATCCGCTTCTTCCAATCCGCTGAAATACCCTTGCCGGAGCGGACAGCCGAAGTTATCTCGCTGATAACGCTGTAATTCAGTGCTGTACCCGCTCTGTCGCTGATGTAGTCAGCCGCGCGATCCCTGCTTATTCCCATGCTGACAGCGGTTTCTGCGGCGTCAATGTTCGCACCGAGGAAGATGAACTCCCAGCCGTACCTGGCTTTCTGGTGCTCAATGAGCTTCTTCACCTTGTCATAGGTGTAGTGTCGGCTTGCGTTCTCCATTCCGTCCGTGGTGATTACAAACAGCGTCTTTGCGGGAACATCTTCCGGGCGAATGTACTTGTGAATCTTCCTGATGTGGCTCACCGCACCGCCAACAGCGTCCAGAAGCGCGGTAGTTCCACCCGTGACGTACTGCTCGCTGGTCATATTGCGAATGTACTCCAAATCCACACGGTCGTGAACAACCTCTGTCTTATCATCAAACAAAATCGTTGTGACAAGCGCTTTGCCGTCCTCTTTCTTCTGCTTTTCGATAAGCGAGTTGAACCCGCCGATTGTGTCCGCTTCCAGCCCGTGCATTGAGCCGCTCTTGTCCAGTATAAATACAAGCTCCGTAAGATTTTCTTTCATGTTGACATCTCCTTTTCCGAAATGATTTCCTGCGGCGTTCCTTGCCGCTGAATATATCATATCAGATATTTCCGGAAATTTGGTCAACCGAAAATTGACTTATGAGCTGCCCAGAAGCGCAAGGTCATAATCCAGCAGCACACAATTTATTTCAATAATATCGTAACAGCGCTTTTCGATAAAATAGGACACAATGATATCCGTTTTATCGTTTCGTGTAAGCGCATAGCCAGCGTATCTCAGCAGCTCTTCGGTTTCGTCGATGTTAAGTTTGAGCGCAATTGCAAACGCAAGCACGGTGGTCTTTTTGGGGTGATATTTTATGTCGGTGCGTATTTTAGAGAACACCGCCTTGGTTACATTTGCCGCCTTGTAAACTTCAGGATAGGTCATTCCTCGCTCGTCAATCATCTGAAACAGCTTATACGAGAAGGATATGTCTTTCTTTTTAAGCCGTCGTTCAAGGCTTGAGATGTTCGGAACGGCGTGTAAAATGTTCGGCTGCTGTTTTTTCGGGCGGTATTCTGCGGTAGAATGTTCATACAATCTTGCCATCTGCTTTTCGTATTCGCTGGGGTATTGTTCCTCGGAATACTTGTCGTCAATGTAGCTTTGTATCTCGCTGAACAGCTTTCCGCCGATATTCACCGACGCTCTGTCGAAAAGCACAAGCATTACTTCAAGCTCGTGAGTTTCAAGAAAATCGGAAATTGCCTTTTTCGCAATCGACATTGCCTTTTCTTTAGGACAGCCGTAAGCCCCCGCTGAAATCAGCGGGAACGCTACGGATTTGCATTTCTTGGATATGGCAAGTTCAAGCGAGTTTTTGTAGCAGGAGTATAGCAGGGCTTCTTCCTCCTTGCTGCCTGTGCGCCAAATCGGACCAACCGTGTGGATTATGTATTTGCATGGCAAGTTGTAGCCCTTTGTGAGCTTTGCCTGGCCTACCTCACAGCCGCCAAGTTTCCTGCATTCTTCAAGCAGCTTTTCACCCGCCGCCTTGTGAATTGCACCGTCCACACCACCGCCGCCAAGCAGGGAAGTGTTCGCAGCGTTCACGATTGCGTCGGCGTGGACTTTGGTTATATCGTTTCTCATCAGAATGAAAGGCATATTCTGTCACTCCTCAAATGTTTTTTATACCATTATAACACATACTAAGCGTTTTGTAAATCACTTGCCGCTCTCTTTTTTTCGCCGCTGAATTATTCCCTCAATGAATTTCAGTGCGTAACCGCCTGCTCTTGCTATTTCAGCGCGCTTTTTGCGGTCGGAAGTCTGTGATACAAGGTCGGCTATGTATTCCGCGCGGTAAAGCTTCATCGGGCAGTCAATTTTGTCGCCGTGGTATTGCTTGTACAGCTTCAGCATAGCCTCCGCGCCAAGCAGTTCATACAAGTCATAGTAGCTGTCGGTGAGCGCTTCGGCTTCGTTGCCGTCTACGCCGAATTTCTCATAAGCGTTGTCCTCGGTTATGTTGTTCATAGTAAAACTCCTTTCGTTCGTCAATGTGTGCTGTGTGTGACTTTGCTTCTTTTTCTGCGAGTAGTACCGATATTATCGGAGTAAAACTCCTTCATATCGTCAAGGCGAATACAGCCAAGCCTGCCCTTAATCATGCCGATTTGCGGCTCGTAGAAACCATCCTTGATTGCACAGCCGCAGTCAATTCCGATTAGATTTCCCTTGTGCCATATACTCGGGTTTGGTTTCGGGTCAAACATGAACGTACCCGTATGCCCGAAAACATAATTCTTGTCGGATTCAGCCATTTCAGCCAGCGCGTTGCGTTCCCACACACTGTATTCTGCCTGCGACCTGTATTGCCTTTTGTAGTGGGAATAGAACTCCGTATCGGCCGCGTGGACAAGCCTGTATTCTTTGCCGCCGACTTCTACATCAATATTGAGCGGCAAGGATTTGAGGTAGTCCAGCATTTCAGCCTTTTGCTCGTTCGGCAGGCAGTACCACCCGATGTGAGTTATCCCGCCGCCGTTTCCGTTCCACAGTTCGCAGCTGTCGCTGACATTCCTGCGCTTGCCGTCGTAAGGCTCGCCGAGGGCGTTCAGCATCATAAATTCGTGGTTGCCGAGAAGCATTTTTGCGTTCGGCATTGCCATGATTTTGCGGAGAATTGCAATCCCGTGTGCGCCCCTGTCGATAACATCACCGAGAACATACAAGGTGTCGTCCGGTTGGAGGTTGATTTGCGCCAGAACCGACTCAAAGCAATTCAGATGACCGTGAACATCGCTAAGTACATAAGTGTATCCCATAAGAAACTCCTTTCATATAATAAGCCTTTTTCTTCCGTAATTTTATTCTACCACATTCTTCCCCCGAGGTGGTCAATCCGAAATTGACCAATTTTGTGGCAGAAAAAAATCTCCCGCCAAGAGGGCAGGAGAGCAGAAATTTGTTCGTATTATTAAATGTGCCTTTTTAAGGCTTGACAAATTGTTAGAATTGTGATATTATAAGTCCTCGGATAGAGCGGCATAGAAATACTGATTAAGTTGAAATCACAGCAGTTTTTCAGCGTTTTGAAATTACCCCTAAACCCGCTCTACAAGCGACTTCTAGCACGTTTACTCAAAATGCTAAATTCGGCGAGCTGCTGAACATCTATCAGAGCAGGATTGACCGAAACTGTGACCGTTAAATAACGCAATTGCCCCCGAGCGGAAAACTTCTCGGGGGCAAATTATTGGCTACTTCAGAGGCAGGCTGTGTGCTGTACACATTTTCACTCAGACAAGGTTTTTGTATAATTTGTGTGACAACGGCGTGCGTTATGCTGCCGACGTTCGGTGTAGAAATTACGGATTGTAAACTGTTGAAATTGCTGAACTTGCAATATTATGACATAAATCTATTGCAACAGGTAGGTAATTGTGATAAAATATAATATATTTTGTATGAGTAAAATGGCGGAGGGAAAATGAAGAAGATAATAAACTCGGGGGCGTTTATCGCCTTTGCGATCGGCTTTGCGCTGTATATTCTTGTAATGCTTCCCGAACTGATTTACAATAAGGGAATACTGATAATAGACGGGGATTTTAAAAATCAGATGCTCCCGTTTGCCTGCCATATCCGCGACAGCATTTTTTCGGGTAATGTTATCTGGGACGGAAGCACGGGACTTGGCGGGCAGTTCCTGAGCCTGTACGCATATTATAATCTGTTCAGCCCGTTTTCGGTGTTTTATCTGATCGTTCCGAGGGAGCTTATAATTTACATTATCCCTTATGTTTCGGCGTTAAAATACGGCGTCGGTTCATGTCTGGGCTATATTTACATAAGACGTTTCACGGAGAACAGGCATTTTGCCGTGATAGGCGGGCTTTTATATATGTTCTCCTCTTTTTCGGGGTATAACATATGCTTCCATTTTGATGATATAATTGCGTTTTTCCCGCTTTTGCTGATCGCGCTGGAGGAGCTTTGCACAAAGCGCCGATACGGTTTGTTTGCCCTTACTGTCGGCTTTATGGCTGTGCTGAACTACTACTTTTTCTTTGGACAGGTCATCTTCGTTGTCATATACTTTTTCGCGCGGGGAATATTCGACAAGAAATTCGGGCTTTCGATAAAGCTTACCTGCCGCACACTGCTTGAGGGGTTGATCGGCGTAATGATCGCCGCCGCGGTATTGATTCCCGTGGGGTCAAGCCTTGCCGCGACAGATAAAGCGACAGAACTCATCTCGTCAGATTCAATGCTGTTTTATGACAACATCTTCCATTACCTGAAGATAATTCAAAGCGCGTTTATGGTGCCCGACGGGTTAAGGTTTACATCGCTTTTCCCCGAAAATGATACATATTATCCGTTCGGTGTGCTTTTTGCCTCCGTAGCCGCGTACCTGCCCTTGTTCTCGCTTACGGGAGTTATCTCTTTTATATGGGCAAAACGGAAGAACTGGATGTCGGTCATGCTTGCGTTATGCACGGTTTTCGCATTTGTCCCTGTTCTTAATCAGGCATTTTCCGCTTTCAATACGAATTATTACGCGCGCTGGTACTATATGCCTGTTCTTGTTGCTGTCCTCGCGACAATAAAGGCGCTCGAGGACGGGCTCAGCTTTAAGCCGGGGATAATCGCCTGCGGGGCGGTGCTTGCGGGACTTACCATATATTATATTTTCGCCGATGTCGAGCATTTGTCGGTTATTTACGGCAACGGCAGGAACATTTTAAACCCAATGCTGACGATAGTCAATATAGCTGTTTCGTCAGTATCGCTGCTGTTGGTGATAATTATAACAAGGTCAAAAAGGGACAAGGAATTTATACCTAAGCTTTACCTGTTTTCAATAATCGGCGCATATCTGTGCTACGGCATGATGGCGTTTTATATTGTGGGAAATTATGAATATAAGAGCGACTTTATCGAATACTGCTCGGCGGCGGAAAACGACAGCATTGAGCTTGAAAACTGTTCGCGCATTTCAACCATAGCAGGAGCAAGAAACCTCAATCAGATATGGGGCTGCCCCTCCGTCAATTATTTCAACAGCATTTATGACCCCGGCTTTGAAAGGTTCAAGCGGGAGAACGGCATTTTCTACGAAAACGGTCTGTATATGGATATAGACAAGAACAGCCCCGAGCTTGCGGGTATTGTTTCCGTGAAATATTTCCTGCTCACCTCGCCGCCCGATGAAAGCTCGGTGGAGGCGGGAGCATACGGACCGTTCAGCGTATATGAAAACGAATATTACGTCCCCATGGGCTTCACCTACGACAAGATGATATCCTATGACCGCTTTGCTTCAATATCCTCATACAGCGAAAAGCAAAGGGTTTACGCGGAATATATGGTCGTAGATGACCCCGCGGATTTCGAGGGGATATTAACGCTGTGCGACGACGAATACAAGCCCGCCGAAAGCGACGACGAATATCTTGCGCTGATAAATGAAAAGTCGGCGGGAGCGGCATATTCCGTCGAAGAAACTACCGAGGGGTACAGGGTTGAAATATCCACCGAAAAGGATACTGTAATGTGCCTTGCGATCTCTTATAACACGGGGTGGAAAGCCTGTGTCGACGGGGAAGAGGCAGGCGTTTATCAGATAAATAACGGACTTATCGGTGTAATACTTCCCGAGGGCGAGCATGAGGTCGAGCTAAAATACACCGTTTCGGGGGCAATGCAGGGCGTTGTTGTGTCTGCCGCAGGCGTATTGCTTCTTTTGGGGTATGTTATCGTTTCGCGGCGGATAAAGCGTTGTACCGAAGAAAAAACATGATCGCGTTCCGATAAGCAGAAAAGCCAATACTCAAAGGTGAACCCGTGAGTATTGGCTTTAATTTTATCCTATTTAGTTATTGAGAAGTTACCGCCCGAAGAACGGTAATTCACGGATAAATGCGTCAAATGTCGGAAAGCAGGCGGCGATAACCAACCCCACGGCGAAAAACCGCTTGAAGAACGGCTCGCTTATGCCGTCGAACCATTTTTTGTTATCAGGCTGCATTTTTGAAAGCAGGACTATGCTCAGTATTAACGTGAACAGGAAATAACCGCACCACCTGCCGTAGTCGGTTTCCGTTAGTGCAGGTACGAATGTCACGAATAAAGACAACGCCATTGCAAGGTATCCCAGCTTTGGCAGCGCCTTTGTTTCTGCCTTTGCGGAATGATTTAACGCGTAGAAATACATCAGCGTGAGAGGTAACGCGCAGATGAATATATAGCCGATACTGATTATCTGCGACGGCTTTATCAGATCTTGGAAGTATGCGAAATGTTCATTGTCTTTGTCTGCCCAGATAAGCTTTACATATGTTTCGTCGGGCTGAATGCTTCCCGACGAGCGGAATAACAACGTTTTCATTATCTCTTCAAGCGTAAGCTCATCGGGGACCTTGTATATGAAAGAAAAGTATAGAAACAGCGAAGCGACCGCCGCCAAGGTCAGCAGCATTACCGCTATATTTCTTGCCGTATGTCCCTCGCTGTTAACAAGGGCTCGGTAGACCAGAACGATAAACAAAATCGGGAACATCGTGCAGG
This sequence comes from uncultured Clostridia bacterium, assembly GCA_945935925.1. Lineage (GTDB taxonomy): Bacteria > Bacillota > Clostridia > Oscillospirales > Ruminococcaceae > CAG-115. The sequence goes on along the minus strand of CAMERU010000101.1, from coordinate 989 downwards.
CAAACACCGTATGGATAAGCATACAAACCGCTGCGAGCAGCGGAATGACCCACACAAAGGGCTTGTTTTTAACCGCAATATAAATACAAGCCAAGGTAATGCAGAACAGGAAATAGTCAAGCTTAAAGATATTGTTAAGATGAAATAAGAACGAAAAAGCCGGAGAAACAATAAACATCATAAGCAGCGGCTTTATTACTGTGTTTGCCGAGCGTTCGTCCGTACTGTTCCATATCCATCGCAGAAAAAGGAAGCATAATACCAGCAAAATCGAAAAGACTGCCCAGAAAATTACGAGCAGCTTATTAAGGGTTATCGTTTCGCCGAAAACGGCGTAGAATATACTGCCGATAAGCCCTCTCGGGATAATTCCGAACGACTGATAGCTCACATAATAATGCATATATACAAACTGCTCGCCTTCCATAGCAAGTATGCTTGTAAACAGTTTCAAAAGAACGAATACGGTCAGACAGCTCCAAAAATGCTTCCGCTCTATGTTAAGACCCAAATATTCCTTTGGTTTTTCAATGCAATAAATTGCTGCGGCAATGATAAGGATAACGGAAAAATCAATTATCCCCAGCTTTGGCGTTATGAGGTCGGTATATATAAGGAACAGCGCGATAAGCGCGATCGGAAGCTTTGCATTCCTGTTTTCCTCGTTGAATGTAAATACATTTTTTAACGCAGCGAATATTCCTTGCTTGTCGGCGGAGTTTTTCCTGCGCCCGAGATATCCCATGAAATAAGCGCAGCCGAGCGACAGGAAAACAAGGACGGCATTGCTTTTTATAAGCAGGATTTTCGGGCTGAAAAAATGCCTTATGTTATACGGCATGATGTCGAAAACCGAGGCTTTGTAGAAATAATCGACTGTCGCAAATTCAAGCTCCATGCCGCTTTCGCCGTAGGCAGCTATGTAGTCGGCGATGGGCGCCCAGTCGACATTATTGTTGAGTGAATATATCTGCGTTGCCGTAAGTACG
>CAMERU010000100.1 GCA_945935925.1 uncultured Clostridia bacterium | reverse complement strand
GCTGAGCTGGTCTAAGGCGCACGATTGGAAATCGTGTAACGGCTAATACCCGTTCAAGGGTTCGAATCCCTTTCTTTCCGCCAGATTCCCGCTTGATCCGTAAGGGTCGGGCGGGTTTTTGTTTTTAAATTTCTCGGGAGCATTTTCCGCGCGTTTTCCGCGCGGTGGCTTCCGTTCTTTTTTTCGTGTTATTACATACCGTTCCCCGCGGACAATTGCCTGCCGCAATACCTGCCCGGCGTTCACCTTTTTCCGGGGCGGCGAATAAAATACAGCAGCCGCACCGCTGCGCGGGCAGTCTGTACGGCTGACCTAAAACAAAAAAGTTTGCCACAGATATTTCTGAATAAACCATTGTCTGAGGACAATAATATTTCCGACAAGGTAATGCCGAAAGGCGCGGAAGAAAGGATTTATCGAAAGGAATGATCTAAAATGTTGGTAAAACGCGGAGAAATATACTATGCGGATCTCAGTCCCGTGGTCGGGTCGGAACAGGGCGGAGTTCGTCCGGTGCTTATCGTTCAGAACGATGTCGGCAACAAGCACAGCCCCACCGTGATCGCCGCCGCCATAACAAGTCAGAAGGAAAAATCAAAGCTTCCGACACATATTTCGCTCAACGCTTCCTCCTGCGGTCTTGCAAAGGACTCGGTCGTGCTGCTGGAGCAGGTTCGTACATTGGATAAAAGACGTCTTAAAGAGCGCATGGGAGAGCTTGACAGCGACGCAATGTCGCAGGTGAACAATGCGCTGTCGGTAAGCTTCGGGCTGTGAAATACAAGTGCCGCCGTTGGATCAACGGCGGCACAATCTGTCGAAAAAGCCCTGTCGGGCATTTCCGACAGGATCTCCGCTAACGCGGAGGTCGGCACGGCTAACGCCCTGCCGAGCCGTCCCGCCTGCGCGCAAAGCCGCTGCGCGGCTTCACACTTGTCGGGACAGAGGTATTTTTGGGGCGGGAAACCCGCCCCAAAAATGTATTTAAAAGCCCGCTGCGCGGGCGAAGCTTAGTTTTTTGAAAAGCTGTGCCGCCGTTGGATCAACGGCGGCATTGCTTTATTGTTTTATTGCCTTTCTGCGGGCTCGCTTATTACTTCGCCCTCCGCGGCAGGTTTCTTTTTCCGAAGATGTTCCTCCGCGAAATCCTCCACGCTTCCCGTGTAATCATCGGTATCCGAGGGCAGGTTCTTCTTTTCCAGCTTGCCCGAAACAAATTCCGCGAACAAAAGGTACAACACCGCGAACACAGGCGCGCCGAGCAGCATACCGAGCACCCCGAACAGTCCCCCGCCGACAATAATGGATACCAGCACCCATATCGCGGGCAGCCCCATCGTTTCGCCGAACAGGAACGGCTTAATAACGTTTCCGTCGATCTGCTGAAGCACAAGGACAAATATACCGAACCAGATGACCTTTATCGGGTCGACAAGCAGTATCAGCACGCCGCAGGGTATCGCCCCGATGAACGGACCGAAGAACGGCACCAGATTGGTAATGCCGCACACCACGGAGATGAGCACGGGAAAGGGCATTCCCATGGCGAACATTCCTATCATCATCGCCACGAAAACAATAAGCGCGTCAATCAGGTTGGAGATGATGTATTTGTTGAAAATATTGTTGCTCCTAAGACAGCCCTCGAAAAACCTCTCGCAGCGGTCGCTTCTGAAGAATGCAAAGAATATCTTCTTGATCTGACCGAGCATTCTCTCCTTGCTGTAAAGCAGGTAAATCGCAATGACCAAGCCGAGGAGAATGTTCTTGAGCGTTGTGATAATGGCAAGAACCGCGTTTATTACGCCCGAGGAAACATTACCGAGGATATCGGTAGCCATGGGCTGAACCATCTCCGCTATCTTGTCGAGCAGCTCCGCAAGGTTGCTTATCTCAGCCGACAGCAGCTTCACAATGTCGGGATTGTTCACGAAAACGTCCTTCAGGAAAACGTCCATCTTCTCGATATACCCCGGCATCTGATCCGCAAGGTCGACAATGCTCTGCGCAACGCTCGGAACGACCGCAATGCACATTCCGACAATGACCGCCAAAAATACGACATACGTCAGAATAATGGAAAGCACCCTCGCAGCGGAACGCCGCCTGCGGATCTTCTTCTCGGCGCTCGCGGAATGCTTTTCTATCTCCTTTACGACAATGCTTTCGCCGACGGCGGTTTTGTGTATCTGCTTCATGACAATGCCCTCTTCGGGCGGGGGCGTTTCCTTCAGCTTTCGGAAAACCTTGTTTTCAAACAGCATCATCAGCGGGTTGAGGATATACGCAATGACGACGCCGCAGATTATCGGTGCGGAAACGGCGCCTATCCACGAAAAAGCATTAGCAAAGGACTCAAATTTGAACACGAACACCACGAACAACACCGCCGCAGCAATTACGATAAGGCTGTACACCGCAATGGTAGTATATTTCTTGTTCCAGTTTATTTTCATATATTTCTCCCGTAAGACCGTTGTCTGTCATGCCGCCGCGTCGCGGCAGAGCTCAATCGTTTTTTACCATTTAATTTTACCATAAATGCGCGTTGTTGTCAACGATTATATACTTACATTTCCCTTAATTCCGCAAAGATATGTATTATCGGCACTGCTGCCGAAGTTATTACGCAGCGCGGTCATGTTACGATTGTAACCGATTACACGGTATATTATTACATAATTGGACTTAGTTTTACTATTACCTGTCAAATGGATTTATGTGTTTTTGTTATTATTGCACGAAAATAAAAAACATAGTAAAAACTTATTGACAAAACCGCCAAAACGCTGTATAATTAAATCAAACAAAAGGACCGGAAAACCTCCGACTCATTTGTTTTGTTTAGTTGTCTCCTTTCTTTTGTTCTACACATAATTATTATTTTACTTTGCGGTTATCCGTCCCGAGCCTTTGCTGGCTCTTTTTTTTTGCTAATTTTCACAATAAAGGGGTGGAAATAGGCGGGGAAATGTGATATAATATTTTTGTGTTATCAATTGAACCCACGGCGGGCGCGGATTGCGCCCCACATACAACGAAACAAAAGGACTGATAAAAATTTTTGAGAGAAAACAGATAGGCAGCGGAGTGTGGTTCAACAGGATCACCGACAGCCGCTTTAAGATCAACAAGATCTCCGTCGGCTTCTACACCGCCTTTGACGACAACGGCGGGCTGTCGCGCGCGGATTTTGCCCTCGTGCCCTACTGCCTTACCGATTGCTGCGAAAAATACCCCGATTATAAATCGCTGTCCATGCGCTTCGCGGAGCTTTACGGTGCGTCGATATCCGACAACGTTACCTTTGCGGGCAACAGGCGATATACCTCGATAGCGATATCCACCCTCGACGACAGATACGCCCTCGACGGCGAAAAGCTGGAGCGCGAGAGCTGCGAGCTGCTTATTGAGTGCATTCGCCGCCCGCTCGCCGCAGACGGCGCGTTCGACGCGAACCTTGTCCGCCTGATGAAAACCGAGCTTATCGACGCCATCGACAGCATTATAAACGACAAGCGCTCCCTCGCGGTACGTCGGGCGGCGCTCACCGCGTTCGTCGGCGAGCCGCAGGAATACTCCGTAAACGGTACGCACGAGGAAGCGGAAAAGGTTACCCCCCAAAGCGCATACGCCGCCTACCGCCATATGCTCGAGCACGGGCATATCGAAATTTTCGCGGTCGGGTGCAGCGACTTCTCCGAAAGCGAAAAGCTCCTCACGGAGGCATTCGGCAGCATTGACCGCCGCGATATCTGCGAGCTCTGCGCCGAGCCCTCCGTCCTTAAAAAAGTCCCCGCCGACGTGACGGAAAGAATGCCCATGCAACAGGCAGTGACGCGTATGTATTTCAAGGCGCCCGAAATGACCGACCGCTATGCAAATATGCTTTTCTCAATGATACTCGGCGGAATGACGACATCGCGCTTCTTTGAGAATATCCGCGAAAAACAGTCGCTGTGCTATTATTGCAGCAGCTTCTCCGACCGCCTGAAGCGCACGCTCGTCGCCAACGCGGGCATAGAGCCGCAGAACGTCAAGCGCACGCAGGACGCAATAATAAATGAGCTCAACAATATCCGCGAAAACGGCGTCACGGACGAGGAGCTCCGAAAGGCAAAGCTTGAGGTGATGAACGATATCAAGTCGCTTTACGACAACGTAGGGTCAATCGGCGGCTGGTACCTCGGGCAGGTCACGGACGGAGTATTCCTGTCCCCCGAGGATTATGCGGAGCAGATCATGGCAGTCACCGCCGAGCGCATACGGGAGGTAAGCCGGCTGTACACGCTCGACACCGTGTACACGCTCTGCCCCGAGGAGGTAAGCAATGACTGAAAAGATAAACGGAAGCATCATCGGCGAAAGCTGTCTTAAATATGTCCACCCAAGCGGAGTTACAGTTTTCATGCTGCCCATGAAGGGATATTCGACCGTCACGGCGCAGTTCTCCGTCCGCTTCGGTTCGCAGGACTGCCGATTCAGGATAAATGGCGGCGAGGTAATAACGATCCCCGACGGCACCGCGCACTACCTTGAGCACAAGCTGTTCGAGAGCGAGGAAAAGGACGCGTTCGCGCTTTTCGCGCAGACAGGCGCCTCCTGCAACGCGGGGACAAGCTACGACTACACCGTGTATTATTTCAGCTGCGCGGAGAATTTCGCGAAAAATCTTGAAATACTGCTCGGCTTTGTGCAGCAGCCCTATTTCACCCCCGAAAACGTCGAAAAGGAACGCGGCATAATCGCGCAGGAAATAACCATGTATCAGGACAGCCCGAACTGGCGCGTGATAATGGAGCTGCTGAGCGGCGTTTACAGCGAAAACCCGATAAAGGCGGACGTTGCGGGCACGGTGGAGAGTATATCCGAAATAACCGACAAAATGCTTTACGACGTGTACAACGCGTTCTATAACCCCGCGAATATGTACCTTTGCATTTCGGGAAACTTTGACCCCGACGAGGCGGTAAGCGTGTGCGAAAAATGCCTGAACGGGCGCACGCCGCTGGAGCTTGAAACGGTGCCGTTCAACGAGCCGCGCGAGGTCGCGAAAAAGCGCACCGAGATATCCATGCCTGTATCCAAGCCGCTTTTCGCCGCGGGCTTCAAGCGCCCCGACGCATACGGCGCCGCCGCGCTGGAGGACTACATCTATTACAACATCATTTTCGATGTGATTTTCGGCGATATGTCGGATTTCTACACCCGCATGAGGGACGCGGGATATCTCAACGATTCGTTCGGCGACGCGGTGTTTAAGGGCAGGGGCTATGTAATGCCGTATGCCGTCGGCGAAAGCGACGACCCCGACTATGTTCTCTCGGAAATGAAAAAGGAACTTAAGAAATTCAAGGCAGATCCGCCCACGCGCGAGATGTTCGACCGCATAAAAAAGGCAACCTACGGCGACTGCGCCCGCGCCTACGGCAATGTTGAGGCGGCGGCGCAGACAATGACCGAGGCGGCGCTGGACGGGCTCCCGCCGTTCTCAAAGCTTGACGCGGCTGCTTCGGCGGATTATGAAAAAATGCTCGGAAAGCTCGCGGAGCTGGACGAGGAGAATGTCTGCCTGTCGGTCATAAGACCGCTTTGAGAAAGGAGTTAAACCATGACAGCATTGTTACAGACTTCGGTTTCGGTAACGCAGGAGATAGAAGTCGAGTTTCCGAACCTGTTCGGCGGACTTGCCATTAATTATTACAGAGGCTTCACCCTTTTCGGGATACCGATCTATTGGTACGGCGTCATCATCACCGTTGGCGTTATCCTCGCGTATTTATACGCAATGCACCGCACAAAGGAATTCGGGCTTTGCAAGGACAGGGTGTTCGACGTAGTTTTCGCCGCGCTAATCGGCGGTTTCGTCGGCGCGAGGATATACTACTGTGTTTTCCAGACGCTTGACCCCAACTCCGGCGTAAAATACGACTTCATCACAACTTTCACGGGCATACGCGACGGCGGACTTGCAATATACGGCGGCATTATAGGCGGCTTCCTTGTCGGGTTCATTGCCTGCAAAATACGCAAGGTCAATTTCTTTTCAATGTGCGACCTCGCATCGTTCGGATTTCTTATCGGGCAGACGCTGGGGCGCTGGGGCAATTTTGTAAATCAGGAGGCTTACGGCTCCGTTGCCGACCCCGACTGGCTTTTCGGAATGACCGGCACGATCATCTCGCAGAACGTAGAAGCGGGCGCTGTCGTTCACCCCTGCTTCCTTTATGAGAGCGTTTGGTGTCTTATCGGATTTATCGGGCTGCATTTCTACTCGAAGAAGCTCCGCACATTTGACGGAGAGATATTCCTGCTTTACATCGCGTGGTACGGGCTCGGCAGGGCGTTTATCGAGGGACTGCGCACCGACAGCCTTATGTTAGGCGATTTCAGGGTGTCGCAGCTGCTCGCGGCGGTTTCCTTCGTCGCAGCGACCGTTCTTTTCATAGTTTTCAAGATACTGACCGAGAAAAAGCAGATACCGCTTTATGTGAATACCGACGCGAGCAAGGCTATGCTTGAAAAGGACAGGCTCGAGGCGGAAGCAGCCGCTGCGAAAAAGGCGGCAAAGAAAGCGGCCAAGGAGCGCACTGCCCCAAGCATACTCGACGAGAGCGCCGGGGATATCACGCTTGAAAGCGAAAATGATGACAACGATACGGACGAAAGTGACATCGAGGACGTTTCCGACAAAGACAATGACGGCGACCCCGAGGATATGACGGACGATATCCCTGAAAAAGAGGAGCAAGCCGACGAGAAAATTGACCCCGAAAACACGGCAGACAGCGACCCCGAAAGCAAAAGCGACAAGGAGGACAAGTAAAATGGCAGCAAAAATTATTGACGGAAAGGCGGTTTCAGCCGCTGTTAAGGAGCAGGTGCGCGCGGAGATAGAGCGCGACGGGCTGGATATAGGTCTTGCTGTGGTAATTGTCGGCGACGACCCCGCGAGCCGCGTTTATGTAAACAACAAGAAGAAAGCCTGCGAGGTATGCGGTATAAAGAGCTACGAATACGCGCTCCCCGCGGAAACGACCGAGGAGCAGCTTCTTGAGCTTATCGACGCGCTGAACTCCGACGACAAGGTGAACGGAATACTCGTTCAGCTTCCCCTGCCCCGTCATCTCGACGAGGAAAAGGTGATCAAGCGCATTTCCCCGCTCAAGGACGTTGACGCGTTCAGCGCCGAAAACGTCGGGAAGATCATGATAGGCAATTACGCGTTCCTGCCCTGCACGCCCGCAGGCTGCATGGAGCTTATACACAGCACGGGCGTTGAGGTCAGCGGTAAAGAATGCGTTGTTATCGGGCGCAGCAACATAGTCGGCAAGCCCATGGCAATGCTACTGCTGCACGAAAACGGAACGGTCACCATATGCCACAGCAGAACGAAGGATCTCGCCGAGGTTTGCCGCCGCGCGGATATCCTTGTCGCAGCGGTAGGAAAGCCGAATTTCGTTACCGCCGACATGGTAAAGGACGGCGCGGTGGTCATTGACGTGGGAATAAACCGCCTTGACAACGGAAAGCTCTGCGGCGACGTCAAGTTCGACGAGGTGAGCGAAAAGGCGGGCTGGATAACTCCCGTGCCGGGCGGCGTCGGTCCCATGACTATCGCAATGCTGATGAAGAACACCGTCATGGCTAAGCGCATTCAGAGCAGATGAACAAGAACGAAAAAGCCTTTCTCCGCAGCGCCGTTATACTCACGCTCGCGCTTCTCGTGATAATATTTTTCATGCCCGAATGGGGCGTTATGCAGGTCGTTATCGTGCTTCTTGTCGCGATACTCGCGGGGGCGCAGTGGGCGCTGTTCGTTTACATAAAAAGGAGCAAGTGATATTTTGGGGTCAGCCGCTCGGGCTGACCCCTTTTTTTAAGTTATGTCAGGGCAGTTTCGCGGGATAACACATTTCTTTTTTGCAGGTTATGTTGGGACAGCGGGCTGTCCTTTTATAT
>CAMERU010000099.1 GCA_945935925.1 uncultured Clostridia bacterium | reverse complement strand
GTATTTTTTGGTGACAATGGGGCTTCGCGCGAGATTGTCGCCTACCGCCGTGAATTTAAGCGTCGTGTCGGCGCTTATTTTAAGCGGCTTTGTGTATTTTTCGGAGCTCGTATTCGGGGTGCTGCCGTCGGTGGTGTAGTATATTTCGGCGTCCTTGTCGGCGCAGGACAGCTTCACGCTGAAAGCCTCGGAGTAGCTGCCGCTTTTTTTTGACGCGGCGGGAGTCACCGTTCGGATCCGTATGTTTGCGCTGTCGCTTTCCATAAGCTTTCCGTCAACAAAAACGGCGGTTTTTATGACGGTGTTCTCCGTCACGACAATGGGCTGCTTTTCGTATTTGCTGTCGGTTTCGTCGGGCTTGGTGCCGTCGGTGGTGTAGTACACCTCGGCGTCCTCGCCGGCGGTCACCCGCACAAGCTGCGCTGTGGAGTAATACCCGCTTTCGTGCGAGATCGTGTGGAGCCTTGTTTCTTCTGCGGAAGCCGTGCAGGCGCAGACAACCGCCGCCGCGAGTGCCGCTGCCGCGAATAAGAGTTTTTTCATTAAGTCCCTGCCTTTATATTTCCCTTGTTTTGTGTATTTTCGGACGGAATATTCCGATAAAATTCGACCTTACTTATTATACAATATGTCCGCAAAAATGTCAAGACGGTTACAATGTTTACAAAGCGGTTACAAATCGACGAAAAATGCTATTATTTTTTTCTTCAAAAGTAGTTAATGCTGTTACACCGCGCCGTTGACACAAATACCATAAAATGGGGCTGTCAATTTTCATCAATTTTTCACCTAAAATTTATTGACAATCACAAAAAATAAGGTATAATAAAATAGGTTGATAAGATAAGTAAATAGAACAATTATTATTCTCACTTAAATCTGACACATATTCCGCTTCTTCCGGTGATCTTCTCTTGGCATAGCTTGTCTTATGAAAAAAAGCCCGCCCTGCGGCGGGAAGGTGCAGACACAGAAAGGAAATGATTATGAAAGCAACAAATAACAATTCATTTGTATTCCGCGGCAGCGACTCTATCAAGAGCGTGAACGAGGCGAGCTACCTCTTCGGAAAATTCGTGTGCGATGAGCTTGAAAAGATAGGTATGCGCAGCTCCTACCGCCATGTTATGCAGCCGCTGATGGAAAACGAGAGCCTTACGCAGCTCGAGCTTGTAAGAATTACAGGGCTCAAGGCTCCTACGATCAGCATTACCCTGCGCAACATGGAGCGCGAGGGTATCGTCCGCCGCGAGAAGAACGACGCCGACCGCCGCGAGACCCACGTTTACATCACCGACAAGGGCAGGGAAATGCACGCGAAGATAATCGAAGCCCTTGAAAAGGCGGAGGAGATAATGCTCTCCGGCCTTTCCGAAAAGGAGCTTAATTCCGCGCGCACTGTTGTCGATAAAATGAGCGATAACCTGAGAGCAGTGCTCGGAGGCGAGAATGGCTAAGGTATTCGGATACCTGAAAAAATATTGGTATCTTGCGCTTCTTTCCCCGCTGTTCATGATACTTGAGGTAAGCATGGATCTGCTTCAGCCCGAGCTGATGTCGCGCATTGTGGACGACGGTGTTCTCGGGCAGGATATGGAAATAATTTTCAGCGTCGGGCTGAAAATGCTCGTGACTGTGTTTATCGGCTGCTTCGGCGGCGTTATGTCGGGAGTTTTCGGGACGATGGCTTCTCAGAAATTCTCGCGCGACCTGAGAAAGGACGCCTTCCGCCGTGTAATGAGCATGAGCTTTCAGCAGACGGACAAATTCACCTGCGGTTCGCTCGTAACGCGCCTTACCAACGATATAACCGCCTGTCAGGACTTCGTGAATATGGCGCTGCGAATGGTCATAAGAACGGGTATGCAGTTTATCGGCGGCATTTTTATGGTGCTGACGATAAACGTTACGTTCGGGCTTGTGCTGCTGTTCACGCTGCCGATACAGCTTGTCATAATAATCCTTGTCCTGAAAAAAGGCGCGCCGCTTTTCGGAATCGTTCAGAGCAAGCTTGACCGCGTAAACAGCGTTGTTCAGGAAAACGTATCGGGCGCCCGCGTCGTCAAGGCTTATACCCGCGAGGAATACGAGGCGGAGCGCTTCTCAAGGGCTAACGACGACCTGTGCAGCACCAATCTGCGCGTTCAGAAGCTGATGGCGCTGCTTATGCCTATAATGTCGATACTGATGAATGCCTCGGTGCTTGCCGTTATTTATATCGGCGGGTTACAGACCGCTGCGGCGGAGCTTGAGGTCGGCAAGATAATGGCTTCCATAACTTACATCACGCAGATACTCATGTCAATGATGATGATAGGCATGTTGTTCCAGCAGGTCACAAGGGCAATGGCTTCCGCAAAGCGTATCCGCGAGATACTCAATACCGAGCCCGCGATAACCGACGGCGGCTTTGACGGAAAAACCGCCGAAACAGGCACTGTTGAGTTCCGCGGCGTTTCCTTCCGCTATCCCAATGTTCAGGCAAACAATGTGCTGAACGACATTTCGTTCAGGGTAAGCAAGGGCGAGCGCGTTGCGATCCTCGGCGCGACGGGCTGCGGAAAGACCTCGCTCGTCAGTCTTATCCCGCGCTTTTACGACGCGACGGAGGGCACGGTGCTTGTCGACGGCGTTGACGTTAAGGAATACGACACCGACGCGCTGCGCAAAAAGATAGGCTTTGTTCTGCAGAAGGCGGAGCTTTTCAGCGAAACTATCGGGCAGAATATCCGCTGGGGCGACGCGGACGCTTCCGACGAGGAGGTGCGCCGCGCGGCGGAAATTGCGCAGGCGGACGGCTTCATCAGAGGCTTCACGGACGGCTACGGGGAGATGATAACCGAAAAGGGCTCCTCTCTCTCGGGCGGTCAGAAGCAGCGGCTGTCTATTGCGAGGGCTATCGCGAAAAAGCCCGAGATACTCGTTTTCGACGACAGTATGTCGGCGCTTGACCTCACGACCGACGCGAAGCTTCAGAAAGCGCTCCGCGAAAACCTCGGCGATACCACCGTGATAATGATAGCACAGCGCGTTGCCAGCGTCATGAGCGCGGACAGGATCGCCGTTATCGACGGCGGCAGGCTCGCGGCTTTCGACAGCCACGAAAACCTTCTCAGAAACTGCCCTGTTTATCGGGATATTTATAATTCGCAGATGAGGGAAGGAGATGAGAGAGTTGGCTGATAATAACAAGCCAGTTGTAAATCTCCGTCCCGGCGGAAGAGGACCGGGCGGCCCCGGCGGACCCCACGGCATGGGAATGCCCCATGAGAAGCCGAAAAACGTCAAGGCAACGCTCGGCAGGATATTGTTCTACATAGGAAAGAACCGCTCGCTGCTTATCGGAATGCTGGCTGTAATGCTGCTTGCGACAGTGCTAAATATCGTCGCGCCGTCGCTTCAGGCGAGCGCGATAGATTCGCTCGTGCCCTCCGACGGGGAGTTCAGCATGAGCGTATTCGTCGGCAGGCTTGCCGTTCTGGGAGCAGTTTATCTTCTCGCGGCGGTGTTCACCTATTTTCAGGCGCTGTTCGCGGCGAAGCTTTCGCAGTACACAGTCCGTGCGCTGCGAAAGGATCTGTTTACAAAAATTTCAACACTTCCCATAAAATATATAGACACGCATAAGCACGGCGACATAATGTCGCGAATGACGAACGACGCGGAGAACATCTCAAACTCCGTTTCGCAGTCGCTGGGCTCCCTTATTTCGGGCGTTATCACGCTTGCCGGCTGCTTCGCGATGATGCTGTATTATTCGTGGCTGCTTACGCTCGTGAGCATGATAACGCTTGTGCTGACGCTGGTTGTGACAAGGCTGCTCTCGAAATTTATGCGCAGGTATTATCCGCTCCAGCAGGTCAGGCTCGGCGAGATCAACGCGAGAATAGAGGAGTCTGTTTCGGGCTTTAAGACCGTCAAGGCTTTCACCCACGAAAGCACTGTCTGCGAGGGCTTCGACAAAACGAGCGACGAGCTGTGCGAGGTGGGCATAAAGGCGCAGACGCTCGGCGGAATAATGGGTCCCTGCATGAACTGCATAGGAAACATCGGCTTTCTGCTGATAGCGGCGTTCGGCGGCTGGCTTGCGATAGAGCAGGTCATCACCATCGGCACGATACAGGCGTTCATAACCTATTCAAAGCATTTCACCCGTCCGATAAACGAGATAGCAAACCAGTTCGCGCAGATACAGACCGCGCTTGCGGGCGCGGAGCGCGTGTTTGAGATAATGGACAGCGAACCGGAGGACGAGGGCGGAAACGAGCCGTTCGAGGTAGAGGACGTTAAGGGCGATATCAATTTCAGGAATATCGACTTTTCCTACGTTAAAGGAGAGCCCGTTCTGCATGATCTTGACCTGTGGGTAAAGAGCGGTCAGAAGATAGCCATTGTAGGAGCGACGGGCAGCGGCAAGACGACCATTGTCAACCTGCTCACAAGGTTTTACGATATTGACGGCGGCGAGATAATCCTCGACGGGCACGATATACGCAATATCCCCAAGAAAAAGCTGCGCAGCAGTATCGGTATAGTATTGCAGGACACCGTGATATTCACCGACACGATCGCGCAGAATATCCGATACGGCAGAACGGACGCGACCGACGAGGAGGTGCGCGAGGCGGCGCGGCTCGCCCGCGTCGACGACTTCGCCGAGAAGCTGTCCGACGGCTATGACACCATGCTGACAGAGGGCGGAAGCAACCTCTCGCAGGGGCAGCGGCAGCTTATCTCGATAGCGCGCGCCGTGCTTGCCGACCCGAAGATACTTATTCTTGACGAGGCAACGTCCAGCATAGACACGCGAACGGAAATGCACATTCAGGAGGCGATGATAAACCTCATGAAAGGCAGGACGAGCCTTATAATCGCGCACCGTCTTTCAACGATACGCGACGCGGACAAGATAGTCGTCATCAGCGGCGGAAAAGTCGCCGAGGCGGGAGATCACGAGGAGCTTCTTGCGGCGAAGGGCTGCTATTACGAGCTTTATATGAGCCAGTTCGCGGGCATTGCGACATAAATAATGGGGGAGGCGGCTGCCTCCCCGTTTTGTTACCCCGTCCGTGCTGCCGTGAGCACGGTATCCTTGTAGAAATACGCAAGTATATCTGTCATTTTCATGCCCTGCAATGCGAACGTCTGCGCGCAGCTAAGGCTCATGCCGACGTTATCGCCGCAGCCGCGGCAGACGAACAGAAATTTGTCCTCCGCATAGGATACCGTTATCGCCGCGCTGCGCAGTCCGAGAGCGTCTTTAAGCTGCTTTCCGCTGATCTTCTTGCCGCCGAAAAGTATTGAAGTCAGCGTGCCCGTGTCGGCGTATTGCGGCTCGGAGAACCATTCGCCGCCGTTACCTACAAGGTGCGGCTTGCCCGCAATGCCGCCGAGCGTCGCTCTTACCGCTTTCGGGGTCAGCGCCGTGCTGCTTTCCCAGCCGTCCGCCTCGGTATCGCATTCAGCGGATACTCCCGTAAGGTAGGGAAATGCGCCGCTGTCGGTCTTTCCCGATGAGATAAGGCACATCTGCGCGTAAATAGGCGCTTCCTCGTATGTTATGATATACCGCATGGCTTTTTCGGTGCACTCCCGCACCCTGCTGATATACCGCTCCGCCGAAGCGCCGTAACGCTCCCGTACCTCCGCTTCGCTCATGTAGGGGAACTCTCCGTTTTCCTCCGCAGTGATATCGGCTCCGTTATTCGCAAAGCCGCTGTTTTCAGCCATGCGGTAAACAGCCAGCGTATTCAGCGCGCACACCGCCGACTTTATCGCCTCGCGCTCCGACTCGGGCGGGATAAGCCCGAAAACGCAGCCCGTAAGGAAATCGCAGTATTCCTCGGTGATTATTTCACCCTTGTCCTTCAAATAAACCGTGACATGACCGGGCAGCGAAATTTCACGCGGCTTTTCCGTGAAAAACATTACGGCGGCAAGCGCAATAAGCAGGCAGGCGCACAGCGCGGATATCCTCAGCGGCATTTCGGTTTCTCCTCTCGTTTTATTCTCATATGAGTATTTTGCAATTTGTTTAATACGATGTTTCATTCATTGATATTTGCTATTGACTTTATCGAATTATTATAGTATAATATTGCTATACGTTGTGTATACACAGAAAAACAGAAAACGGAGGCAGCAATATGAAAAAAATGGAGCAGTTAAGATCCACGGACAGATTAAGGCATATGTGCGAGGATTTCACAAGGAACAGCGTTATCGACGCTTCCCTGTACAACAAGTTCGGGGTAAAGCGCGGACTCAGAAATTCCGACGGTTCTGGCGTTGTTGCGGGAATAACCAACGTATGCTGTGTTCACGGCTATGTATTGAGCGAAGGCGACAAGCAGCCTATCGAGGGCGAGCTTATCTACCGCGGCTACAATGTGCGCGACATCGTTGGCGGCGTCCTTTCCGACGGACGCTTCGGCTATGAAGAGGTGGCATATCTGCTCCTTTTCGGCGAACTCCCTACTACCGAGGAACTGAAAAGCTTTTCCCGCCTTATCGCGGAATACCGTGAGCTTCCGAGATATTTCAGCGAGGACGTTATCATGAGGAACCCCTCGCCGAATATAATGAACAAGATGGCGCAGGCAGTGCTTACGCTTTACAGCTACGATTCCGACCCCGAGGACAAATCCGTCGAGAGCGAGATGCTCAAGGCGATATCCGTCATCTCTAAGCTCCCCGCGATAATGGTCGCGGCATATCAGACAATGCGCCGCTTTTACTACAACGACACCATGGTCATGCACCAGATAAATAAGGACGAGAGCCTTGCGGAGAGCATTCTGTCAACGCTGCGCGACGACAGAGCCTACACCCCCGATGAGGCGCGCCTGCTCGACCTGTGCCTTATGCTCCATGCAGAGCACGGCGGCGGTAACAACTCCACCTTCACCTGCCGCACCGTATCCTCGTCCGGAACGGACGCGTATTCCGCGTATGCGGCGGCGATCGGCTCGCTCAAGGGTCCTCGTCACGGCGGCGCCAACATAAAGGTCATGGAAATGCTGGAGCACGTCAAGACGGGCGTCAAGGATTGGGACAACGACGCTGAGGTCAAGGAATTTCTGCGCAAGATACTCCGCAAGGAGGCGGGCGACCACTCCGGTCTTATCTACGGCATGGGACACGCGGTCTACACACTGTCCGACCCGAGAGCGGTCATACTCAAGAAAAACGCAATGAACCTCGCGAGAGGAACGGAGTACGAGGCGGAATTCGGGCTTCTCGACAGCATCGAGCGCCTTACTCCGCAGGTATTCGCGGAGGAGCGCGGTGACATTAAGAATGTATGCGCTAACGTGGATATGTATTCGGGGCTTGTTTACAAAATGCTGAAGATACCCGTTGAGATGTACACGGCGCTGTTCGCCTGCGCAAGAATGGCGGGCTGGTGCGCTCACAGAATGGAAGAAATGATAAACGGCAAGCGCATTATCCGCCCTGCATATAAGGCGATAAATCTGAATAAAGAATATATACCTCTGGAAAAACGCTGAGTTGTCATTAGGGAAAGAGAGTGGATGGGATGAAAAAGAACACCGGGCTTGCCCTGTGGGTCATGGCGGGCGGAACGCTTCTCGCCGTTATTATGAGAATTTATCAGATCGTTGTCTGCACAGACATGAATACCGGATTTCTCTTTCACGAAAATAATTTTTTCGAGAATTACGGATTCTATATCATTGCCGTGCTGGCGGCGGCGGGCGCTGCCGCGGGCGCGGTCATTGACGGCAGGCGGGAGTTAGGCGGCTTTTCCGTCGGCGGCGTTGTTGACGGACGCGCGGCGGTGCTTGGCTTCGCGATGCTTATAACGGGTCTTTGTGCCGCTTACGAGGGTTACACGGAGCTAAGCGCTATATCGCCGTCGGGATTTCTTATCTTTGTTGATTTCGCGTTCGGCGCGGCAATGCTGGTTATTGCGTTCGTTACGCTTTACAAAAAGGAATTCAGCCC
>CAMERU010000098.1 GCA_945935925.1 uncultured Clostridia bacterium | reverse complement strand
CAAGCAAGCGGACGGAAAAGGCGTTAGCCGTTAATTGTGCGGTGTTGCCTTAATTTGTTATTTCATAGATTATCTTCAGCGCGTGCTTATCCGTTTTCACAAGCGGATCCGCAAGGTTGTTTATCGTCGCGATATAACCCGAGTTTACCAGAAGATAAACCGAAGAATTAGCCGTGTTACGCATTGTGAAAAGCGTGTAGGGCGGCTTAACGTCCGTGCTGAAAAGCGGTATCCCGTCGCAGCCGAACGAGCCGTTAACTCCGCTGCACCCTACCCTCGCGTGATAGGGCGCGCTGCCTATCGAATATCCATAGCAGAGGTGCCCGTCATATACATAAAAATAGCCGTTGCTGCCCGCCGTCACGGGAATGGTGTCGAGAACGCGCCCCGACATATCCATGACCTCGATATAGCTTTCCCGATAGCGGTACATCTTCCCTCCGTAAACAGCCATCGCAGCGCTGCCATAGACATCGCAGGTGTAGCTGCCGCTTGCCGCAATGCCGTAATCCTCAACGCTCACCCCGACATACGACACCGTGTCATGCGAGCCGTCGTCGGATATCCTGCGCTGAAAGAAATAAAGTATCTTCCTTTCCGGGTCAAAAAATCTCCACGGGAAATACGGTATAAACGGAAGCGCGGTCTGCCCCGCTATCTCGGGGGCAGGGTCGGTATTGCGCGACGTGTCCGTCAGCAGCAGCGCGTCGGGGTCGGGCATGGTGTGCCTGTAAAAAACGAGCCTGTCTGTTTCCCACTTTGCCGAGATGTATTTGTTTGGCTCAAAGCTCCCGACAAAAAATCCCGTCGTTTCCGCAACGGGCAGCACGCCCGCATAGTTTCCCGTCGATATATCCCGCAGCTGGCAGTATAAATTGGCGCTGCGTTCGCTGTCGGCGTCAAAGCCGTTGTTGCCGAATATCCTGCTTGTCAGCGCAATGCAGCGTATCTCGCCGTTCGCCTTGTCCGTGCCGAAATCCCATACCAGCCTGTATCCGCCGTCGATCTCCCCGCTTTCGTTTTCATTGAGTGACCCGCGCTTTGTATCCGTGCCGGAATAAGCCGTTCCCGCCGTGCCGACGGGGATAAACCCGTCGGGAAGCGATACGGTAGCCTTGTTTTCGTCGACATTGCTGCCAAGCAGGATAATGCCGCCGAGAAGATTTTTCCATATAGGGAGATAATTCCTGAGTATCGTCGGCATATCCATTACCGAATACATTCCGCAGCGCGGAATATCAAGCAGCCTTTCCAGCGCCTCGGTCGCAAGGTTTTCTTCCTCAACGCGCCTTACCTCCTCGCCTGTCTGCGGGTCGATAAGAATAAGAGTCGCCTTTCCTTTCATGTCATTCCGTCCTTTCCGTAAGTTGTGTTAAAGCAGTGCTGCACGCTGCCGCTGCCGCGAACCTGTCCGAAGCGGTCTGCCTGTCGCGTATGCTGCCGATATTCCCCGACGTGCCGTGTACCGTCAGCGAAGCCGAAAGCTGCGACGGCAGTATGTATGCGCTGCCCGAGCCTGTCGCCATAGTCACCGTTATCCTGCTGCTCCCCTCGGGAAGCCCCTGCGCGATATGATACCAGTGCAGCAGCTCCCTGCCCGCGCCCGAAATGCTCTTGACGGCGCTGCGCTGTGCCTTAATGCCGTTGATATATACGGATATCGTAAGAAGCTCCGCACCCGAACAGTCCAGCGTGAAGTTGACGTCAGTCCGCGCGAAAGCCTTTTCCGCCGCGTCAAACGTGAACTCCGCCACCGTCACGGGCGTTTCCGAAATGGCTATCAGCTGCTCGTTGGTCTGCGTTATGCAGGCGGCGCCCAGCTTTGTCCTCAGCTCCTCCAGCGCCTTTTCAAGGTCGTCGCAGTGCGAGGCGGCGTCGGTATAGCTTTTGTTGCGGGAATAAAGCACCGCCGTGAGCGTCCCGTCGTAGTGATACTCTATCCCGCTTATCTGAAGCGGGTACAGCAGCCCCTTTTCAAGCAGCACGAGCCTTTCCCCCGCTTCGAGGAAGGGCATACCCTGCATTTCAATGTCCGCGCCGTAAAACGCGAACGTCTTGAAAAGCGAGAGCATCTGATCCAGACGCTCCTGCGTCATCAGCGGATCGTAAAGCTCCAGCGTGGATATCTCCGCGCCATTGCCCGAAACAAGCTCGCCGTTCCCCGTGCTTGCTTTAAGGCAGGTCACCACGGAATGAGCCATGTTCCTCGATATGCTCATGCAGTTGTCCTCGCTCAACACATAATCGCCGCTGTCGTATTTTTTAAGGACGAGCGCGCCGCTTCTGTCCATTTTCGCGCAGGCACGGTTGAGCGCCGCGATATAACCTATCATATCGCGCGCCGTGCAGCCCTCGGGTATCTCCGCGACCTCGTATTCGTCGCCCAGATCGGCGCATTCAATACCGTTTTGGCTGCATATCTCGCCCAGCACCTTCACCGTGTCCGACGGGAAAGAAAGCAGGCTCGAATATTCCGTATCAAGGCTGTAAAGCCTGTCGTAGCAGACTATCGAAACATAATTCCCGCGGACGTATCTTCTCGAAACGTAAAAAACGCCGAGGGGACACCATTCCTCCCCGTCAAAGCTGATATACGGTCTGACCTCGGCGCGCACGGCTATCTCCCCGCCGAACCTCGCGCCGAAGTAGAACCTGTTCGCGCAGGCGGTGCCGACGGTGAACCAGTCGGGGTGAGCAACGTCGTCGAAGTCGAACTCGATTATGTCGTCATCGGTGAAAACCGCGTCCCCCGCCTCTATCCTGCAAAAAACGTGCCGTCCGTTCTGCTTTGCAAGCGTGATAAATCTGTCCGAAACATTTACCATTACCCCTCACCTCATTTCTGCCGCATGGTAAGCCTTACGCCGCCGTACATTGCCGTGCCGTTGACGTAAGTGAGAACGGGCGCGGGCTCGTCCTCAACATGGAACTGCTCCTCAATCTCCCCCTCGGGCGAATTGAATTTCACCGTGACGAATATCTCCCCAGTCGCCGAGCGCAGCGCCGCGAGCTCGCTCTCCGTCATGAGCCCGAAAACAACGTCAAGCACATATTTCCTGTTCACGAGATCGATGAGCATATCCCCATTCGTGTTGTAGCGGATATCCGTCCTGCGCGTTTCGCGCGCCGCGTCCAGCCTTGTCACACAGCCGAACTCGGTACCGTTTATCGTTATCTTCACCGAAGCACCTCCTCAGCGCTGCTTTCTTGTCTTTTTGGTGTTATACTGCCGCTCCAGCTCCCTTAAACCGTTTCTGATAAGCTTTGCGGCGCGGTAGCCCTCCTCCGCCGCCTCGGAGCCCGTCTTAACGGTCTGCGCTTTGTTATTGTCTGCCATATTTTTCTCCTTTCCGTCAGCCGATGTATTCGCCGTTTATCTTGCGTGCCTTTATTCTTATGTGGTGAAGTCTGCCCGCGCCAAGCTCGCGCACCTCGGTGAGCTCGTATTCCTCCCCCATATATTCCGCGCGCTGTCCCGCCGAAAACTCCGCCCCCAAAGGGCGGGAATTTGTACAGTCGAACCATATCGAAAGCTCGGTGCAGTCCCTTGCTGTGGTCGTATAGTCCGCGACGGAATTTACACGCTCAATGCGGACATTATTAATTTCGGTGCGCTCCGTGCCGCCGCTTTTGACGGGAGATACCAGCGTGAAGCTGTCCCCGAGAAGCTCTCGCGGAATAGGCTTTATATTCATTCCCTCGCCTCCAGTCCCCCGAAAAGGCAGCCAGCCGCCCTGAGCAGCCTGACTACCGTAAGATCGGTATCGACCGCCTCGGCGGAAACGGTATCACTGCCGCTTATCGAGGTGTAGGAATAATCCCCCAGCGACACGCGCTCTTCTCTGCTGCCCGATGAGCCCTGCGCGATTTCCGCTCTCAATATCGAAGCGGTCTGAAATGCAGCCGCCCGCTTTACCAGCTCGGCGCACCTGCCGCCCTTTTCCGCCGCTGCCGAAGCCTTACAGTCGGTGAGCGCGTCCAGCACGAACCCCGCGCGCTCGATGCAGCGCGCCAGAGCGTCATCGTCCTCCGCCGTAAAGCCCATTGCACGGTATTCATCAGCCGTGATAATCATAGCATTACCTCCTTTTTAAAAGCCGCGGGCAGCCGTATGCCGCCCGCAGCTCCCGTCAAAAAATTACTCCGAAATACTTACAGCGATAGCCGCCTTCTTGTTTTCGGGGACAAAAAGGTCGTGATACTTGCGGTAGTCGATATCCCACGCGTCCGCAAACTGGTTCATCTCGGGGGTGATTATCTTCACATTGTCCGTCTTGGATACGGCAATGGGAGCGCCCTTGGGGCAGATAAGCCAGTTAATATCCTTAGCCCCCTCCTTAGGTGCAAAGCCGCCGTCACCGTCCGCAAAGAAATTATACGCGGTCTTCATTCTTGCGGAGGGCACGGGAATGACAGGCACGCCGTTCACGGTCTTGACCCCGAATTCAAGCTCGCCCTGTCTGAACTGCGCGCAGTCGACCGCGCTGCTGAGCTCGCTGCTTAACATAAGCTTGTCGTAGACGGGACGCGACATAATGATTACCGCCTCGCCCTCGCCGCCGGTGACGTCGCGCACCGCGCTGAGCTGCGAAAGCAGATCGGACATGACCGTTGACTTGTCGGGGGTGTAGCTCTCCCTTATGGAAGCCGCGCCCGCGAGCGCGGAGTATCGGTAAGCGTCAACCTCGGGGATAACCTTTGTGCGCTGAAACTCCGCCGCAACATTTGCCGCCGCCAGCCCGAAGCCGCTCTCGTCAACGTCCAGCGCGTCAATGCGGAAGCGTCTGCCCCTGTCCTGCGAGAGCGTGAAGGTTTCAAAGGAATAGGTCACCGCGCCGCCCGCGTAGCCGCTGTCGCGGTCGTAGCTGCCCAGCCCCTGCATGGTCATCTTGGGCATCTTTATCTCGCTGCCGCCGTTATAGATGACCTGAGAAGCGTTCTCCTCCATCCAGCCGGAGGTAGAGCCCTCCAGCACCTGCTTGTCCAGCTCTTTCTGAAATACCTTTGCATATTCAATAGTGTTTGCCATCTTAAAAAACTTCCTTTCATATAATAAATGTTAATCAACACCCGCGCCCGCTGCCGCCGCGCCTTTCCTGACCGGGATAACGCCCGCCGTCTGCGCCGCAGCGGACGGCTCCCTCCCGCCCGCTTATGCTGTCATCGCAAGCTGCCGCGCACGCAGCCCGCAAAGACGTATCTATGTAAACGCCGTGTTACCGGCGGAATTTTTCCGGAGCAAACTCCGGGTTACTTCCTCGCGAAAATGCTCCTTATCGCCGAAAAGCCGTCATTGCGCCCGCCGCTCTGTGCCGCGAGCTGCGGTATATCGCGCTGAACCGCTCTGAGGTGGGGATACCCCGCCATGATCTCCTCTGCCGCCTCGTCGGGCGTTTTACCCGCAGCGCATAAGCCGTAGGCAAGCTTTGCCGCCTCGTCAAGGCGCTCCCTCGCCGCCCCGCAGAGCAGCAGCGCAAGCTTGACGCTTGCCTCCAGCAGCGCCGCGCGGAGATCCTCCGCACTGTTCTCCACGGTCATCTCCGTTTCGGTGGCAGCGCCCTGCGTATCCTCCGCCTGTTCGGTCTGCTCCTCATTATTTCTTATTTCAAGCTCGTCCATTGTCATCTTCTCCTTTCATGCTTTCCGCTTCCTCAAGTGATATCCCGTATATCTGCGACAGCGCCCTCGCGCGGGAGATAAGTCCCGCCGAATAAAGCTTTATCGCCCTGTCGGTGCGCGTTCCCTCGTCCTCGCTCACGCCGTCCGCAAATTTGAGCGAAGCGGTTTCCGCCGCGCCGGCGCCGAGCTGCCCCGCCATCTTTCCGAGCAGACAGATGTTCTCCGCGACCGAAGCCATGCCGAGGGATATCATTCTGCGGTAGAAGCTCTGCGTGCGATATGTCCTGCTGTTGCGGCTGACAACTTCCGCAGCCGTCTTTATCGTCCCGTCCCTGTAAGCAAGCGAGCCCTCCGAAAGCCCCGTCTGCATACACAGCAGATCCAGCAGCGCCGCGATCGCCTCCGTATGCTCCGTAACGCGAAGCTGCGCGGTGTTATCGGTTATTTTCAGCTCGTCCGTATCCGATGCCGACAGCGCCTGAAACACCTCGTCGTTGACGTCAAAGTAACGCTTGATATCGCCGTTCTCGTCGTATTCGCCCCTCACCGCATAGTACGGAACTATTATCCTTTTCTTGCCGAGCACGAATTCCCTGCCGAGGCTGTCGAACACGATGTCAAGATTTTTCAGCGTGTCCTCCGCCCCCGCAAATACCGACGACCCCAGCGGCGCGCACTGCGGAAGCAGCCCGCTCCCCGCGCCGAAATAAACGAACATCGGCTTTGAGATCCCCGAAATAACGCTCCTCTCAAGCAGCTCGGGGAACACCTCCGAAAGCTCCGCGCGTCCGCCGTCGGTTTTCATCAGCCTGTTTTCCGTTACGCAGCCTTCCTCGGTCATTTCCTGTGTTTCGGCGAGAATGTAGCTCTTTCCGCCGCTCGTAACGAACGACCCGAACGCGCCGCCGTAAATGCCGCGGCTGTCCCATTTTGTGGGGACAAAGCAGTCCGCCGTCACAAGGTCAAGCTTAACGCCGCCGTCCCAGTAGACCTTGATAACACCTCCGCCCAGCGCGAACACCTTTTCAAGGAAATCGGGGAACCTCTCATAAAAGCCGTTCTCGTCCAGCACCCTTTTAAGGTAGCGCTCCGTTTCAGCGTCCGCGCTGATAAGCTCCGTGCCCTCCGAAAAGCACAGCCTCGAAAGCTCCGCGCACACTGCCTTTGCCGCATTCAGCGCCGCAACGCGCCTTGTTCCGCCGTTGATACCGCCGCGCCTCGTGTAGCGCCATTCCCCGCCGCCGCGGTAAATCTCGTCCCAGTGGGCGATCCTGTCCGTATAAAAGGCGGAAAGCTCCGTGCTGCACGGCAGGCGCCTTGCCCCGAGCAGCATTTCTTTTAAGCCCAAATCAAATTCCTCCCTGTCAAATTTTCTGCGGCGGGGGCAGGTTTGCTCCGCCTTTCCTCCGCTGATGTGATAATACACCATCTCCGACTGCAAAAAACTGCAAACCATATCTCCTCTGCAAAAAACGATTTAAACCACAGCAGTGAAAAATAAAAATTTTGCATATCCCCTATTTCACGCTTGACATATTGCGGAAATTGTCTTATAATAGTAGTGTTAATGTATTAAAGCGGTCAATCGACCGCCATGTTCAGGAGGATTTCCATGAGAGTTTACAATTTTAGCGCAGGTCCCGCGGTTCTGCCCGAAGAGGTCCTGAAAGAAGCTGCCGACGAAATGCTCGATTACAAGGGCACCGGAATGTCCGTAATGGAGATGTCCCACCGCTCAAAGGCTTACGATGACATCATCAAGGAAGCGGAGAAGGACATCAGAGAGCTGATGAATATTCCCGACAACTACAAGGTACTGTTCCTTCAGGGCGGCGCGTCACAGCAGTTCGCCGCTGTCCCCATGAACCTTATGAAGAACAAGAAGGCTGCCTACATAATCACAGGTCAGTGGGCAAAGAAGGCATATCAGGAGGCTAAGCTGTACGGCGACGCCGTTGCGGTAGCTTCCTCCGCAGACAAGACCTTCTCCTATATCCCCGACTGCTCCGACCTCGATATCCCCGAGGACGCCGACTATGTTTATATCTGCGAGAACAACACCATCTACGGCACAAAGTTCAAGACCCTGCCCAACACAAAGGGTCACACACTCGTCGCAGACGTGTCCTCCTGCTTCCTGTCCGAGCCGGTTGACGTAACAAAGTACGGCGTTATCTACGGCGGCGTTCAGAAGAACGTAGGCCCCGCAGGTCTTGTTATTTCGATAATCCGCGAGGATCTCATCACCGACGACGTTCTCCCCGGAACTCCCACCATGCTCAAGTGGAAGACTCAGGCTGACAACGACTCCCTCTACAACACACCGAACTGCTACGCAATCTACATCTGCGGCAAGGTATTCAAGTGGATC
>CAMERU010000097.1 GCA_945935925.1 uncultured Clostridia bacterium | reverse complement strand
GACGGGTGGCGCGAGCGGATTGAAAACGCCGATTTTACGGCGGACTTATCGGCATTGTGAACGGCGGCGACAATATCATAGATAATGTCAGCGTGACATTCACAAACAGCAATACCATTAGCGTGCTCAGCGGCTCCTGCTACGGTAATACCGCCATCGGCGGTTATATCGGCGTTGTCCGTTACGGCGGCGTTATTTTCAGGAACATGGACGGTGCCGACTGCACGGGTATATCCGATAATGCAAACAAGGATTTCACCGCCGTAAAATCAAATAATTACAAGGGCAGCGACAAAAAGACAAGGCTGTATCTCAACCATATCATTGGCAGGGTTATCGACGGCTACGCCTTCACCGAATCGGACAGCTACAAGCCCGGCGAGGCGTCTGTTACCGTTAAGAACGGAACAAAGAACTATTCCATCGCGGACATAGATGTTAACGCCGCGCAGATGACCCTTGCATATCAATCGTCGGGGAAGAGCGGCATATATTCTGCCGACATCACTGCCCCGAACGCACAGGCGCTGTACCTTATGGGCTGTATTGCAATGAGCGGCGCGGGCAGCGCGAATCTCAACGGCGGCTATCCCACCGCATACAGCTACGGTAACGGGCAGATGGTGCGCCACGCAGATTACAGCAGCATCGGCACCGACGCTTCCGAGGCGGCTGACTTCATAATAGCAAGCGGCGATAATTACGGCAACAACGCCGATACTGTGCCCTATGTTATCTATAAGTACACTCCGAACAGCGTTACCTCCGCCGACGGAAATACCACGATAAACTACCCCGCAAGGTATCTCACCAACAACAGCTTCTCCTATCATATCGTGCTGAACGGCGGGGAATATGTCCTGCCTGACGGATTCAGGGGAATCGGCTCCATGACGAGCAGCAGCGAAAGCCTTATGATGTACATCTACGGAATAAGCGGCAATAACACAACTGTAAGGCTAAATTCTTCCCTGTACAGCTACCGTCAGAGCGGCTATGACGTTTATTATAATGTGAACAGCCAGAAGAACTACAAGACGGGGCTAGGGCTGTTCAATACGCTTGTGCAGAACAAAAGCTCGGTAACGCCGAGCGGATTTGCGGACGATACCACGGGCAGGTATAAGATAACTGACCTAACCTTGTCGGGCACTGTCGATTATACGGTGTTCAACGACGAAAAAGCAGTACCCCATAACGACAAGGATTATAATAGCTGCGCGGGCGCTCTCGCGGGCGCGTCGATTTCAAGCACGCTCAGGCTTGAGAATGTGAATATGTCCGAGGTTGTTGTCAAGGCAAGATATGTTGTCGGCGGGCTTATCGGCTCTGCGGCGTCCGGCAAATCGGAGTATATAAACTGCCATGCGGACGGAGTATCCGCCGACGGCGCAATGATCGCGGGCGGTCTTGTCGGATTTGTGAACAACTGCCCCGTAACATTCGACGGACAGAACGGCTCGTTCGCCTTTAACAGCGTATCCGCGGCTTCCGGCACGGGCAACTTCAACGATAACATGGGTGCCGGCGGGCTTTTCGGCTCGATTAATTCAAGCTCCGACACGGTGATAAAGGATATCAATATCTCCGGCGGAAGAGTCGATGAATATTTCAAGACGTCGTTCACCGGCGGCGTTATCGGCGGCTTCGGTGCTCCGAAGCTGGTCATGTCGTCCGTTTTCGCGGACAATATCAGCATAAACAACGGCATTGAATCGACAAGCTATAACGGCGGCATTATCGGCACGATAAGGTCAACCGTTACCTCCGCCACACTGACGGACGTACATCTGACAAACAGCTATGTCGGCGGTTATATGCAGGCGGGCGGAATTGTCGGACTTGTTACCAACGGGTTAACGGCGGACGGTCTTTCCGTTGAAAACTGCACGCTTGTTACGGGCGGAAACAACTATGAATGCGCAGGCGGTATATTCGCCAAAACCGAGACCGCAAAAGCCATCATTCTGAAAAACAGCTTTATCTCCGACAGCACCATAATGGTCACCAAAGACGGCGGCAAAAAGCCTGTCGGCGGTATCATCGGTCACAACACGACAAATATGAATGTCAGCGGATATAATATAGTAAGCAAGAATGTACAGCTTACGGACGGCTCGGGCGCGGCGCTCTCCGTGACTACCTACGCAGGAAGCGTTGCGGGTTATGTCGAGAGCGGCAGCGTGAGCATTGCGGGCATATCTGTCCAAAAGGACAGCGGCGGCGTATATGTCCGCAATAATTTCGGTACTGTCAAGGGCACGGGCTATGCTATCTGCTCCGACTACGACGGTATCTGCCTCGGCGCTTCCGCGAACAGTGCGAAGCCTACCGTAAATTCGGGCTCGGACGTGGCTGATATGGGCGCAAGTCCTTATGCAACGGTAAATCCCGCAGTCGAGGTCAGCTCGGCAGGTCATGATGTTATCACGGGCGACGGTGTAAGCTTCACTGCGATAAATAATATCATTGCGGATATCGGCACTGTTTATGGTTATAACGACGTTACGGCAAGCGATGCTGCCGCGTTCGCCAAGTACAGTGCTAAGCTCTCGACATTCAAGGACAAGGCGGGCTCCGCAGTTGTATCCGATGAACAGAATTTCCCTGTTTTTGTCATAAACGACACCAATTACAGTCATGTCACGGAGATGATAAACAGCTATATCCATCTGCTGACGAATGATACAAGTATAAGCAATTACGCCAATGCCGACAGCAGCAAGTGCAGGGTCGACATATCGGCATATACCCTCGGCGAAACGGGGCTTGAAAAGCTGACGGGTCCTATGTCGCTTGAGATAAGCAACGGTTATTTCAGAATGACCGATAAGGATTACGACAGCTCCTACGATAACCGCTTCACGCTTATCGACATTCAGTATTTTGTCCCGAACGACACAAGCAAGGTGGCTTATCACCTGTATATCCCCGTGTATGTTGAGAAAATGCTGAAGTATGAATTCAGGGTCGGCGCCCTTTCGGGAACGACCTACAACGCGAGCTTCTATTCCAACGGCAACCCCGTTCTCGAAAGCTACGGAACGCCCGTCACGCTGCATTTTACCTATTCATATCAGCGCACCGCGCAGGAATGGCAGGACGCGATAAACAACGGCGAAAATATGCTCGCAGGGTACGGAAAGTCGATACTCCTCAAAGGCAGCAACCCGCTGCCCGATAATACAAAGCTTGTCCTTGTGGACAGGAATGACTGTTCCGCGGCGTATTATTCCACGATAGGGGAGGCGTTCACAGCCCCGGACGAGGTGCTTTCCCTTGACAAATTCAGCTCCGCCGCAGGCGACGCTTTCGAGCCCGTGCCGTTCTGCGATCTGCTGAGCAATTTTGCGGAGATGAGCGCGGCGGTTTCCAATGACGGAAATCTTGTTCTGTGCGACGCCTCGGACAGCAGGGCGACATTCAGGGACGGCAGCGGTCAGTATTACAGAAGAAAGAACGACGCCGATACGGACGCCGAGCTTTACAGCGTAACGCTCACGCCGCGCGCGGGAATGACCGAGGCGTCCGGCAGGCTCATGGTCGACGAGGATTATTATATCAGCTTTTTCACGGCAGCGGACGCTTCCGCGCCCATGAGGAACATCACCATAACCTGCAAGTCAAGGCTGGGTGACAGCGGCATGACCCCGTCCCGAATGAACAACGCCAATTCTGAGGAGAGCATTGTTCACATGATACTCGGCAATCTCTACGATCAGCAGTTCACCTTTGAAACAACGGGCGACGAGGTAATAAACGAGAATAACAACAAGATAACTGCGAGGATGCAGACCGTCGTTACGCTCAAGCCCGAGAATGCCGACGACGTGAGAAATTACCTCAGGTATAAGTCGATACATCTGTATCAGGGCTTTATTATCGAAGCGACAAAGACGGACGATGAAGGTAACACAGAAAAGGGCTTTAAGGGCACTCCGCAGGTAACCGGCACCTACACCACGGGCGGCAGCGGCTACATGGCAGATTTCAGCTGTTCCGAGTCGGTCATCTGCTTTACGGGTGAAACCGCTTTGGGCGGCATGGTGGATATCAAGCAGCAGCTGATAACCGACGGCAGCGTTACCGTGACCTGTGACGACCTTCAGATAACCTATTACGATGAAGTGGGCATAATCGAGCAGTTCCCCGAGCGCAAGACCCCGGAAAGCACCTGCGGCGTTGTCCTGTCGGCAAACTCAAATCTTGCGTATGTTCAGGACAATATCCGACAGAGCAATATATCAGCCGAGCCCGCTGCTCCCGACGCAAAGAGCTATTACCGCGAGAACATCGTTGCCGCGTCGCTAAGCTACAATATCCCGTCAAATTCGCCTGACGAGCTTACAAAGCTCGGCATAAACGGGCGAGAGGCTAACGAGCTTATCAGGGCTGTCGGCTATTACAATGTGCTCAATATCCCGTCAGAGGATCTGGAAAAGGCAACCGGGGTCAAGTTCACGTTTTACCTTTATCGGAAGAACGCCGAGGGTACATATGAAGCTGTGAACATTGACGAATATCTTAACAACGTCAGGATAGACGCCTGCGACGGAACTCTGAATACAATTGCGGGAACGAATGTGTATGAATTTATTTTTGAGAGGGAAGCGCTTAAATATGAGGCGGGGTCATTCGAGGTTGAAACCAACTATTCGGTAAAAACCGGACCTGTCTTTGAAAGCGAGAACAGGACATATTCAAATTACAAGGTACTCCTTGAGGCACAGCTTGTCGACAGCGGCGGAAATATCATCGCAAATTCCGGCTGCACCGACCACATAATCTATACGAACGCAAGGATCTACACGAATATGATCTCTGTGTAATTGCGCGGGCAATGCCGCGGTTTGTTTCGTTAAATCGGAATAAACCGCGGCATATTTTGTACGCATAATGTACAAAAATGCCGAATTGACAGGGAATAAATCGTAATTGCACAAAATGTGTTGAAATAAACGGAAAAATATGCTATACTGTTTTTCGCATAAAAAGATTTACTGCAATAGACAAAAAAAGGAGCAGAACAATGACGTTCATAAAGAAAAACGCGCTCGGCATACTTCTGTGCGCGGCGATAGCGGCTGCGGCGACTGTGTTTAGCGGGTTGAGCATAGGCGATTTTTCGCTTAATCTTATCGGTGCGCCCGTAATATCTATCCTTGCGGGAATGATGATATCACTCGCCGCGCCTAAATTTGCAAAGCATGACCTTATCTGCGGAGGAGTTAAGTTTTCGTCCAAGAAAATTCTTCAGTGGGCGGTAATAATCCTCGGCTTCTCGCTTGACCTCGGAACGATAGCGCAGGTCGGCGGCAAGAGCCTGCCTGTGATAATCTGCACCATCGCGGTATCGCTTATAGTTGCATTTGTCATGATGAAGCTGATGAAGATAGACCCGAAAACGGCTTGTCTTATCGGCGTGGGCTCGTCAATATGCGGCGGCTCGGCTATCGCCGCAACTGCCCCCGTTATAGAGGCGGAGGACGACGACGTTGCGCAGGCTATCTCGGTCATATTCCTGTTTAACATACTTGCCGCGCTGATATTCCCCACATTCGGTCATGCGATCGGATTGGGAACGGAGGGTTTTGCGGTTTTCGCGGGTACTGCCGTGAACGACACCTCGTCCGTTACGGCTGCCGCGTCCACTGCCGAAAGCATTTACGGCACGACGGGAATACTTTCCGCGGCGGTCACTGTCAAGCTCACGCGCACGCTTGCGATAATCCCGATAACGCTTGCGCTCGCGTTCCACCGCACAAGAAAGGCAAAAAAAGAGGGCGGAAAAGCGTCGGGCTTCTCCTTTAAAAAGGTGTTCCCGTGGTTCATACTGTATTTTATCGGCGCGGCTGTCATCACCACCGTTGTGGGACTTCTCCCCGAAAGCGGCTTCACCGAGTTTTACAGCGGAACCTTCGTAAAATTCATGACATGGCTCGCTAAATTCTTTATCGCCATGGCAATGGGTGCTATCGGGCTCAATACAAATATTGTGAAGCTTGTTAAAAACGGCGGGAAGCCTATCCTTATGGGCTGCTGCTGTTGGGTCGCGATAACAGCCGTGTCTGTGGGCGTTCAGCTTTTGACGGGGATATTCTATACCGATATAACAGCAATATGATGATACTTCCCGACAGGCGCCTGCCTGTCGGGCTTGCAGTTGAAGCGGCATAAGCTGCGGCAGTTACCGCATGAAAAATCAACGCAGTTCTTCGGCTTGCCTGAACTTTTAAAATATGATATAATGTACAAAAAGTTTTTTTCAAAAAATTTTTAAGAAAATGCAACGCGGACAAAAAAATGTTGTGTATATAGATAGGGCAGTGATAATGAACCTGTGAGCAGCGCTGTCTTAGGGAAGGGGACGTTATGGACGACGAAAGTATCCTTGACCTTTTCTGGCAGCGTGACGAACGCGCTGTTTCGGAAACGTCGGCAAAATACGGACGGCTCTGCGGAAAGATCGCCTTCGGAATACTCGGCGACCCGCAGGACAGCGAGGAGATAGTCAACACGGCATATTTCAGGCTGTGGAACGCTATACCGCCGAAAAGACCCGACCCATTTATGCCGTTTCTCGCGAGGATAGTCAGAAACCTTGCACTTAACAGGCTGAAAGCGGAACGCACGCAGAAAAGATTCGGCGGCGAGTTTGCGTTGTCGCTTGACGAGCTTGACGAGTGCATTCCCGATAAGAAAGGCGCACAGAGCGATTCGGAGCATATCCGCGACTGCCTTAACAGCTTTCTGAAAACGCAGAAGCGAGAGCCGCGCAGCATTTTTGTCATGAGATATTTCTATTGCGAAAGTATCGAGGATATCGCGGCGAAAACAGGCTACTCGGAAAGCAAGGTCAAGTCGATGCTTTTCCGAACGCGCAACAAACTAAGACAATTTCTTGAAAGCGAGGGGATATCCGTATGAAGCATGAAGCTCTTGCGGACGCGATAACAATGCTTGATGACGATATTATCGCCGAAGCACAGGAGCCTTTCCGCAGGCGGTCGCCTTTGCCGATATTCGGAGCCTGCACCGCTGCGGCAGCCTGCGCGGCGGCAGGGATAGTATTCTTTGTATCGGGCAGAACCGGGACGGATATCCTTGTAATGGGTGCAGACCCTTCCGAAAAGGCTGTTACGATAAGCAGTCCTGCCGCAGCGGCAGTGGCAGCGGCAGACGCCAGGGCTTATTCGATGGATACCACCGATATTTCCGTGGAAATAACAGCTTCGGGAACGACCGTCGTTGATGTGTCGGGGGGAGAGCTGCTTGTCGTCGGAGCAGACAGCACCCTGCCTGCGGAGCGTCCGCTTGAGATAAGCGGAGAGGCGTCGCTGATATGGAGCGTCCCGCTGTGGGACATCGGCGCGGAGTTTGAACTGACCGCGCAGAACGGCGGAAGCAGCCGCGTGCTGCTGCTTTCGTTTGACGACAGCACGCAGGAATGGGTAGTCAGCGAAAAATACTGACAGCTACCAACGTAATAATGACAATGGAGGAATAACAATGAAAAAGTTTACAGCGATAATACTTGCGGCAATGATGGTGCTTTCACTCACCGCGTGCAGCGGCGCGACAAGCAGCGAAAGCGTTTCCGATACGACCGACAGCAGCGTATCTTCCACGGATAACACCTCGTCCGAGGGCGCGGGCGCGTCCGACCCCGAAACAAGCGCTCCCGAAACCTCTGCTCCCGACGCTTCCGATGTGAATACAAGCGAGCCCGCAGGTGAAACTAACGAAACATCCGAGAACGAAACCTCGACCCCCGAAACTTCTACCCCCGAAACAACTCCCCCCGCGACCACCACAGCAGCAACCACAACAACAGCAGCAACCACCACGACCGCAGCAACTACCGCAACCACCAAGCCCGCAACCACCAAGCCCGCAACGACCAAGCCCGCAACGACCACGACCGCAACGACTAAGCCCGTTGAATCCGAGCCGGAGGTTATCGAGGACGACGAAATAGAGGATCCCGTTGAGCGGCTTAACAATACATACGCCCTTTTCGGAGATGACGAGCGATGTGCGGCAACGGGCGGTGACTTCATGACAGGCGAGCTTATCGAG
>CAMERU010000096.1 GCA_945935925.1 uncultured Clostridia bacterium | reverse complement strand
TTTCGGAGCTTGAGCTGCCGGAATACTGCGGCGAGCGCTCGCTTGAAAAGCCCGACATGGAGGACGTGAAGTCAGCCCTGCTCTACCTTTCAAAGATAGGCGCGATCGACATAGAGGGCGGCTTTCTGGTGCTGTACAACGCCATGCAGATAACCCGTCTGGAGCAGAACAACAATATCCGCTACAAAACCGAGGACTACAAGCAGCTGAGCGAGTTTTACAAGCAGAAAATTCAGCAGATACACATTGTCGGCGAGTACGCGAATATGATGACCCGCGACTATGACGCGGCGCTGCGGTTCGTGTCGGATTATTTCGGCATGGACTACAAGAAATTCATCGCGAAGTATTTCGCGGGTCGTGAAAAGGAGATTAACCGCAACATCACCCCCGAGAAATTCGACCGCATTTTCGGTTCGCTTTCGCCGCGCCAGCAGGATATAATTAACGATGACGCGTCTAAGTACATTGTCGTTACGGCGGGACCGGGAAGCGGCAAGACAATGGTGCTTGTCCGCAAGCTTGCTTCTCTCTATCAGATGGAGGACACCAAGCACGAGCAGCTTCTTATGCTGACCTTCTCACGCGCGGCGGCTACGGAGTTCAGGCAGCGGCTTTGTGCGCTTATGGGCGGCGCGGTGCGCTATATGGACATAATGACCTTCCACAGCTACTGCTTTGATATTACGGGAAGAATTGGCTCGCTTGAAAATTCCGCAGACATAGTGGCGCAAGCGGCGAGAATGATTTCCGCGGGCGAGGTCGAGCAGGGGCAGATCACAAAAACCGTTGCCGTTATTGACGAAGCGCAGGACATGGACGCGAACGAGTTTGCGCTTATAAAGGCGCTGATGGTGCGCAACGAGGATATGCGCGTTATTGCCGTAGGCGACGACGACCAGAACATCTACGAGTTCCGTAATTCAAGCTCCGCGCACATGGCAAGCCTGATTACGGATTATGGCGCGGCGCATTACACAATGGTTGACAACTACCGCAGCGCCCGCAGGATTGTGGCTCTGGCGAACGCCTACGCCGAGAGGATAACCAACCGCCTGAAAGACGAGCCAATACGCGCCGTGCGCGAGGACGATGGCGTTGTAAAGCTGATTAAGCACACGGCAAAGCACATGGATACCCCCGTTGCCGACTGCCTGCAAGACACATGGCACAACGACGGCACCGCAGCAATTCTTACAACAACCAACGACGACGCTTTGCGTATGCTGGGGCTGCTGACAAAGCGGGGTATTCCCGCAAGGCTTATTCAAAGCAGCGATGGTTTCCGTATGAGCCAGCTTGCCGAGGTTAAGATGTTCGCAAAGCTTTTGGAGCGCAATTCCGAGGGAAGTTCGCCGATAATCTCCGAAAGCACATGGAACAGCGCAAAGGAGCAGCTGCGCGAAAAATACAGCAAAAGCGCCTGCCTTGAAACGGTGCTGAATATGCTGTCGCAGTTCGAGGAGGTAAGCGGCGGAGCGCTGTACAAATCCGACTTTGATATGTTTATCTTCGAGTCAGGCTATGATACCTTTACCCCGCAGGAGCAGAATGCCGTAACAATATCCACTATCCATAAGGCAAAGGGCAGGGAGTTTGACAATGTGTACATCATGCTGAATCAATCGTGCGACAGCACCGACGAGGAAAAGCGCAAGATCTATGTAGGCATGACCCGCGCAAAAAACAAGCTGTACATTCACTGTAACAGCGCGATTTTCGACGATATTTCCGCCGAGGGAATCGAACGCGAAACCGACAAGCAGGATTATCCCGAACCCGAGGAGCTTGTAATGCAGCTTGGAATGAAAGATGTGTTCCTTGATTTCTTTATCGGGAAGAAAGCCGAGGTTTTCGCGCTGCAAAGCGGCGACGAGTTGGAGATAATGGGCGACGTCCTCTACGCAAACGGGAATAAGCTTGTCATTCCGTCAAAGGCGGTGCGCGAAAAGCTTGCGGATTTGCGCGAAAAGGGATATGTACCGTACAAGGCGATAGTGAGCTTTATTGTCGAATGGGTAAAACAGGAAACGGAAGAATCCGCGGCGGTTATACTGCCCGAAATTTGGCTGAAAAAGGGCGAGGAATAAAGTGTTCCCCGATGGTTATAATATGGTGAAGATCCGGTTGACAAGCTGATTCGTGCAGAATCCCATATCCGTAAAATGGCAAACGGAATAAATCCGATAAACAATGAAACCGTCGCCGATAACGACGCCGATTCAGCGGCTTTGCGGTCAATATGTAATATTTTTTGCACTTTTGTTTTGCTCAGCTTGCAGATTTGGGTTCAGCTTATTTTTGTGCAGCGCGCAGTTCCGCATCATAAAGCCGTTTGAGATTATATACAAAAAATCTCATTTCAAAAAATACGATTTTTTTGAAAAATGTATTGACAAACCTGCAAAAATGTGATATAATCCAAACAATCAAACAATAATATCGGCAGACGATACGGGGAGAGACCGCCCATGCGGCACCGAAGGGGAAAGTGCAAAAAACTCTCAGGTAAAAGGACCTGTATCTGACGATACTCTGGAAAGCAATGGCGCACCGACGAGGGTAAATCTTTCAGGTAACACGACAGAGGCACAAAGGCATGCAGAAAATGCGGCTTTGTGCCTCTTTTTGTATGCTTGTTTGACGAAAAACAAAACGAAACGGTATGAAGAAAGGACGAAATGCAATGATCGACAGCATTTTACAGCAGATTGCAGAGTATGACCCCGAGGTGGGCGGCGCAATGAAAGAAGAAATGGCGCGGCAGCGCGGAAATATCGAGCTTATCGCGTCGGAGAACATCGTCACCGAGCAGGTAATGCTTGCAATGGGAAGTATCCTCACAAATAAGTACGCCGAGGGCTATCCCGCAAAGAGATATTACGGCGGCTGCCAATGCGTCGACAAGGTGGAGGAGCTTGCCATTGAACGCGCAAAGAAAATATTCGGCTGCGAATACGCAAACGTTCAGCCGCATTCCGGCGCACAGGCAAATACAGCCGTGTTCTTCGCGATGCTGGAGCCGGGTGACACCGTTCTCGGAATGAGCCTTGATCAGGGCGGACACCTCTCCCACGGAAGCCCCGTGAACATCTCGGGTAAATATTTCAACGCGGTTCATTACGGCGTTGACGAAGACGGTTTCCTTGACTACGACAACGTTCTGAAAACAGCAAAGGAATACAAGCCTAAAATGATAGTTGCAGGGGCTAGCGCTTATGCAAGAACGATAGACTTCAAGCGCTTCCGCGAGATCGCCGATGAAATGGGGGCTTACCTCATGGTGGATATGGCGCATATCGCCGGACTTGTCGCGGCAGGGCTTCACCCCTCCCCTTTACCCTATGCCGACGTTGTGACCACCACCACCCACAAGACGCTCAGAGGTCCCCGCGGCGGAATGATACTCGCAAGTCAGGCGGCGCAGGATAAATTCAACTTTAACAAGGCGGTATTCCCCGGCATACAGGGCGGCCCGCTCATGCACGTTATTGCAGCAAAGGCAGTGTGCTTCGGCGAGGTGCTGAAGCCCGAATTCAAGACCTATCAGCAGCAGATCGTAAACAACGCACAGGCACTGGCTTCCTGCCTTATCGACAACGGCGTGAAGATACTGACAGGCGGCACGGACAATCACCTCATGCTTGCAGACCTGCGCGGCACGGACGTTACCGGCAAGGAGCTCCAGCGCCGCTGCGACGAGGTGCACATAACCCTGAACAAGAACACCGTCCCCAACGACCCGCAAAAGGCATTTGTCACCTCCGGCGTGCGTATCGGAACTCCCGCCGTCACCGCGCGCGGAATGAAAGAACCCGAAATGAAGAAGATCGCCGAGCTTATCGCGCTGTGCGTGAACGATTTCGAGAGCAAGACCGGGTACATCGCCGACGAAGTTGCGAAGCTCTGCGAAAAATTCCCCATATACTGATAACGGAGGGTAACGGATATGGCACTCATCATAGACGGAAAGAAAATATCACAGGATATAAAGAACGAGCTGAAAGAAAAGGTGGAACAGCTTCACGCAAAGGGAGCCGCTCCCTGTCTGGCGGTAATTCAGGTGGGAAACGACCCTGCGTCAACGGTATATGTGCGCAACAAAAAACGCGGCTGCGAGGAGATAGGGATTGCGTCAAGATCCTTCGAGCTGCCCGAAAGCACTTCCGAAGAGCAGCTGCTTGCTCTTGTCGACAGACTTAACAGTGACGCCACCGTTAGCGGCGTGCTCATTCAGCTGCCGCTGCCGCCGCATATAGACAGTAACAAAGTTACTCAATCGGTCATTCCCGAAAAGGACGTGGACGGCTTCAGCGAGTGCAATGTCGGCAAGCTGAACCTCGGCAGCGAATGCCTTGAATCCTGCATGCCCGCCGGTGTTATACAGCTGCTGGAGCGAAGCGGCATTCAGACAGACGGAAAACACTGCGTTGTCATCGGCAGGAGCAATATCGTGGGAAAGCCCATGGCTGCTATGCTGCTGAAAAAGAACGGCACAGTAACGATATGCCATTCCCATACGAAGAATCTGACAGAAATCACAAAGCAGGCGGATATACTTGTCTGCGCCGCGGGTAAACCGAAAATGGTGACCGCGGAGTATGTAAAGCACGGCGCGACGGTGATAGATGTCGGCATACACCGTATGGAGAACGGAAAGCTGTGCGGTGATGTGGATTTTGAGAGCGTGGAACCGATATGCGGCGCGATAACTCCCGTACCCGGCGGCGTTGGTCCGATGACTATCGCCATGCTGCTGTGCAACTGCGTCAAAGCCGCCGAAAAGGCGGCAGGGCTCGTATGAGGGTCAGTATTTTTTCGGTCATAGGGCCTGTCATGATAGGACCGTCCAGCTCTCATACCGCAGGCGCCGCGCGGCTTTCCGGGGCGGCAAGGACTATATTCGGCAGACCGGTGAAAAGCGTCAGCTTCGGGCTGTGCGGCTCTTTCGCAAGGACATGGTGCGGTCACGGCACCGACCTTGCCCTTGCCGCGGGAGCGCTGGGGCTTTCCGCAGATGACGAACGTCTTCCGAAAGCGTTTGAGATAGCACGGGAACAGAACGTTGATATCAGCTTCTACGAGTCGGAGTACGAGTCGGAATACGAGAATACGGTGGTAATGCGTTTTTCGGACTTTGAAGGTAAGACAGAGGAGATCATCGGCTCTTCAACAGGCGGCGGACAAATCGTGATAACATCGGTGGACGGATTTCGCACCGAACTGACCCTGACCAATCCCGTGCTGCTGATCCGACAGAGCGATTCAAAAGGTATCGTGTCCGCTGTCAGCGGAGTGCTGGCGAAACGGGATTTCAACATCGCACAGATGCAGCTTATCCGCCGTGCAAAAGGCGGAGCGGCGTGCTGTGTTATTGAAACCGATCTTCCGCTGCCGTATGATATCGCGCAGGAGATCGCGGAGATACCCGGAATAGAAGAAGCGGAGATAATCAAACCCTTTTCAGGAGCGTAAAAGTTATGTACAATTCATTCAGCGAGCTTATCTGGATCACTCGGGAACAGAAAATACCCATATGGAAAGCTGTCGTTCGGGAGGAATCGGAGCTTAGCGGCGTTTCCGAGGAAGAAATATTCGCGGCATTCACAAAGCGTTTTGAGATAATGGAACGCTCCGCAAAAAAGGCTCTTTCCGCGCCGCAGCCCACCGTTGCAAATCTCGTTTCGGGATTTTCGGCGCAGCAGTGGAGTTATTCGGGCGGCGGCAGTACGATATGCGGAGGACTTATCAACAAAGCTATGGCTTATGCGCTTTCCTGTATTGAAGTAAATGCGTCAATGGGAAAGATATGCGCGGCTCCCACCGCGGGATCATGCGGTATTCTTCCGGCGGTGCTTATCTCGCTGAGAGATGAGTTTTCTTTGTCGGACGAAACCGTTATCCACGGGCTTATCACAGCTTCCGGTATCGGCTCGGTGATCACACAAAACGCCACAGTATCCGGCGCGGAGGGCGGCTGTCAGGCGGAATGCGGCGCGGCAGGCGCAATGGCTGCGACTGCCGCTGTTGAGATGATGGGGCATTCCCCCGAGGACGCAATGAGCGCGTTTTCCATTGCGCTGATCAATATAATGGGGATGGTGTGCGATCCCCTTGCGGGACTGGTGCAGATACCCTGTGCGCAGAGAAACGCTTCCCAAACGATAAACGCGTTGATAAGCGCCGATCTCGCAATAGGAGGT
Source organism: uncultured Clostridia bacterium (assembly GCA_945935925.1). Lineage (GTDB taxonomy): Bacteria > Bacillota > Clostridia > Oscillospirales > Ruminococcaceae > CAG-115. Next base: position 1,895 of record CAMERU010000096.1, on the reverse strand, counting down.
ATGGTGGTGCCGATACCTCCGGATCAGGTGCTGGACGCTATGTTCAGGACAGGAAAAATGCTCCCCGAGGCGCTGCGCGAGACAGCACGGGGAGGAATTGCAGCAACCCCAAGGGGTATAGAGATCGCAGAAAAAATATTCGGAGAAAGAAAGCTAAGAAAGGAATCAAGATAAGGTTATCCCAAATTACAGCGAAATCATTCGGGGCAGCCGGCGCCGATCGTTTGTCAACAGCCTGATAAATCAGCTTTAAGGCTGTCCTCCATAAACTCCGCTATTGTTTCCTTTAACAGCGTTTGGATATCCTCCGTGCCGTAACAAAGGAGTTTATACAAGATTTGGGCAGTTCTCTTCCCCATACAGTTGCAGCTTGTCCATAAGTGCCTGCTCATGGTTATTATAAGCCCGACATTATTTTTTGTCGTTGTTTGCTCAGAACTTACTTCGTGTACTCATTATATACATGGCAATTCTTGCAGCGCTCCTGCCAGTTGTCATGCTGTATGTATTCGGCAGGTACTACCTTAGACTTACCCTCAAGCCCCAGCTGATCAAACATTACATTACACCAGCCAAAATCCATAGGCTTTCCGGTGTTTGCGCAAATTATCTGCTCGTTCTCATTACTAATTTTTTCGTTTTATTGTCCTAGTCCGCCGCTTTGAACGCAGTGCGTTAACTATGCACTCTGTAAATCGGACTGCATACCCTCCAGAATTTTATACTTACCCATTGACTCGGGATAGAGCCAAGCATCGTCAAAAATGTTATTCTGCGCAAGATCCTTGCTATCTGCGGCTTCTATACAGTATATAAGCTCGTCGCCGTCCCTGAATGTATCAAGACGCAGAAACATATCCTTGTACTTGTAGCAGTTGATTACGGGCATACAATCAACCTTAGACGGAAGCGTTACCGCTTCCATACCCAAGGTATCGACCCACAGCTTATATACTGAATTTACTATCTCTTTATTGTAGGTTTTCACCTTTACTCCTCCTTTTCCGTGCCGTCTGAATTGCACATTTGCGTTCCAAATATACCATCGCTTAGCTTATAATATACTACGCTATTATACGACCCGCTTTTAGGATTGTACATAAGGACATCTCTAAAAACCGGTTTGAAAAGACAAAATTGCCGGAGTGCGTCGGCTACGAGGAAAGCCGACGACGCAAGGCAGTATGATTATGCAACATCAGGTTGTAGAGATACTATGTGTTATTAAATGCAGTATAAAGTTTTTCAAGTTCGGGGCGGCATAGAAGGAAAATCCTGCCCAATGTCGGGTCAAAATGCGTTCCTATAGATTCCTCAATGATTGAAAATGCCTTGTCGTAAGTGTACGCGTCCTTGTAACAGCGTTTGCTTACCAGCGCGTCGAACACATCTGCAAGCGCCATTATTCTCGCCTCAATAGGAATATCCTCGCCCGCAAGTCCTTCGGGGTATCCCGAACCGTCCCATTTCTCATGGTGATAATTAGCGATATTCTTGGCTATGCGCACAAACTGTGGGTCTTCTATTCCGTCAAGGATCTGCTTCACTATCCGAGCCCCCTCGGCAGAGTGTTTTTTCATCTCGTTGTATTCCTCGGGAGTGAATTTCCCCTGCTTTCGGAGAACCCTGTCCTCAACCGCGATCTTGCCCAAATCGTGCATAGGCGCCGCACGAATAACGTCTTCAAGCAGTTTTTTCGGGAACAGTTCCTTCTCGTTGTTAAGCCTCGCCGCAAACACTTCTACCACCATACTTGAGCGTTTGATGTGACCGCCCGTGGACAAATCACGGCTTTCTACCATAGTTGCCATTCCGATAACCGTCATGGTCTGTATATACCGAATATGGCGGGTTTGTTCCTCGATAAGTACTGCAAGGTCCTTTCGTAAACTCTC
>CAMERU010000095.1 GCA_945935925.1 uncultured Clostridia bacterium | reverse complement strand
CTCAATAAGCTGTACAGCTATACTCAGCTTCAGGATACCGTCGGCGTTATTATGCTTGCGCTGGTGAACGGCGAGCCTAAGGTGCTCACGCTGAAAAATATGCTGGAGCTGTACCTTGATCATCAGGTAGATGTCGTTACAAGAAGAACCAAATACGACCTCGAAAAGGCGCAGGAGCGCGCCCATATTCTTGAGGGCTTCCTGCTTGCTATTGATTTTATCGACGAGGTAATTGCGATACTGAGAAGCAGTAAGAGCATTCCCGAGGGCAAGGAGCGCCTTATTGAGCGCTTCAGAAATATCGACGTTTCACAGACGGGATTTTTCGAGGAGCATACCTATTCGCTTTCCGAGGCGCAGGCTGACGCGATCGTGCAGATGCGTCTGGGCGCTCTCACGGGAATGGAAAAGAGCAAGGTAGAGGACGAGTTAAAGGAAAAGCGCGAGCTTATTAAGGAAATGCTTGAGCTGCTCGCGGATAATAACAAGCTGCTCAAGGTGATCGGCGACGAGCTTACCGTTATGAAGAAAAAGTACGGCGACGAGCGAAGAACAGCTATCGAGCCTGTCAGCGGCGAGGTAGATATCGAGGATCTTATCCCCGAGGAGGACTGCGTTGTTACTTATACAAACCTCGGTTATGTGAAGCGTCAGCCTGCGGAGGTGTACAATATTCAGAAGCGCGGCGGCAGAGGCGTAAGCGGCATGAAGCAGCGCGAGGAGGATTTCGTTGAGAATATGTTCATCGCGTCGTCGCATGAAAATATTCTTTATATCACCAACAAGGGCAATATGTTCCGCATGAAGTGCTATGAGATCCCCGAGGGAAGCAAGCAGTCGCGCGGAATGAATATCGTCAACCTGCTCCAGCTCTCCGAGGGCGAGAGGGTTGCCGCAATGATGACTACAAAGGACTTTGCGGAGAACAAGTACTTCATCTGCATAACCAAAAACGGCATGATAAAGCGCACGAGACTCTCCGAATACAAGAATGTCCGCAAGATGGGTCTGCGCGCCGTTTCGCTCAACGAGGGCGACGAGATCGCGGCAGCGTTCCTCACCGAGGGTGACTGCACCGTGCTTATTGCTACGAGAAACGGCATGGCAATAAGATTTGACGAAAACAAGATAAGAAATATGGGCAGGATCGCAAGGGGCGTTAAGGCTATCAAGTTCCGCGACGGTGATTATATCGTCGGTGCTACCAAGATATTCGACGAAACCGCGACGATACTCACCGTTACCGATAAGGGAATGGGCAGGCGCGCGGCAGTCGGCAGTTACAGGCTCCAGAATCGCGGAGGATATGGTCTTAAAAATTACCCCGTAAGTGATGAAAAGGGATATGTCTGCGGAATTAAAACGCTCGGTCCCGATGATGATGTTATCCTTATCAGTGCGGACGGCGTTGTTATCAGAATCAGGGCTAACGACCTGCGAGTTATGGGCAGACCCGCTTCAGGCGTGCGCGTAATGAAACTCGGCACGGAGGACAGGGTGGCTTCCTTTACGAGAACTCCGCATGATGACGAGGAGGAAACTGTCGAGGTTGACAAGGCTTCTGACGAGGAAATACAGGCTTCGCTTGCTGCGGAGGCAAATGAAACCGTTGAACCCGACGAAGAACCGAATGACGAGCCTGCCGACGAGGAAGGCACTGATAATTCCGATAACGCAGAAGAATAATTCAATTATTTGCCCGAACAATTTCGGTTCGGGCAAATTTTTATCAATTTCGTTCCACGTGGAACATTATGTCGAAAGGATAGAAATTCTATGAGCTATACGCTTGAAGAATATGATGTTGCAGTTATAGGCGCGGGTCACGCGGGCTGTGAGGCTGCGTTGGCGGCAGCTCGGCTGGGACTGAAAACTGCGATTTTTACGCTCTCGCTGGACTGTATTGCGAATATGCCGTGCAATCCGTGCATTGGCGGCTCAGCTAAGGGACAGATCGTTTGTGAGATCGACTCGCTGGGCGGGGAGATGGGAAAGGCGGCGGACGCTACCTTTATTCAGTCGAGAATACTAAACCGAGGCAAAGGACCTGCCGTGCACAGTCTGCGAGTTCAGAGCGACCGCGTTAAATATCACACATATATGAAGCAGACGCTTGAAAACACTCCAAATTTGTTTATAAAACAGGCAGAGGTCACGGAGGTCGGCGTTGAGGACGGAAAGGTGATTTCTGTCGGGACAAAGCTTGGAGCTGTCTATCCCGTAAAGGCTGCGATAATCACGACAGGCACCTATCTTAACGGAAAAATACATATCGGCGAGCTTAGCTATACAAGCGGTCCGGATAATGTTCTGCCGTCGACTTCGCTTACGGAATGCCTGAAAAAGCTGGGCCTTTCCATGAGGAGGTTTAAGACAGGAACGCCTGCGCGCGTTCATAAGCGTTCGATAGACTTTTCTGTTATGGAAAAACAGACGGGCGACGAGCAGATCATGCCGTTTTCATTTGACAACGAGAGTGTAATGGAAAACAAAGCGGATTGTTATGTGACTTATACAAATGCGGAAACTCATAAGGTGATACTTGATAATCTGGACAGATCACCGCTGTATTCGGGGAGAATTGAGGGAATAGGTCCGAGGTATTGCCCGAGTATTGAGGATAAAATTGTAAGATTTAAGGATAAGGAGCGCCATCAGCTTTTTGTTGAGCCAATGGGGCTTGATACCGACGAATATTATCTTCAGGGAATGTCGTCAAGCCTGCCCGAAGATGTTCAGCTGAAGTTTTTAAGGACAATTAAGGGGCTTGAAAACGTCGAGATAATGCGTCCCGCATATGCGATAGAGTACGACTGCTGCGACCCGCTTGAGCTGCTGCCTACGCTTGAGTTTAAGAAGGTGAGCGGGCTTTACGGTGCGGGTCAGTTTAACTGCACGAGTGGTTACGAGGAAGCGGCAGCTCAGGGAATAGTTGCGGGTATTAATGCGGCGCTGAAAATATTGGGCAGGGAGCCGATGATCCTTGACAGAGCGGGCAGCTATATCGGTACGCTTATTGATGACCTTGTGACAAAAGGGTGCTCCGAGCCGTACAGAATGATGACCTCACGCAGCGAATACCGCCTTATTTTAAGGCAGGATAATGCTCCGGACAGGCTGCTTCCGATAGGGCATAGGGTAGGGCTTGTATCCGATGAAAGATATGCTAAGTTTGAACAGGAATGTATGCTTATTTCACAAGAAATCGAGCGTATCAAGTGCGTGACGATCCACCCGTCGGACGAGGTGAATAAAATGCTCACCGCAAAAGGAACAACGCCTGTTACTTCGGGAATAAAGCTGTACGAGCTGCTTAAACGTCCGCAGCTTTCCTATTCGGATTTCGAGAAATTTGACCCCGAAAGACCCAAACTTAAATATTCACTGGTAAATAAGCTTGAAATTGAAATGAAATATTCGGGATATATTAAGATCCAGCAGGAACAGATCGAAAAAATGCGGCGTCTTGAAGAGAAAAAACTGCCGCAGGACGTTGACTACAAGACAATAAAAGGGCTAAGGCTTGAGGCACAGGAGAAACTGAACAAACATAAACCGCTTAATGTAGGGCAGGCAGGGAGAATTTCGGGGGTAAACCCCGCAGATGTTTCCGTGCTGCTCATCTGGCTCGCGGGGAAGGGGGAGAACGGTGGACAGAATTGAATATATAATCGGTACCTTTGACAGCGCAGGTATAAAAATAAACGAGAAACAGGCAGAGCAATATTCCGTGCTGTGCGATTTTATGGTAGAATATAATAAAAACGTTAATCTGACCTCGATCACCGAATTTCAGGACGTTGTTATGAAGCATTTTGTGGACAGCGTGCTGCCGTTTACAATGTTTGACGTTGCGAAGGGTTCTTCATTTATTGATGTGGGTACGGGAGCCGGTTTCCCGTCGATTCCGCTTCTTATATTCCGTCCCGATCTCAGTGGAACGCTTTGCGACAGCCTCAAAAAGCGGTGCGTGTATCTTGAGCTTGCCTGCAATAAAATCGGTGTTAGTGCGGAAATAGTTCATGCGAGAAGCGAGGAGCTTGGTAGGTCAAGGCGCGGTCAATTTGATATTGCGACAGCAAGAGCGGTCGCTGCTATGCCTGTTCTGGCTGAATTTTGTATTCCGTTTGTAAAAAACGGCGGTATTTTTGCTGCGCTGAAATCGGTCAATGAGGATATTTCTCATGCCGGGAATGCAATAAAAATACTTGGCGGAAAAACGGAGCGCGTTTTTGATTACAAGCTTCCCAACGGCGATGACCGCCGCCTTGTTATCATAAAAAAAATCACCGATACTCCGACAAAATATCCGAGGAGCTTCGCAAATATCACAAAAAAGCCGCTTTGATGCGGCTTTTTTATTTGAATATTCTGTTTTTCTGTCGGGAAATGCGATAAAAACTTGTGGATATTATTTCCTGTTAATGGTATAATCAAGATACAAAGCAACGGCATTACCCGAGAAAGGAAGTACATATGAACGGAATATTCAAATTTAAAGAAAAGGAAGCACAGAAAATTGTCATGCTCGACGTTAGCTTGCTTATCCCAAACAAGTCGCAGCCGAGAACGGATTTTAATGACGCGGCAATTAAATCGCTTGCCGACAGTATCCGCGAAAACGGTATTATTCAGCCTGTCTGCGTGAGAAAAAACGGTGCTCTGTATGAAATAATCAGCGGTGAACGCCGAACTCGTGCCGCAAAACTGATTGGTATGGAGCAGATTCCTTGTATTGTTATGAGTGTTGACGACGAGAAATCGGCTGTGCTTGCGTTGATTGAGAATATTCAGCGTAAGGATCTAAGCTATTTTGAGGAGGCTCTGGCTATTGAAAAGCTCATCTCCGTTTACGGTCTTACGCAGGAAAACGCAGCGCTAAAGCTTGGCAAGGCACAATCAACCATTGCAAATAAGCTTAGGCTGCTTAGGTTTACAGATTTGGAACGCAGACTGCTTATTGGAGGAAATCTTTCCGAGCGTCAGGCGCGAGCAATCATCCGGATCGACGACAGCGAAAAGCGGCTCAATCTTATCGAGAAAGTTGTTACAAGAAAGCTTAATCTTGACCAGACAGAGCAGCTTGTTAATGAAGCCCTGTCGGGTGAACAGCCCACTGCAAAACCCAAGCATAACAAGAATTTCTTTAAGGCGCCGCCAAGGCTCTACATGAATTCAATAAACGCTCTTATCAAGCGTATGAAGGAAAACAATATTCCCTGCGTGACTTCTGCTGTGAAGAGCGACAGTTTCTATGAGTATGTGATAAAATTCCCTCTGAATATCTGAATGTGTGAACGCAATTGTTCCACATGGAACATTTTTCGACAGAATTGTTCCATGTGGAACATTATTTTTTAAAATATACATGAAAAATGAAAAAAGGGCTTTATTTTTACAACAGAGTGTGATATAATATAAATAATAGTGATAAAGGGGGAGAAAAAATGGGCATAGTTATCGGCGTGGTTAATCAGAAAGGCGGTGTCGGAAAGACGACAACTTCTGTAAACATTGCCGCAGGACTGGGACAATTGGGGAAAAAAGTGCTTCTTATTGACTTTGACCCGCAGGGAAATGCTACAACCGGCTTCGGAATTAAAAAGAAAACGCTGGATATAACTACATATGATGTAATTCTCGGCGAGCGCCGTCCGCAGGAAGCAATTATAGAAACGAGATATAAAAATGTTTCCATAATGCCCGCTACAAGTCAGCTGTGCGAGGCAGAACAGGCACTCGCAAGCTATGAGAAAAAGTCGTTTCAGTTGAGAAAGGCTGTTCTTCAGATAAAGGACGACTATGATATAATTATAATTGACAGCCTCCCGTCGCTGGGTATTCTTGCAATGAACACAATGATAGCCTGCGATACGATAATTGTCCCGATGGTATGCGAGCATTTTGCTCTTGAGGGACTTGCTCAGCTTATGCTGACAATAAAAAAAGTAAAAAAGAAGGCAAACCCGGACCTGAATATTATGGGAATAGTCTTTACAATGTTGGACAAGCGGCTTTTGTCAAGCAACGAGATAATGCGCGAGATAAAGCGCAGCTTTGACAGCAAGGCGTTATTCAAGACGGAAATACCGCGAAATGTAAGGATATCCGAGGCACAAAGTCACGGTGAGCCTATTGTATATTACGATAAGTCCTCCAAGGGAGCCGACGCATACAAGCGCCTTTCCAAGGAGATACTTGACAGATGCCGCGAAATGGAGAAAAAGTATGGCGAAAAAGACTGAAAGCAGCTTTGACGATCTGTTTTTTGACAATGATGTCGAGAGCAGCGAAAACCTCAGCACTATCCGCATAAGCGACATAGAACCAAACAAGGAACAGCCGCGAAAGAGCTTTGATAAGGAGGCAATGGAGCAGCTTGCGCTGTCAATAAGGGAGCACGGCATATTGCAGCCGATAATCGTGCGATCTCTCTCCAGCGGTAATTATCAGATAATCGCGGGAGAGAGAAGATGGCGCGCGGCGAAAATCGCGGGACTGTCGGAGGTTCCTGTCGTGGTTCGCGATGACATTTCCGAGGAGCAGGCAATGCAGTTTGCATTGATAGAGAATTTGCAGAGGGAAAACCTCAATCCTATCGAAGAAGCGCTCGGATATAAGGAACTCATTGAAAAGTACAACATGACGCAGGAAAAGCTTGCGCAGTCGCTCGGAAAGGCGCGCTCGTCCATTGCAAACAGCATGGGCCTGCTATCGCTGCCGAACGGCGTAAAAGAGCTTTTACAGCAGGGCAGGCTTTCGGCGGGGCATTGCAAGGCACTCAAGCAGATAAAGGATCCGGCTCTGATGACCGAGCTGGCATACAAGGCGTCGGAGGGAGAATTGTCCGTCCGCGCGGTGGAAACTATCGCGAAGCGTGAAGCAAAGCGCCTTGAGGAACAGGAGAGCAGCAAGGAGATAAAGCCGCGGCTGAATTACTACACCGAGGTAGAGATCAGCCTTGCGGAGCAGCTTGGCACCAAGGTAAGGATAACCGAGGGCAAAAAGGGCAATGTTCTCCAGATAAATTTCAGCGATAAAGAGCAGCTTGAGGGAATACTCAGGCACTTTATATCAGATTAACACGGAGAGATCCGCGAAAATACAGGAAGGTAATAAAATGATAGACATTAAGTTTTTAAGAGAAAACCCCGAGGCAGTTAAGGAAAACATCAGAAAGAAGTTTCAGGACAGCAAGCTTCCGCTGGTCGACGAGGTAATTGAGGCTGACGCCGAGTACAGAAAGACAATTCAGCGCGCAGAAACGCTCCGCGCCGACAGAAACCGTATCTCCAAGGAGATAGGCGCTTTCATGGCAAAGGGGATGAAAGAGGAAGCCGAGAATGCCAAGGCGCAGGTAAAGGCGTTCACCGAGGAGCAGACCGAGCTTGAAAAGAAGGAAGCCGAGCTTTCCGAGAAGATAAAGAAGATAATGATGACCATTCCGAACATTATCGACCCGTCCGTACCTATCGGTAAGGACGACAGCGAGAATGTGGAGATAAAGAGATACGGCGAGCCTGTTGTGCCCGATTTCGAGATACCTTATCACAGCGAGATAATGGAGAAGCTTAACGGTATCGACCTTGACAGCGCGAGAAAGGTCGCAGGCAACGGATTCTATTATCTCATGGGCGATATTGCAAGACTGCACTCCGCTGTTCTTGCATATGCAAGGGATTTCATGATCGACCGCGGGTTTACCTACTGCATACCTCCTTTTATGATAAGGAGCAACGTTGTTACCGGCGTTATGAGCTTCGCGGAAATGGACGCGATGATGTACAAGATTGAGGGCGAGGACCTTTACCTTATCGGTACCTCCGAGCATTCTATGATAGGCAAGTTTATTGACACCATTCTTGACGAGGAAACGCTCCCGAGAACGCTCACCAGCTACTCCCCCTGCTTCCGCAAGGAAAAGGGCGCGCACGGTATCGAGGAGCGCGGCGTTTACAGAATACACCAGTTTGAAAAGCAGGAGATGATAGTTGTCTGCAAGCCCGAGGAATCCGCTATGTGGTTCGACAAGCTTTGGCAGAACACCGTTGACCTGTTCAGAAGCATGGATATCCCCGTAAGAACGATAGAGTGCTGCTCGGGAGATCTTGCCGACCTCAAGGTAAAGAGCTACGATGTTGAGGCATGGTCGCCGCGCCAGAAGA
>CAMERU010000094.1 GCA_945935925.1 uncultured Clostridia bacterium | reverse complement strand
AGGTAATACCCCCTGCTGTGGAGTATCTGCGCCAGCGGGTACATACCGCTCCCGCCAATTCCGATGAAATGTATATGCTTTTTTCCTGAAAGAAAGTTTTCCACCTTACAAGCCTCTTCTCTGAAATAATACCCGCTCTGCGGGAGCTATCCCCCGTGAATTATATGCCGTTAAGTCATATTTTATGAATAATCAAGCCTTATTTACCCAAAATAAAGCCGTACACAATTTCTACGACATAAACGGAGGAACATTATGGAAATAAGTGACATCAAAATCAGAAAAACAATGCACGACGGTCGGCTGCGCGCGGTCGTATCCATCACAATCGACAACGCGATAGCGATACACGATATCAAGCTTGTTCAGGGTGACGACCGAATGTTCGTCGCCATGCCGAGCCGCCGCGAGGAAAGCGGTATTTTCCGCGACATAATCCACCCGATATCCGCAGGAGTCCGCGAGAAGATCGAAGAGGAGATACTCGACGCGTACCGCCGTTACGTTCAGTGAGCGCTCTTTTCCGCTTCAAGCAGCAGCTTTGTTTTAAGGACGGCTATCTGCGTCTTGGAGTCCTCGAGCTCATTATTCATCACCATTTCGACAGCCTTGTCGAGCGGTATTTTCACGATATCGAGAAATTCGCCCGCATCAAGCTTCTGCGCCCCGTGGTCAAGACCGCGGGCGAGATACATATGAATGACCTCGCCGCAGTAGGCGGGGGTAGGAATAAGGCTGCCGAGATAATCGAAGCGCGCGCAGGTGCAGCCCGTTTCCTCTTTAAGCTCGCGCAGACCGCATTCGCGGTGGCTCTCGCCGTATTCAAGCTTACCTGCGGGTATCTCAGTCAGAACTTTTCCGTGGGGATACCTGAACTGCCTGACGAAAAGCACGTTCCCGTCTTCCTCCAGCGGGAGAACGCACACGCCGCCGGGGTGCTTTATGACCTCGCGAAACGACTTCCTGCCGTCCTCAAGCTCAACTTCGTCCACAAAAAGCTTTACAATCTTACCGTCGAACTTCTGCTCGCCGGATAATTTTTTCTCCTCTAAATGCACCGTTGTTACCTCCCGTATCAGTTGATATCGTCCTTGTCGTTATTTTTCTTTCGGTCAAGCTCCTCGAGAACCCTGTAAGCCTCGTCGTCCTCGGTTATGTGAGAGGTGCGGGGCTTGGGCTTCCTCTTGGAGAAATCGTACTTTTCGCGATCCATAAAGCCCTCCTCGATATCCGGCCACGACAGCGGCTCCTCGCTTTCGGGGAGCTTTACCGTGCCCTTTTCGGGGCAGTCGAATATCTGCCTTGTAAGCTGGTCGATATAGGAATCATGCGCCTTTACGCCGCTCACCTGATCGCTCCCGTAAAGGTGAACATAAGCGTTCACGCGCTGCCGCTTTATAATGCGGAAGAACAGTATATACGCCGCGATAAGCACCGCTCCCGCTATTGTGAGGATAACGCCGGGCATTCCGCCGGGTGTGCGGTAAACAAAGGATATCTCCGAAACTCCCGCGGGAACGCGTATCGCCATAAAGCCGCCGTTGACCTTTTCGATGTCAACGCTTTCGCCGCCGATATACGCACTCCAGCCGCTGTCATAAGGAACGCTGAAAACAACCAGCTTGTCTGTGTCATAGTTTCCGATAGCGGTGAAGCCCTCCCTGTTGACGCTGAACTGAAGAACGCCCGAGTCAATGCGCTGCTGCGCGTCGAGCTTGAACTGCTCGAGGGTAGTTACCCTCACCATGCTATCCTCAAGCGGCTCAAGTATGTCGGAATATTTCTCCGCCTGCTCGTCCGTCAGCACGACGGAGCGCACCATCAGCTTATCGCACGCGCCGACGCCCTTCAACTGATCCGTGGTAACATATGTGTCATATGCGAAGCCCATAGGCAGCGCGTATTCCGTCTTATAGATGTCATACCCGCCGCGGGTGTCCATATATTCGTATATAGCGAGATCCTTCAGCGCGTCGTCACGCTTTTCCTCGTTCATGTCCTCGGGCACCATGATATATTTTACGCGCGTCAGCGCTCTTAATGCGTACCTGTCAGTATCGGGCGCGGAGTTCACCGAGCGCTCGATGTCGAGCATATCATACAGTTCAAATGTCGAGCTGGGGATAATGCTCGTGAAGCTTTTCAGCGAGCTCATATTCCAGAGCATATTCACGTTGTTTATCTCGTCAAGACCCTCCATACGGTAGAAATCCGCGTCCTCAATATATACGTCGGCGGCAGCCGTTTTGTTGTAGTCGCCGATGTAGGGACCGAGTATCCTGCCATAGCCGACGAAATAATAACCGAGCATCATACTGCTGATTATCGTCACGACAGTCGCCTGCCGCATGAACCGCTCCGCAGGGAGCCGCCTTCTCGCCCTGACGATAAATCCGAGCATGACGAGAAATCCCACCGCAAGCAGCACCGACACCCAGACCGCGGGCGACATATCGTTAAGGAACCTCGGAACAACGCGCGTTATTTTCTCGCCGTTTTCGTCCACCTCGTCAAGCTTCTGCGTGAACGGCGCGAACAGCGCCAGCGCCGACATTACGCCGACGCCTATCGAGCAGGAGATAAATCCCGTCTTGAGGTCAAATTCGGCGTGCTCCAGCGTGTAGACCGTCGCAAGGCAGCAGATAAGCTCCGGCATATAGAACCAGCGGGTGTAGAAGTTGTTGTTGAACAATACGAACGCCGCGTTTAACCCCGGTACAAACGCCATGAACAAGCATATCGGGAGCAGAACGCGCGCCCAGTGGTGCTTTGCGTCCTTAACGAACGCGATAACGCCCGCCATTGAGAACAGCGGGAGATACAGCGCAACGCTCGACCACTTTGCGTTCGCCTCGGAGAACATTGAATTTCGCGCGGGCACCTCCGGCGGAAACAGCATACTTTCAAGGATAAGCCCGTAGCGCTGCTGACTTCCATAGAACAGGAAATTCCAGCCGGTGAGGATATTCGTCGAGCGCGGAACGTCCAGCACCTGAAAAATCGACGGCACGAACAGTATCCCCGCGAGCATTACTCCCGCGACGCTCTCGAACGCAAGGCAGAGGAAATCCTTAACACCGAAGCGGAATTTCTTGTCCATGCAGAGCCTTACCACAAAATAAATGACAAGGAAAATGCACTCGCCGATGAAGAAGAAGTAGTTAACGAACGCATTCAGCGCGACAGTCAGCGCGAAAAGCCCGCGACGCTTGTTGATGACCGCCTCCTCCAGTCCGATAAGAAGAAGCGGGAAGAACACGATTGCCTCGTGGAAGTGATTAAAAAAGATATTGTACAGCGAAAAGCCCGAAAACGCGTAAAGAATACCGCCGATAAGCGCAGTCTGCGGCTTTGTCACAAAACGGCGGATATACGCGAACGCAAACAGCGACGCCAGCCCCAGCTTGAGCGCCATGAGCGGTGCCATGAGGTACTGCGATATCGACGCGGGGAACATTGCGGCGAGCCAGAAGAATGGGCTTCCGAGAGTGTAGAAGCTGTAACTCCCGACGAAATTCGCGCCGAGGTCGGTCTGCCAGTTCCAGCCGAAATTACCGCTCTGCACCGCGTTTATGCACACCTTGTAGAACGGTATCTGCTGCGCGTTGTAGTCGCCGTAATAGATAAAATACCCGCCGTCGATTACGACAAACGGCAGCAGCAGCACCGCTCCCATGATGAACGCAATAAGGAACGCTTTCTGATAATACTTTTTTTCCAGTCTGTACATTTATTAACTCCGTTATGAAGCCCCTTACATTTTTTCGGGAGCTTCTACCTTTAGCAGCGCGAGAATATTCCTGAGCGCTGTTCTTGTCGCCTCGCAGAGCGCAAGGCGCGAGAGCCTGACGTCGTTCTCGGCGTCCTTGACAGAGCAGCTGTCATAGAACTTGTGGTACGCCTGCGCAAGCTCGAACGCGTATCTTGTAAGCGCGGAGGGATCGTATGCCTTAGCCGCCTCGTTTATCATCTCGGGCATTTCCGCGATCTTTCTGATAAGAGCAAGCTCCGCGGGCTCGGTGTAATTCACCGCGCCGCCCTCGTATTTTACGCCGTCCTCCGCCATCTTCTCGATAACACGGCAGATACGCGCGTGAGCATACTGAACATAGAAAACGGGGTTCTTCGAGCTTTCCTCGACTGCAAGGTCAAGGTCGAACTCAAGGTGAGTGTTCGCGTCGCGGAGGTTGAAGAAAAATCTCGCCGCGTCTATCGGAACCTCGTCAAGCAGCGTTGTCAGCGTTATCGCCTTGCCCGAACGCTTGGACAGCTTTACCGTTTCTCCGCCGCGCACGAGCATTACCATCTGCATGATAACAACGTCCAGCCTGCTGTCGTCGATACCCATTGCGGACAGGCATATCCTCATTCTCTGAACGTAACCGTGGTGGTCTGCGCCGAGGACGTTTATCGCCTTGTCGTATCCGCGGGTGATGAGCTTGTTATAGTGATATGCGATATCGGGGACGATATACGTCGGGAAGCCGTTCGAGCGGACAAGCACGAAATCCTTGTCCCCGCCGAAATCGGTCGCGCGGAGCCAAAGCGCGCCGTCCTGCTCATAGGTGTGACCGCCCGCCTTCAGCTTTTCGATAACGTCCTTCACAGCGCCGCTCTGATGCAGGCTGCTCTCCTTGAACCAGTTGTCGTACTTAATGCGGTATTTCAGCAGGTCGGTTTCAAGGCGCGCCTCGTTCAGCGGGAGCGCGTAATCGGTAAGCGCCTTTCTGCGCTCCTCCTCGGAAACGCTGACAAGGCTGTCGCCGTGCATATCAAAGTAATTCTTCGCGTGCTCGATTATATCCTGTCCGAGGTAAACGTCCTCGGGCATGGGAAATTCGGCGCTGTTTCCGTCCTCGCCGTAAATTGCCTTTGTAAAGCGCTCCATGTCATCGCCGCATTCCTTTACGACGCGCTGACCCGCCTCGCTGCAAATATGCATATAACGCAGGGAGAGGCTCTTTCCGAACTTTTCGACCTGATTGCCCGCGTCGTTGATGTAGAACTCGCGGTCGGCGATATAGCCCGCTTCGGTGAGCAGCGACGCGAGCGTGTCACCGATTGCGCCGCCGCGCGCGTTGCCTATGTGCATGGGACCGGTCGGGTTTGCGGAAACAAATTCAACCAGAACGCGCTTGCCCTTTCCGAGGTCGGTCTTGCCGTAATCCCCGCCGAGCGTTATCGCATTGTTCACCACGCCCGAGAACCATGCCTGACCAACAAAGAAATTAAGGAAGCCGGGTCCCGCCACCTCTATCTTGTCGAAATCCGTTCCGACAAGCTCGGCTGCTTCGGTTATCATCGCGGCAATGGCACGGGGATTGCTCTTAAGAGCCTTTGCGGAAACCAGCGCGACATTTGCCGAGAAATCGCCGTGCGACGGGTCTGCGGGGACTGTTACCTGAAAGGGCGGGAGCGGCTCGGCGGGTATTTTTCCCTCCGCAACGAGCTTTCCGAGTGCGCCCATGATTATTTCCTTTACCTGTTCCTTTGCCTCATTTACTGCGTTGTACATTTTATCCTCCTGTCGGCGCGGCGCGCCGTATTTTGTTGTTATTCAGCCGTCTTAACGGTGACGGATATCTCGTTTTCGGTCATTAGCCCCGAATTAACGTCAATGGTGTATTTAACGCGGAAGCTTCCGCCTTTTCCGCTCATAGAATGCTCCATCTCCGTGGTGGAAATTCCAACCATACAGTCGCCGTATTCCGTGCCGTAGTGGCAGAAATGGCGCTTTCCGTCCTCGAAAATGAGGTTAGAGAACGCGTTGCCCGTCCTTGTCATGACAACGATCCCTTCCGCGACCCTGAGCTGCACGTGGCTGCCCTCGTAGCCTGTCGCTTCGCTTTCGTCGTAATCAATGAAGAACGAGCCGCCGTGCTCGCGGAACTCACCCTTAGTGAACAGCTCCGACGTATCTGTAACGCCGTCCGAGGTCTGTTTTATGTTCATTGTTATATTTGCATTGTCCATTGTTGTGTAATTCCCTTTCTTACCTGTTCAGCCCTCCGCGGAGCGGTCAAGAGCAAGCTGTATAAGCCTGTCGAGCAGCTCGGGATAAGGTATTCCCATATTATCCATGAGCTTAGGGTACATACTTATCGGCGTGAAGCCGGGGATAGTGTTTATCTCGTTGAGTATTATGTCGTCCTCGGTCACGAAAAAGTCAACACGGGAAAATCCGCTCCCGCCTACCGCATGGAAAGCCCTTTTTGCGATACTGCGGAGCTTTTCGGTCTGCTGCGGGGTTATCTTCGCGGGAATATCGAGCACGGAGGTGCCGAGCTTATATTTCGCGTCGTAATCGTAAAATTCCTCCGCGGGGGTTATCTGACCGGGTATCGAGGCGATAAGGTCGGTGCCGTTGCCGAGCACCGCGCACTCTACCTCCTTGCCGATTATCTCGGTTTCGATAACGACCTTGTTTCCGTGGGCGAACGCCACCTTAATGCCCTCGCGGAGCGCCTCCCTGTCTGCCGCGCGCGAAACGCCGACGGACGAACCCGCACAGGCAGGCTTAACGAACACGGGATAGCTGCCGAGCTTGCTTTCGATGTCGTCGCAGGTCCGCTCAATATCGCGCAGCGCGTCGCGCTGAATGCAGATATAATTCGCGGTCTTAATGCCCGCCGCGTCGAGAATGGTGTGGGTTATCGACTTATCCATGCAGACAGCGGAGCTTGTCATATCGCAGCCGACGCAGGGCAGCCCTGCAAGCGCGCAAAGCCCCTGCACCGTTCCGTCCTCGCCGTTAACGCCGTGAAGCACGGGAAAAACCGCGTCAACGCGGCGAATATATGCGCCGTCGCTTCCCATGACGATAATGCCCTTGTTGACGGAATCCGGGCTGATGACCGCCGTGCAGCAGTCGGGGTCGTTTTCCCATTCGCCCGTTTTTATCTGCTCATATTCGCCCGGATAATACATCCAGTGTCCCTTTTTTGTAATACCGATACAGGTTACCTCGTACTTATCCTCGGGGATATTCGTCAGCACGGAATAAGCCGAAATAAGCGATATCTCGTGTTCGCTCGAAGCGCCGCCGAAAAGGACGGCGATTTTTGTTTTTGCCATGATATATTTTACCCTGCACAGCGGAGAAACCGCTGCGTCCTTTCAAAATGATGTCAGGGCAATACCGCAGCAAATCCATAAAATGGGCTTTGTGCGTTGTTGCCTTAATTAAAATTATGTCCGAGAGCTGCGCAAAATGCGTGTATCTCTGCATAATAACTCAATCTATATTATAACACAAACCTGCGGCTTTTGCAATATGTTTTGAGATATATTTGAATAACACATGAAATACGGTATGTTACTCCCGCCATACATAATTTGCAAACTGCGGTCATAAAATGAACAAAAAGGAAACGTGCAAAAAAATCCTATGGGGGTGTAATTTTCATTGAACAAACGCGGCATTGTCGAAAACGCCAATGAAGAAAGATGTGTCATTTTAGGTACATATATCGTAGAAAACAACGCAACAGTCAGGAGTACAGCAAAGAAATTCGGCATCAGCAAAAGCACCGTTCACCAGGACATAACCGTAAAGCTCGCCCATACCAACAACGCGCTGTACCACGAAGTCAAGGCGGTCCTTGACAAAAACAAGCAGGAGCGCCACATAAGGGGCGGAGAAGCTACAAAGAAGAAATATCAGGAGCTTTCCCGCAGAAAGCTCGCAAAAAAGGCGCCGAATAACTCGACCTGACAACAAAACACCCCCGCGGCTTGCTCACGGGGGCGCTTGCATTTTAAAACAGGTGTTCGCACGGGAATAACGGCGTCATAGTGATTAAAACAAAATCGGCATGATCCTGCGACCATGCCGAAAATGTCAGTCAGACTAAATTACTTTCTCTTCTTGGAGAGCAGCATTACGCCGCCTGCTGCGATAGCAGCGCCTGCAACAACAGCGATACCCTCAACGCCTGTTTCGGGAGAGGTCTTGTCGGGAGTTGTTGTGGTAGTTGTTTCATCGGAAGAAGCGCCTGTACCGTCAGTGGAATCGGAACCGGAAGCAGCGTCCAGACCAGTAACATCGAATGTGATCTTTACGGAATCATAGCCCTCGTTCGGGATAGCGGCAACGTGGTCGTAAACGTTGATGAGCTGCGCTCTTACAGGACCTGCAATATTGAACTCATATGCGGAGTACTGGTCGGAAGCGAGGGTAGTATCGGTCGCGTCTACCATAGCAGCAGCCTCAGCGTCAAAATCAATAGCAGCGCCGTTTACCTCAACGCCTGTGATAGTGATTGTAGCGTCGGGTGTAACGGTAGAATCAATGGTAGTGTCGAGCTTGAGCATATTCCAGCCGCCGTCGTTAACGCCG
>CAMERU010000093.1 GCA_945935925.1 uncultured Clostridia bacterium | reverse complement strand
AGTTATATAATATAGTAGTGTCTTGTACTTACAGCGTTAAAAATGCTGTACAGGATATAGTATAACACATTTTATTAAAAATTTCAAGCATAGGGGTACATTTAAGATGAAGAATTTTTACTGGAGGACATGGGCAGAGATAAATCTTGACGTCCTCAAAGAAAATATACGCGTTATAAAGGAACTCGCCCCAAGCAAGGAAATAATTGCCATAGTAAAAGCCAACGCATACGGACACGGCGATGTCCACTGCGCGCTGACGCTCAACAAATGCGGGATAACGCATTTTGCCGTGTCAAATCTCTGGGAGGCTCAGGGGCTGACCGACGGCGGCGTTAAGGGCGATATCCTTATTTTCGGCTACTGCGACATACCGCTTATTTTCGACAACCTTGACAAGAACTATCTTTTCACGGTCGGAACAACCGCATACGCAAAGGAGCTTTCCGACGCGGCGATAGCGCACGGCGTAAAAGTGCCAGTACATATCAAATTTGACACGGGAATGAGCCGCGTCGGCATCTCGACAGCCGAGGAAGCGGACTTTATACTTGCGCAGAAAGGGCTTGACTGCCGCGCGGGCTACACGCACTTTGCCGTGGCGGACAGCCTTGACCCATCGGACGCGGAATACACCGACAGGCAGCAGAAGCTGTTCACCGGGATCTGCTCTGCGCGCGGGCTGAAAATGCACTCTCAGAACAGCGGTGGCATTCTTTACCACAAGAACTACGGCGGCGATTTTGTCCGCGCGGGTATAGTCATGTACGGTCACAAGCCGTCTGTTGACTGCCCGTTCCCCGCGGGGATAAAGCCCATATTCAGGCTGATGACGGTCGTAAGTCAGATAAAGACCGTTCCCTCCGGAACAAGCGTAAGCTACGGCAGGACATTCACGACAACGCGCGAAACAAAGCTCGCTTTGATTTCCTGCGGCTACGCCGACGGGTTCAACCGCCGCCTCTCGGGCAAATGGAGTCCCACGGTGAACGGCATACCGGCGCCTGTATGCGGCAGGATATGCATGGATCAGACGCTTATCGACGTTACGGATATCCCCGACGTTAAGGTGGGCGACGTGGTGACGGTCTATTCGGACGAGCTTGAGGGAGGCTGCTCGCTTGAACGCGCGGCGGATATCGTCGGGACGATAAATTACGAGCTTCTCTGTGCTGTCGGCACGCGCGTTCCTCGAATATACATCGAGGACGGCAGGGAAACCGAAGTGCTGAGATATGTATAAATCGGCTCAATAAACAGCGAGGGCAGAGCGACAACGCTCTGCCCGATTGTTATCATTTAGTGCCGACAAGCTCGTTAAGCGTGCGAACCTCGTCGGAAACCGCTCCCGCCGCTTCCGCACAGCTTACCGCCGACTTGCTCACACGTTTTGCTTTCATTATAAAGAACAATGCGGTGGTGACTGCGCCAAATCCGAGAGTAACGGCACCTATTACAATATTTGAAAATAAGTTGATAATGCCGAAAACAAGGCAAATTGCGTCAAGGAAAATCAGGTTGAACAGCAAGCCCTTGTCAGAAATAAATCTGTCATGGTTTTTTGTATTCTGTTTCTGCTTCATTATTATACCCCTTATACGTCGTGTGACCGACTTATTTCCGGCACGAACAGCCGTTGCCTTTATATTATAACATACAGATTTTCAAAATGCAATATCAAAGTGCCGTTTTTGTCGTTATTTGTATTTTCTTGCGCATTATTATGTTAATACAGGCTCCAAATGTTAAAAAATTTTTGTGCAATATTTTCTATAAAACCTATTGACACTATATGTTTTATATGATATAATAGACCTATCCTAAAAAGGAAATATTTCAAGGAAATGAGGTGCAGGACAGATGAGCAACATTTTTACCGATCTGTTAAGATGTAACTTCCGCAACGGACGAATGCTCAAGCTCCCGGACGGTTTTTGTCTGCGGTACGGTCTGTCGTTTGCACGACACGATAAAGCATAGTTCGCTGCGAAAGCGGCATACTGTGCGCCGCAAAAAAACTGTCCGGGGGCAAGGCTTCCGGATTTTTTATTGAGGTGAAACGAATGATAAGGCTCGAAAACATCGTAAAAACATACTCCGACGGCGACAAGAGCTTCAACGCGGTAGACGGAGTAACGCTTGACATTGCCGACGGAGAGATCTACGGAATAATCGGTTTTTCCGGCGCAGGAAAATCGACGCTTGTAAGGTGTATCAATCTCCTCGAAATGCCGACATCAGGAAAGGTGTTCGTCGGAGATAAGGAACTCACCGCGCTGAGCGCGTCGGAGCTTCGCAGCGAGCGGAAAAAGATCGGAATGATATTTCAGCATTTCAATCTCATGGCTTCGAGAACGGTTATAAAAAACGTTATCTTCCCGCTGCAATACAGCGGGCTGACAAAGGCACAGATGTACGAAAAGGCGCACAGCTTGCTCAAGCTCGTCGGGATCGACGACAAGGCAGACGCTTATCCCTCGGCGCTTTCGGGCGGTCAGAAACAGCGTGCCGCTATCGCAAGAGCGCTCGTTTCCGACCCGCAGATACTGCTCTGCGACGAGGCGACCTCGGCGCTTGACCCACAGACGACCGATTCGATACTCAAACTGCTCAAAAAGCTGAATAAGGAGCTCGGGATAACGATAGTGCTGATAACACACCAGATGAACGCCGTCAAGGAGATATGCACCCGCGCGGCGGTAATGGAAAACGGGCGCGTAGTCGAGGAAAACGACGTTTTCAACCTTTTCGCAAACCCGCAGCAGCCCGTTACGCGCGCATTCGTTGACATGACGAGCAACCTCTCCCGCATAAACGCGCTCATAGAGGAAAGGTCACCGCTCACCGAGCTGAAAAAGTGGCAGTGCATAATGAGGTTCAAATACCTCGAGCGCAGCGCCTGCGAAGCGCTTGTTTCCTACCTGTCGCGTACATACAACATCAACCTCAACATAATTTTCGGAAATATAGAGATAATCGGCGGAAATCCGATAGGCGGGCTTGTCGTTATAGCTGACGGCAGACCCGAGGACATAACAGCCGCACAGGAATATCTGAGAAGCATAAATGTAGGCGTGGAGGTGATTTTAAGTGCCTGAATTTCTCAACAGCATTATGCCGAACGTCATGAAAAAGCTTCCCGACCTGTGGGAAAGCACTGTTGAAACGCTTGAGATGACCTTCATTTCGTGGGCATTTATCTTCGTTTTCGGTATTATTTTCGGCGTACTGCTTACCGTAACAAAAAAGGGCGGTCTGCTGCAAAATACGGCGGTTTATCAGATACTCGACAAGGTGATAAACCTGTTCAGGGCTGTTCCCTTCATCATACTGCTGATATGCCTTATCCCCGTTTCGAGAGCTATCGTCGGTACGTCCATTGGCGTGGCGGGCGCGATCGTTCCGCTTATTTTCGGAACTGTCCCCTTTTTCTCAAGGCAGGTCGAATCCGCGCTCGCGGAGGTTGACCCCGGGCTGGTCGAAGCAGCGGAGGCAATGGGCTGCTCCCGTATCGGGATAATATTCCGAGTTTACTTAAAGGAGAGCATTCCCGCTCTCGCGCGCGGCGTGACTATCACGCTGATAAATCTCATCGGACTTACCGCAATGGCAGGCGCTGTCGGCGCGGGCGGTCTCGGAAACTTTGCATATGTGCAGGGTTCCCAAAGAAACATGAATGACATCATTTATTCCACGGTAGTGGTACTTGTCGTCATTGTAACACTCATTCAGATAATCGGTAACCTTGTGTCAAAGAAAAGCACACACTGACATTTAAATAATCTATTTTAAGGAGATACAAACATGAATATCACAAAGAAAATTTCACTCGCCCTTGCGGCAATACTTGCGGCAGCTTCCTTTACCGCGTGCAGCGGCAGCACCTCCTCGTCCGGCTCCTCCGACGCATCCTCCGCAGCCCCTGCGGATAGCAGCTCTGCAACCGCGTCAGACGCCGAATCCGCTCCCGCATACTCCCCCGAAAACCCCGTGACCGTTAAGCTCGGACTTACCGGCAACATCTACGAGGATATCTGGGACCCGATAAAGGAGCGTCTTGCCGAAGAGGGAATAATCCTTGAATACGAGCAGTTCACCAACTTCTCTATTCCCAACAACGCACTGAACAGCGGCGAAATCGACATCAACGCATTCCAGCACCACGCATTTTTTGAGAATGACACCAAGACCAACGGCTACGATCTCACAGCGATCGGCGACACCTACATCGTTGCAATGAACATCTACTCCCACAAGGTAGACAACATCGAGGACGCGCTCAATTCCACCGAAAAGATCAAGGTTGCCGTTCCGAACGACGCGACAAACGAGGGCAGAGCGCTCAAGCTGCTTGAGCAGGCGGGCTTCTTCACCATTGACCCCAACGCGGGAGCTTCCCCCGAGATAAGCGATATCACCGAATACAATACGGAGATAGAATTTGTTGAGGTTGACGCTAACCTCGTATTCAGCGTGCTTGACGATGTTACCATTGCGGTCATCAACGGCAACTACGCGCTCGACAGCGGACTTACCGCAGACGACGCTATATTCAAGGAGAGCAAGTACGACGACAACAGCTACTACTGCCTTATCGCAGTACGCAGCGAGGACGCCGACAACGAGATCTACAGGAAAATAGTTGAGGAGTATCAGACGCAGAGCACCATTGACATCTTCAACACCACATTCGCGGGCTTCTTCGTACCCGCATGGACGCTGTAATTTTCAGAAAGGGCTGAACAAAATGCAGGAGCTTTACGACATAATTTCCGACCGCGAACGTGTTGTTCTCGGCAGCATAGAGGATAAATACCTCACCGACACGCTCGGCAGGCTCAAGGGTACCGCCGCGGCGCTTGTGTTCCCCGTTTCCACAGAGGAAGTAAGCGGGGTGATGAAATTTGCTTATGAACACGGTATCCCCGTCACACCGCGCGGCGCGGGAACAAATCTCGTAGGCTCCACCGTTCCTCACGGAAACGGAATAATCCTTGACTTCTCGAAAATGAACCGCGTTCTTGAGATAGACAGGGATACCCTGACCGCCGTTGTCGAGCCGGGCGTTGTTTTGCAGGACTTTCAGAAGCTTGTCGAGGAGCAGGGGCTGTTCTACCCCCCCGACCCGGGCGAGAAAACCGCTACGATAGGCGGAAATATCTCCACCAACGCGGGCGGAATGAGAGCCGTAAAATACGGCGTAACGCGCGATTATGTGCGCGGGCTGGAGCTTGTCACCGCAGACGGGCGCGTCATCACCGCAGGGACAAAGAATGTCAAGGACGCAAGCGGGCTTTCGCTGAAAAGCATAGTTATAGGCTCGGAGGGTACTCTTGCCGTTATCACGAAGTGCATATTAAAGCTTGTTCCCAAGCCGGAGGCTTCGCTTTCCGCCGTTATTCCGTTCGGCGACCTTCACAAGGGCATATCGGCTGTTCTTGAAATAATCCGCGCGAACGCGAACCCGACCGCTATCGAATTTGCGGAGCGGAGCGTGATCGCCCTCGGCGAGCAGTTCACGGGGCTTCAATTCCCCCGCCCCGACGCGTCGGCATACATAATCCTCACGTTCGACGGCACCGCGAAGTCCGTAGAGGAAAGCGCCGAAACGGTAAGAAAAACTGCAATGGCAGCAGGCGCGCTTGATTTCATTCGGCTTGACAGCGAGCTTGCCGCAACGGTATGGAAAATTCGCGGCTGCCTTGTAAAGGCTGTCGAAAGCAAGTCGGAGCAGGAGCCTGTCGACCTTGTAGTTCCGATAGACAAAACTGCTGACTTCATCGACTTCGTGCATAAGACCGAGGGTGAAACAAAAATGCAGATGGTAGCTTTCGGACACGCAGGCGACGGTAATGTTCACCTGTGCATTGTCCGCGGCGAGCGCTCCGACGAGGAATGGGAAAAGCAGCTTTCCGACAATATGCACACCATCTACAACTACGCCTACTCCCTCGGCGGTCTTACCTCCGGAGAGCACGGAATAGGCACGGCAAAGCGCCCATACTTCCTCGACAACACATCGCCCGACAGCCTTGCGATAATGCGCGCGATCAAGAACGCATGGGACGAAAAGCATATCCTGAACGATCATATTTCCTATCTTGAATAAACAATGACCCCGCAAAGCTTTTGTACTCTGCGGGGTCAATCATTTTAAATACAGTCTGAAATCAATCGTGCGTCTTCATAACGCTCATGTAAGCGGGTCTGATTATCCTGCTCGCCGTGGAAAGCTCCTCAATACGGTGCGCGCTCCAGCCGACAATTCTCGCAATGGCGAAAATCGCGGTGTAAAGCTCCGACGGAATGCCAAGCATATCATATACAAATCCGCTGTAAAAGTCGACGTTCGGGCTGACGCCCTTCATTATCTTCCGCTGCTCGGATATAAGCAGGGGCGCCTCTTCTTCAATGTATTCGTACAACGCAAGGTCGTCCTCGCGGTGTTTTTCTGCGGCAAGCTTCTCAACAAAGCTGCGGAAAATCCTCTCGCGCGGGTCTGACAGCGAATATACCGCATGACCCATGCCGTAAATAAGTCCTTTTCCGTCAAAGGCCTCTCCCCTGAGTATCTTCGCGAGATAGTCCTTTACCTCGTCCTTGTCCTTTGCGTCACGGACATTCTCACGGATATTCGCCATCATTTCCATTACCTTGATGTTAGCGCCGCCGTGCTTGGGACCCTTGAGCGAGGACATAGCCGCCGCAATGGTGGAATATGTATCCGAGCCCGACGATGTTACAACGCGCGTTGTAAATGTCGAGTTATTGCCGCCGCCGTGTTCCATGTGCAGCATGAGCGCAACGTCAAGCACCTTTGCCTCAAGCTCGGTGTATTTCTTGTCGGGGCGAAGCATAAGGAGCAGGTTCTCCGCAGTTGAAAGGTTGGGGTCGGGGCGGTGGATATACATACTTTCATTGTTCTCATAATGGTTGTACGCATGGTAAGCGTAAGCCGCAAGCATCGGGAACACCGCGATAAGGTTTATGCACTGGTAAAGGCTGTCGGAAAGCTCGCCCGAAAGCGCGGTGCTGTCGTAGGAAGCAAGAGTGAGGATACTTCTCGTCATAGAGTTCATTATATCCTTACTGGGCGCTTTCATGATAACGTCGCGGGTGAAATTTGTCGGCAGGCATCTGCACTCGCCAAGAATGCTGCGAAATTCCTGCGCCTCTGCGTCGGTCGGCATTTCCCCGAAAATGAGAAGATACGCCGTGCGCTCAAAGCCGAACCCATGCTCCCCGTTCATCGCGACAAGATCCCTTATATTGTACCCGCGGTACCAAAGCTCACCGTCGCAGGGGGTCTGCACGCCGTCCACATTCTTGAAGGATACCATCTTGGAGATAGTTGTAAGTCCCGTAAGGACGCCCTTTCCGTTGACATCGCGCAGTCCGCGGTTTACGCCGTACTCTTTGTAAAGGTCATCGGATATTCTGTCATTGTCAACGCAAAGCATTTTTTTTGATTCTGCATATTTTTTTACTATAACATCGTTCATAGGTTTATACCTCCTGTCATCAGTCTGTCCGCTGCGGTTTCCTGCTGTGCGGCGGACCGGGCCTACGGAAAAGCCGCGCACAAGGCAGGATATGCGCGGCAGCAATAATACTATATCAATTATAACATAGCTTTATAAAATCTGTCAAGCGGAAAAAAATTTCAAAGGCTCATTTTTTGTCAAGCCTGTCACTATAAGAGTCCCTGACCTCCGCATTAATATCTATCTCGGACGGCGGCACCTCTGTCATGCACAACGCGGAAACAAGGTTGGTTATTCCCGAAACTATGACGGAGATACCGATAACGCGGACAAGAAGCCTTGCCGCTCCAAACGGGTTGAATACGATAAGCACGCCGCCTATGCAGGAAATTACCGCAGGGATAAGCACTGCCTGCCAGTGCGGCAGACCGACGCGCCTTGCGCTGAGTGCCGACTGTATCTTGAAAATGCTGTCGATAAGCACCGCGATACCCGTAACCGAAAGAACAAGCCCCGCAATCCCCGCAGGGTTGAACAGTATAACCGCGCCGATAATCATCATGATAAGCCCTCCCGCGAGGTCGAACCTTACGGCGATAACGTCACGGTTCACAAAAAAGCCGATAAGCTTCCCTACGCCCCACACAAGCATTCCGACGCCGATAATTGTCGAAGCAAATTCTATCGAGCCCGTCGGGAAAATCAGAAGCAGCAGCCCGAGCAAAATAATAAGCGCGGATATAACGATACCGCTTGTTTTGGCTCTGCGAAACATATTTTTCATTTTACGTCATTTCCTTTCTCTGAATGAAATTTACCTTGTAAACCAATTATACCACAGTTGTGGTTAAAATGCAAGCGATTTGGGCAATTTTCACATAAAATTCATCAACACAGCTTGACACGAAAAGCAAAACAGCCTATACTTATTATATATTATACCAATACATTCGGAGGCACTATGAACACCAC
>CAMERU010000092.1 GCA_945935925.1 uncultured Clostridia bacterium | reverse complement strand
GTCCCATGAACGGAAAACTGCCTCGATAGCGAGCTTGAGCTGTGTTACGGGGTCGGAGGGGAAGTCCTCGCCGAGCTGGTTCTTATACTCAGCCTTGAACTGACCTGCGAGCTCCTTGAGGTCGTCGGCAGTCAGGTCGATATCGAACTTAACGCCCTTCTTCTCCTTCATATCGTCGATGAGCTTCTCGAAGTACTTCTTGCCGACTTCCATAACAACGTCGGAGAACATCTGAATGAAGCGTCTGTAAGAGTCGTAAACGAATCTCTTGAACTTGGGATCGGGGTTGCCCGCGATCATTGCGTCAACTACCTCGTCGTTAAGACCGAGGTTAAGAATAGTGTCCATCATACCGGGCATGGATGCTCTCGCGCCGGAGCGAACGGATACGAGCAGAGGATTCTTGAGATCGCCGAACTTCTTGCCGTTGATCTCCTCCATCTTCTTAACGCCTTCCATAGCCTGAGCCATGATCTCGTCGTTGATCTTGCGACCGTCCTCGTAGTACTGTGTGCAGGCTTCCGTTGTAATGGTGAAGCCCTGGGGAACGGGGAGACCGATGCTTGTCATCTCGGCAAGGTTTGCGCCCTTACCGCCGAGGAGATTACGCATGGTCATGTCGCCTTCGCTGAACATGTAGACCCACTTGTTTGCCATTGGTATATACCTCCTGAATTTTTCATCGCCGACTCGCCCGTGCACGAGCGGGGCGGCGTTTTTGATGTTTTGCAGACATAACCGTATTTTTTGAAAAATACAGTCTGCCACACATTTTATTATAGCAGATAATATGAAAAAATGCTAGATGTTTTTTAAATTTTTTTGGTGTTTTTTATGTGAAATCTACAATAATACGGCATAAAATTCGGTTACGGCGGCGGGCGGGCAATTTATCATTGACTAACCGTATGCCTCGGTGATATAATCAAGCTTACGGGGACGCATAAACCGTGCGCCCGCCGCGGCATTCGGGGCGATCGGGCTGCGCGCTGCCGTTTACGGTGCGCACATCGTTCGACCGCCGATATGATAAAGGGGGCAGGGCAGTGATAAAGCTGCTGACAAAAATTTTCATTAAAAACAATAAGGACACAAATGACCCGTCGGTACGGGCGGCATACGGCAAGCTTACCGGCTGGGTCGGGATAGTATGCAACACGCTCCTCTGCGCGGGGAAATTCATTGCGGGCGTGCTGACGGGGAGCGTTTCCATAACTGCGGACGCGGTGAACAACCTGTCGGACGCGTCGTCGGGGATAATCAGCCTTTTCGGCTTCAAGCTTTCGGAGCGCTCCGCCGATGAGGAGCACCCCTACGGTCACGCGCGTTACGAATATCTTGCGGGCTTTCTTGTGGCGATATTCATTCTGCTTATCGGGTTCGAGCTGCTGCGCAGCAGCGTCATAAAGACGTTTTCGCCCGAGCCGGTTGAATTCGGGCTTCTTCCCGCGATACTTCTCGGAGTTTCTATTCCGGTCAAATTCTGGATGATGTGGTTCAACACGAAGATAGGCAGGCTCATTGATTCCGAAACGCTCCGCGCTTCCGCCGCGGACAGCCGCAACGATGTCATTTCCACGGCGGCAGTCCTTGCGGCTTCGATAGTATCCTACTTCACTGAGCTTGAGCTTGACGGCATAATGGGCGTTCTTGTCGCGGTGTTCATTATCATCAGCGGAATAGGGCTGGTGCGCGACGCGATGAGCCTGCTTCTCGGAAAAGCGCCCGATCCAGAGCTGGTCGGCAGCATACACGATAAAATAATGTCCTATGACGGCGTGCTCGGCACGCATGACCTTATGATACATGATTACGGTCCCGGGCGCAGGTTTGCTAGCGTTCACGTTGAGGTGGACTCGGAAACGCCGCTCACGGAATGCCACGAGATAATCGACAGGATAGAACGCGACTTCCTTGCGGGGGGAATGAACCTTATCGTTCACCCCGACCCGATAGTCACGGGCGACAGCGAGGCGGGCTGCATACGGCGCGAGCTTAACGAGATAGTATGCGGGATAGATGAAAGAATGTCGGTGCATGATGTGCGGCTGGTGCGCGGCGAGGACACGAAGGTCATATTTGATTGCGTCGTCCCGCACGGCTTCGGCATGAGCGAAAAGGAACTCAGGGGCGAGATAACGCGGTTTCTTAATATAAAGCACCCCGGCTTCTCCTGCGTTATTTCGTTTGACAGCAGCTACGCGCCGATACCTAAGACCAAGAACGATTGACTTGACGGGCTTTATATGCTAAAATAAGTATATAGGCGCTCGGTAAAGCTGCGGGTATTTCTGCGCTTTATTGGCTGAAATCGGAGGCGGGGGTGATCGGTACGAGGTATTATTTTCACGCGGACACGGAAAAATACCGCCGCAGGCAGAAAAGCCTGATGACGGCGGTGGTGATGCCGCTGCTGGCGGTATGCGTGTTTTGTGTTGTGAATATCGTGCTGTGCCTTCGCACGGGAGCCTCGCGCAGCGTGCTTATGCTGCTGCTGGGCGTTATCGGCGGCTGCGTGCTTGCGGGAATGGTGACAGGCTTTGCCGCCGCTTACGTCACGGAAAAGCTTATCCGCCGCCACAGCAGATACACCTTTTTTGACATTCTGCCGCGCGGAATGGTGTTCAGCGTTTACGCGGGGGATTACGTCAATTTCGGGCGTCGGGTAATTCAGCGGCGGCTGTATTATATTCCGTTTTCGGGCTATACGGGGACGCTCCGCGACCCGAAGAAAGCGCCCGACTGCCTTGTTATAAACGGCGAGGTGAGAATGTTCCTGCAGGACACAAAGCGGCTCGGTTATCACATCGACGAGGACGGGAACCTGCTTTTCGACAATCCCGAGCTTAACGAGCGCGGGTTTGAGCGGCTTGAAAGCGTGGAGATACGCCGCAGGTTCGGCAGCACGAGGGGCATAGAACGGTCGATAGCCTATTATTACGAGCAGTTTAAAAATATCCCCGAAAAAAAGGCGTTCGATATCTCGGAGCATATCCCCGCGCACAAGCGCCGCAAGCCTGCCACCTCCAACCCCATGCTGGAGCTGCCGAGCTTCGACAGGAAGTGGTGACAGGGCGGTCAGCCTGCCGCGTCGATATCCGAGCTTCCGCCGACAACGCGTATCTCAAGCCTGTGCGGCAGGCAGACGATAGGAATTACCCCGCCCGATATCGGCAGGGTCTTTACGCATATTTTATCGGGACAATCCGCCTCGGAAACGTATATTTCGCGATTATTTATACAGATAGTATTATATCCGCTGCCGCAGTCCACCGTAAATTCCGTATTTTCGGAAAGGCTGACGGTTCGCA
Organism: uncultured Clostridia bacterium; assembly: GCA_945935925.1. Classification (GTDB taxonomy): domain Bacteria; phylum Bacillota; class Clostridia; order Oscillospirales; family Ruminococcaceae; genus CAG-115. The sequence continues at coordinate 5,385 of CAMERU010000092.1, read as the reverse complement.
GCAGCTCGCCGTTGAGGTATATTTCGGCGTGCGGGTCGTCGGTGTGCAGGCTTGCCATTATTACCCATGCGGCAATACCCGCGGCGCAGAGAATGCAGGCTGCCGCGCAGAGGAATATCTTTTTATTCATGAAAACTCCTTATTATATACGGAAAAGCCGCTCCTGTTTCGGGAGCGGCTATATTTACAGGTTAACTCAAAGAACCGTATTGAGCTTCCAGCTTCCGTTTTCCTTTACGAAGTCAACGCTTCTTGTAAGGTAAGCTGTCTTTCCGCAGAATGTCCCCGCCTTGATGTAGAGGGTACCGCGGGCGGTGGTTTCGGTCTTGCTGCTTATAACGAGGGCTGTATCGGAAACGCTTATCGCCGTAAGTCCGCCGTTATTGTAGTTAAGCGCGCCGTATTCGGAGATACCGCACTTTTTGAGCAAGGCAGCCTCTGCGCTGTCGGAGTAGAATACCGAAATGCACTTGATGAGCATATCCTGCGTTGTTATGCCCGAAGCGGCAGCCTTATTCTGTGCGAGGGCGTTGTTTACGCCGAGGGCTCCGTTAAAGGCGGCGCGGATATCGGAGGGCGCGCTGTCCGTGATGTCGCCGAAAGCCGCGCTTCCGTTCATAAGCTCCTTTGTGAATACCGCGGGCGTTATTTTAACGCAGCCGTATGCTATTGCCGTGGTGTACTGTGAGCTGAGGCTGCGGCGGTATTCGATATCCTTTATGACCGCAATACCCGCAGCGGGCTCTGCCTTGCCGCCGCTTACGGTGTAAAGGCTGCCGTCGGCGCTGAAGCTGTGCCTGCTTGCCCCGAAGGAAACGGACGAGGCGGGGGCGTCAAGACGGATAAAGGATTCGGTCGCGGGGTCGAATATCTCGGTGAAGCTTGCCGCCGAAGAATCGGAGGAAGTCATCACCGCATGGGTGAACGCAAGGTTCGCTGTGAATTTCGGGTTGTTGTCGAACGCGGAGATCAGCTGCTTCTGCGAGCCGTCGCTGTTTATTTTGAATATCTGGGTGAGCGAGCCGTCGGCTGCCGCGAGGTAAACCGAGTTTTCGCCGGAGGCGAGCAGCGTTGTCTTTGCCTCGGATTCGAAGCACATTCCTATGAACTCAAGGCGGCTGCCGCAAAGCTCTGCGGAATTGACATAATAAACGCCGTTTTCCTTAACGTTGAGGTAAACCGTTTTTGTGCTGTCGTTGTAGCCAACGCCCGCGAGGATACCGTCCATTACGAAATCCTCCGCGCACAGGTCGGTTATCGTTTCGCTGCCTGCGTCGGCGAGGAAAAGCTTTTTGCGCTTGCCGTCGACAACGCCGGTTATCAGCATTTCGGAGCCCTTTTCGGAGATATAGCATATCTTCGCGTCTGCGCATTCCGCCTCGGCGACGAGCAGGGGCGCGCCGTTGTTCATACGGTACAGCGCAACGGTGTCGGGGGTCTTTACGAAGAATGTTTCCTCGGTGACAAAGAATGCTGCGTCGGCTTCGATATAGGTGTCTATGCTGAATTTATCCGCCGTCGTGGGGAGCGTTACCCCTGCGGGGAGTTCTTCGGCGGGCGCTGTGGTGTTATCCGTAACGGTTCCGCCGTTTTCGGCGGGGGTATTGTTATCAGTGGGAGTGTTATTGCCGGTGGAAGTATTATTGTCGGGGGTGACGGGCACGGTCGGTTCGGACGTTTCCCCGGTATTGTCGGGGAAAGTTGTTTCGAACGTATCCTCGCCGCTTACGACAACGCTTTCCGTTTCAAAGGTTTCGAAGGTGTCGTCCGGCTCTGCAGTGCCGTCGGAGCTGCCCTCGCTCGTATCTATCGCCTCGCCGTCCATGGTTTCCTCCGTTGCCGCGGAGGTATCCTCGTCGGGCGGGAGAATGCTGTTGCTGTCGGTATTTACGGGGGGCTCGGTGTAAACGGGCTCTGTCGTTTCGGTATTTACGTTTATGGGGGAAACGACGGAGATATCGTCGCTGTCGGTCACTTTTTCGACCGCAAATATGTTGCTGTCGTTATTGAGGGAAACCATGAGAGAGCCCGCGCAGTTTATCACGGCGCCGGAGATCTTGTTTGTCCCCGCGAAGCCGCTGCGCACCTGCTCCTCGCCGACCGCTCTTGTTCCGTCGGCAAAGTAAAGCATTTTAACGTTAACGCTGCCCTCGGAATGGGAGGTGAGTATTTCCTGCACAGTCGAGGGGGAGAACGGCTCGGTAAAGGTTATGAACACGTCGGTGAGCTCGCTGCTGCCCTCGCTTAGGCGTATTTCCTCCATTGCCTTTTCAAGGCGCTGGGTATCGGAAAGCGCCGCGAGCGTATTTTCCGCGACAAGGCTCACGCCGTCGTTCCTGCCCGCAAGGCTGAACACAGCCGTTCCCGCCGCAACGGTAACGACAGCCGCCGCCGCAGTTATCCCTATATACATCGGAGAGATCTTATGCCCTGCGGTTCTGCCTTTTTTGGCGTTATTACGGATCTTTTCCGCGTCGAACGAGTATTCGCTCATAAGCTGCTTATAAAAATCCTTTTTGTTCACAAAGCACGACCTCCCTTCTTAATTATTATATTATTATATGCCTTATATGCCGAATTTCTTCTTCTGTTTTTCGATAGTGCGGTAAAGCTTCGTCTTGACCGTCGAGAGGTTCAGTCCGAGCTGCTCGGCTACCTCGTCGAGCTTTAAGTCGCACACGAAATGCAGATAGAATATTTTGCCGACTGTTTCGTCGGACTTCATTATATCATCGAAAATCTGTTTCGCAAGTATCTTATCGGAAAGCACATCTTCAAGGCTCGCCTGATCGCGGGACAGCTCCGCCTCGAGAGCGGCGTTTTCTTCCTCGGAGAAATCCGACATATGCATAACGTTGTCGCGGCGCTTTATAAAGCCCGACAGGAAGCTTCTGCATTCGAATTTCGCGATATTTATGAGGAAAGCCTCCGCGCTGTCTATGTCGGAATGACCCTTGGCGCAGATGCGCTTGTAAAAGCGGGTGTAAACGTTCTGTATGATATCCTCCGCGTCCTGGAAACGCGACGCATGGCTCACGACAAAACGGGAAACGGCATTGAACGTTTCGGTGTAAACGGTGTCAAAGTAGCTGTCAGTGTCTGGATTTCCCACGCGGATCTCACCTCGCTTATCCGCCTTCACATGGGTAGTCAGCGGTTTTTTCAAAAAAGTTTCAAAGTTTTTACGTTTTTTATACAGATTGTTTTATTTGCACTGTGCACACTATTATTTATTATACAACATAGCTTTGTTTTTGTCAAATTAAAAATATCGGGGAAGAAAGGACATCTTCCCCGAACGGTTTATATCATTTCAGAAAATCCTTTGCCGTTTCGCAGAGTATCTTCACACCCTCGTCTATCTGCCCGTCGGTGGGCGTTGAATAATTCAGGCGGAACGACTGCGACGGCGCGCTTTCGTCGGCGCAGAAGGCTATCCCCGGCACAACGGCTACCTTGCGCTGTACAACCGCCTTACAGAACGCGTTCATGTCCGCGCCGTCGGGGAGAGTCGCCCATATAAACAGACCGCCCTGCGGCTCGGTGAGCGATATGCTGTCGGGCAGTCCCGCCTTGAGCGCGTTCAGCATTCTTGCGCATTTCGCGCGGTATATTCCGCGCAGGCGGTCGAGGTGCTCCGCAAAATCCACCGTTTCGAGGAAGCGGAAGGTGAGCATCTGCGCCCATATATTGGTATGTACCGTGCTGGTCTGGAGCCCGACCACCGCCTTGCGCACGATGTCGCCGCAGCCGAGCAGGTAACCCACGCGAAGCCCCGGCGCGAGCGTCTTGGAGAATGTCCCGAGATAGAGGACATGGCTGTCGGTATCGAGCTGCTTTATCGAGGAGATATCCTCCCCCGCGAAGCGGAGCGCGCCGTAGGGGTTGTCCTCAAGAATATACACTCCGTATTTTTTTGCGAGGTCAAGCATTGCGCGGCGGCGTTCGAGGGTGGTGGTTTTTCCCGTGGGGTTCTGGAAATTGGGAATGGTGTAGATGAATTTTGCGTTGGGGTTTTCTCTGAGCGCCTTTTCGAGCAGCTCGGGGATCATTCCGTCGTTATCCATAGGAACGCCGACAAGCCGTGCGCCGTAGCTTCTGAACGCGTTGAGCGCGCCGACGAAGGAGGGATCCTCGCAGATAACGACGTCGCCCTCGTTGCAGAGTATTTTCGCGGTGACTTCTATCGCCTGCTGTGCACCCGAGGTCATGACGAGCATATCGCCGTCGGCGAACAGCCCGTCCTTGCGCAGGTCGCTTTCGAGCCGTGCGCGCAGCGGCGCATAGCCCTCGGTAACGGAATATTGCAGGGCGTTTATGGGCTCCTCGGCGAAGATCTCGGCAGAGAGCCTTGAAATGAGGTCGACGGGGAACGCCTCGGGTGCGGGGTTGCCCGCGGCGAAGCTTATGACCTCGGGGTCGGCGGTGAATTTAAGGATCTCGCGTATTGCGGAGGGCTGGAGCGAGGAAACGCGGTCGGAGAACTGTTTATACATGGTGATACTTCCTTTTCGGGTGATTTTCGGCTTGCGCGGAAGCCTGCTTACTTTATTATAGCACAACGGCAAAGCGTTGTAAAGGGGGTAACAAAACAGAAAACCCCTGTCGCGTGACAGGGGATATCATCTGTTGAACCCGGTTGTTAAAATCAAACCGCTCTCTGTACAAGACCGGAGCGCAGGCAGCGTGTGCAGGCATTAACTCTGCAGGGAGTGCCGTTCACGATAGCCTTTACCTTCTTTACGTTCGGCTTATAGGTTCTGTTGCTGCGTCTGTGAGAGTGAGAAACCTTGATTCCGAAAGTTACACTCTTGCCGCAGATTTCACATTTTGCCATTCTGAGCACCTACCTCTCTATAATAGGATATTGAATTATTCAGTAACAAATATTATTGTAACAGAAAACGCCTGAAAATGCAAGTGTAATTTTTGCTTCGGACGCATTTTTGTCACTTATCACAACGGCACGGGGATTATACCTGCCGTTTTTCTCGTTTTTAAACAAATTATTGCCGCCACGGTATCAGAAAGTAACAAATCCAACCTTTTTCTGAACCTTGGTGAGGGTCTTGCGGGAGGCTCTGAACGCCTTTTCCGCGCCCTGCTTCATGCAGTTTTCGAGATACGCCTTGTCGGAGAAGATACGCTTGAACTCCGCCTGCATGGGCGAAAGCATATCCGCGACAGCCTCGCCGACAGCGAGCTTGAAGTCGCCGTAGCCCTTTCCCGAAAACTCACGCTCTATTTCCTCAAAGGACTTGTCGGTGACGGCGGAGTAAATTGACATGAGGTTGATTATGCCGTCCTTTCCCTCGCGGGCGCAGACCTCCGTTTCGCTGTCGGTGACGGCGCGCTTGAACTTGCGGATTATCGTGTCCTTGTCGT
>CAMERU010000091.1 GCA_945935925.1 uncultured Clostridia bacterium | reverse complement strand
GGATGATAACGTTTGCAGGAGCGGATGATAACGTTTGCGGGAGCGGATGATAACGGCAGGAGCGTCCTCCGACCTCGAAAAGGCGCTCGCTATCGAAAAATGGTTCGGCGAGGCGGGCTTTGTGTATGATATGGATTTTGTCCCCGCAAAAATAGACGCGGAATACTTCCTCTTTGAAAGCCGCCGCGGGATTTGCAGCGACTTCGCAACGGCGTCGGTGCTGCTTGCGCGGGCGGCGGGACTGTCGGCGCGTTATACCGAGGGCTTCCTCATCACCGACGAGATACGCGGCGATAATTCCGATATATATTACGTCACCGACGCGCAGTATCATGCCTATGCCTCGGTTTACGCCGAGGGCTGCGGCAGGGTCGTTGTCGACGGGACAAAATACGCGGCTCAGGCAGGCGGCGAGGAAAACTACACAGCCGTTATTATCGCGGCGGCAGCGGCTGCGCTGCTCGTTCTTGTCATAATATTAAGAAAGCCGCTCTCCGAGCTGTTCTTTGTGATGACATATCCTTTAAGAAAGCCTTCCTCTAAAATAAAGGCAGTCTACCTGCGGACAAGAGCGCTTGCCGCCGCCGTCGGCAGGCTGACTGCGGACAGTATGACCGTCGGCGATACGGCGGATGTCCTGTCGCGGTCGCTCGGTCTGACCGACGAGGCAGCGTGTATCTGCGGCGCGGCGGATCTGCTGTTCTACGGGAACGGCGCGGTGTGCGATACAAAGCCGCTCCTCGCGGCATATCGGAAAATACGCAGGCGGAAAAGGAGAATGAAAAAATGACGCATATTGCAAGCTATGTTCAGGCGCTCGCGTTTGCCGTTCTTTTCCTTATTTTTATCAGCGGCTCGGTCGGCTGGGCGCTTATCTATGTCCTTGTGGGAATGGCTGCGTTTTCCGTGGCGGTAACGTTCGCTTCAAAAAGGCGGTTCTCAGTTTCGCTGTCGGATATGACAGGTACGGCGGAATGCGGGGAGCATATACTTTTCGGCGTTACCGCAAGGAAAATCGGCTTCTGCCTGCTCCCGTATATCGAAATAGAGGCTCAGACGGAGAGCGGCGCGGTAATGCTGCGCACATCGCTCGTCTTTGGAAAAACCGCCGATATCACCGCGTCATTCCGCGCAGCCCACGGCGGTCTTAACCGCGTTACCCTGACGCGGGCGTTCGTGAGCGACTTTTTCGGATTTTTAAGGCTTGAGGTAAAGCTTGGCGACAGCGGCGCGGTGGCAGTGCTCCCGAAATATATTGACTACCCGGGACCGGATATTGCGCCGAAAACCCTCCCGTCCGACGACGACGAGAACGAGGGCGCCGCACTCGCCTTTTCGGGCGGAATGCCCGGTTACGACCACCGCGATTATGCCGCGGGCGATTCGCTGCGCCGTATTAATTATAAGCTGTCCGCAAAGCGCGGCAAGCTGATGGTGCGGCTGGACGAGCCCGCTTCACAGGCGGCGGTGAGCATACTTATCGACAGCGCCGCAGAGCCGTCCTGCGGTGATACGGCGTTCGCGCTCGCGCGGAGAATATGCGAAAGGGGCGGCACGGCGCGAATTTCGTTCCGAGGGGAAAGTTGCACGGCAGCGTCCGCCGAAACAATAGGTCTGCTGCGCGAGTGGCTTGCATTCAGGGACTACGGCAGCACACCCCCAAAACAAGCCGAAAACCCCGAATACGACATATCAATAAGCGACACAGGAACAATAACCGCAGCAGAATACTGACACATTCCCCGCCATACAACCAAAATAAGCCAAATAAGCCATACAACCCAACAACAAAAAAGAACCCCTGCCACCGCAGAGGTTCTTTTTTATTATCTCAAAACCCTCCCCCAAAGCAGCCGCCCGTCCTACCGAAAGGAGAACGCGCCCTCAAAATGAGCGACTATAACGGAGCAAGTGCGTTCAATGAAGCGTCGCGCTATCCGTACTATAACGAGGGAGAAAAACGGTAACAACGCGCGTGAGCGCGAATTTCCTATAAAGGTAGAAGCGCCAAATTTAGGAAAAAGAAGAGGGAGAGGGGAAGGGGGTGTGGGGGAGACCCGTAGGGAGAGGGGAAAACCCCGTTTTCCGCCTCTCCCGAAGGGTTTCCCCCACTTCCCGTGTGACAACACGAAAAGAAAAAATCTTCAATTAAACAGCAAAACAACGCATCAATAAAAACAATTTTCACCCTTTATTAAAAGGGTCTTACCCTCCGAATTTTCACCTTTACAGGCGGCTTGTAAGCGCCCGCCCCCGCAGAGGGCACTGTTCCCGCCGCAGCAGAAAGCGGCGCTTTAGCCCCCGCAGAGGGCGCTGTCCCCCCCGCAGCAGAAAGCGGCGCCTTAGCCCCCGCAATGGGCTTTACCGCCTCGTATGCGCGGTTGTAGAAGAAGAGCTGGGAGTTGAGGGGAGCCTCCCCCTCAAGCCGTTCCACGCGGCGGTACAGCCCGTCGCTCCCCTGCTCCCGCGCCTTTACGTTGTCGCGGAGCATGGTGTTGAATATCCCGACTACCCTGTCCGCGATCGCGGGGTCAAGTATCGGCGCGGCAACCTCAACGCGGCGCTCGGTGTTCCTCGTCATGAAGTCGGCGCTCGAAATGTAGACGCGGCGGCGGTCGCTCCTGCCGAAAATGTAAATGCGGCTGTGCTCAAGAAAACGCCCTACTACCGAAATAACACGGATATTCTCCGTTTCGCCCTTTACCCCCGCAATAAGACAGCATATGCCCCGCACGATAAGCTCCACCCTTACCCCCGCGCGGCTAGCCTCCGCAAGCTTCTCTATGATGTCGCGGTCGGTCAGCGAGTTTATCTTGATCCCGATATATCCGTCCCGCCCGAAGGTTATCTCGTTGTCAATAAGCTCCACAATGCGGCTCTTTAACCCCTTGGGCGCAACAAGCAGCTTGTTCGTGCTCTCCGTCGTAGCCCCGACAGCAAGCGCGTTGAATACGACCGACGCGTCCGAGCCTATGTCGCGGTCAGCCGTGATGAGCGTAAGGTCGGTGTACAGCTTAGAGGTGCGCTCGTTGTAGTTGCCCGTGCCAACCTGAGTGATGTAGCTCACGTCGTTGCCGCTGCGCAAAGTTATAAGCAGCAGCTTTGAATGCACCTTCATGCCCTCCAGCCCGTATATGACCGTGACCCCCGCTTCCTCAAGCCGCTTAGACCAGCCTATGTTGTTCTCCTCGTCAAACCTCGCGCGCAGCTCAACCAGCGCAAGAACGTCCTTCCCGTTCTCCGCCGCCCTTATGAGCGCGTTGATTATCTTGCTGTCCCGCGCAACACGGTACAGCGTTATCTTTATCGAGGCAACACTGTCGTCCTCCGCCGCCTCCTCCAGCAGCTTTATGAACTGGTTTATGTTCTCGTAAGGGTAACTAAGCAGTATGTCCCGCCGCTTCGCCTGCTCGATCATGGGCAGGTCGGGCTGAATGTACGCCGAGCGCTGCGGGGTCAGCGGCTCGAAAAACAGCTCGCTCCGCTTCTCCAAACGGCGCTCTATCGCCGACATAAATCCCATGGAAAGCGGCATTTTCTGCGTGAATATGAACTCCTTCCCTATGTCAAGCGTTTTCGAAAGGATAGCTACCGCCTCGGGGGACGGCGTTCCCTGAAATTCCAGCCTTACAGGGCGCAGCTTCTTGCGCTTCCTGATAAGCTTGCTCATTATGTCGCGCAGGTCGACGTCGTGGTCGTAAAGCCCCTCGTCAAGCGAGATGTCCGCGTTCCTCGTCACGCGGAAAATGCAGCTCGACACCATCTCAAAATTGGAGAACACCTGCTTCGCATAGCGGCTGATAAGCTCCTCGCAAAGCAGAAACCGCCCCGAGTTCGGCAGGAATATTATCCTCGGCAGATTTTCCGACGCGGGGAGAATGCCGAACGAATGCCTGCCGTTCGCGTCGTCCTTTTTGCGTATCACCGCGCCGACGTATATCTCCCCGCTCTTGAGAAACGGCACCGGGTGCTTCTTGTCAACTATCCCCGTGAAAAGCAGCGGGCTTATCTCGCGGTTGAAATACGCCTTTAAGAATGAGTCCTCCTCGGGCGAAAGCTCCGCCGCGTTGATATGCTCAACTCCGCACGCCGACAGCCCTTTCATGATGTCCGCATACGCCTCGTCCTTCATGGGGATAAGCTTCTTAACACGCGCCGCTATCTCCGACAGCTGCTCGGCAGCGGTCATGTTCGTCTTGTTTTCCCTGTCCTTGGGGTCAAACGTCTTTTTGTCCGCAAGGCTGCCTACCCTTATCATGAAGAACTCGTCAAGGTTGGAGCAGAATATCTGAACGAACCGCAGCCGCTCGAAAAGCGGAGTGTCCGCGTCGCGCGACTCCTCAAGAACGCGCTCGTTGAATTTCAGCCACGAAAGCTCCCTGTTGTCGTAAAATTTACCCATAGCTTCCTCCGTCAGGTCGAATGCTTCGGCGGGCTGTCCCCGCGTCGTCAGCCGACACTCGTGTTATGCACAGCGCCCGACATAAACTGTTTTACATCGGGCGCATTTGTTTTCAAATTATTTCCTGCGTTCCTTAAGGTCGGACGCCGTTTTGATGAAGTCGTTGAACAGCGGGTGCGGTCTGTTCGGGCGGGACTTGAACTCGGGGTGGAACTGCACAGCCACAAACCACGGGTGCACGTCCTTCGACAGCTCGACTATCTCGACAAGCTTGCCGTCGGGCGACAGACCCGCGAATTTCAGCCCCTTGGTGGAAAGCTGCTCGCGGAAGGCATTGTTGAACTCGTAGCGGTGGCGGTGGCGCTCGTAAACAAGCTCCTCGCCGTAAACGCCGCGGGAGATCGTCCCCTCCTCAAGCTTGCACGGATACAGCCCGAGCCGCATTGTTCCGCCCATGTCAACGCCCTTCTGGTCGGGCATGATGTCGATCACGTTGTACTTGAAGTCGCCGAACTCCGCAGAGTTTGCCCCCTCAAGCCCGCCGACATGGCGCGCGAACTCGATAACAGCCATCTGCATACCAAGGCACAGCCCGAAATACGGCAGCTTTTTCTCGCGCGCGTAGCGGACAGCCTCGATCTTGCCCTCGATACCGCGGTCGCCGAAGCCGCCCGGTACGCATATTCCGTCAAGACCGCCGAGCAGGCTTTCAGCCGTTTCGGGGGTGACTTCCTCGGAATTTATCAGCTTTATGTCAACGTTGCAGCCGTTGTTTGCGCCCGCGTGGCGGATCGACTCCATAACGGAGATGTACGCGTCGGGCAGGGCTACATATTTACCCACAAGACCTATCGTAAGCGGCTTGGACGCTGTTTCCGTCCTGCGCACCATTTCCGCCCACTCGGTGAGATCGGGCTTCCTGTCCTCAAGACCGAGGTGGTAGCACGCGGAATGCGCCAGCCCCTCCTCCTCAAGCATGAGCGGAACGGCGTACAGCGAGGACGCGGTGAGGTTCTGTATAACGTCCTCCTTGCGGACATTGCAGAACGACGCTATCTTCTCGCGCATTTCAACGGGGACTTCCGCGTCGCTTCTCAGCACGAGCACGGTGGGCTGAATGCCGATAGAGAGCAGCTCCTTAACGCTGTGCTGCGTGGGCTTGGTTTTCAGCTCGTTGCTGCCCGAGATGAACGGCAGCAGCGTAACGTGAATATACATCACGTTCTCCCTGCCCTTTTCGTAGCTTACCTGACGGATAGCCTCAAGGAACGGGGTGGACTCGATATCGCCGACTGTGCCGCCTATTTCGGTTATAACGACGTCGACGGGCTCTGCGCCGCTGTTCGCCGCACGGTAGACCCTGCTCTTTATCTCGTTGGTGACATGGGGTATTACCTGAACGGTGCCGCCGAGGTAATCGCCGCGGCGCTCCTTGTTGAGGATAGTCCAATACACCTTGCCGGTGGTGACGTTGCTGTTAACCGAGAGGTTCTCGTCGATAAACCGCTCGTAGTGCCCGAGGTCAAGGTCGGTCTCCGCGCCGTCGTCCGTGACGAACACCTCGCCGTGCTGATAGGGGCTCATTGTTCCCGGGTCGACGTTAAGATACGGGTCGAACTTCTGTATCGTTACGCGGTAGCCGCGCATTTTAAGCAGCCTGCCGAGCGACGCGGCGGTTATCCCTTTGCCAAGACCCGAAACAACGCCTCCCGTGACGAAAATGTATTTTGTTTCCATTGTTTTTTTCCTTCCGTTGTAACAAAAATATTATCCTCTTTATTATACCATTGTAAAACACATTTTTCAAGTGGGAAAGGGCTTTTTATTGCAAAATTTTTTCGGGGGCTTGCTGCCCCTCTGACCCCGCGGGTTCTTAGGCGCTGCCTTGCGACCTTTTGGCAAAAGGTTGTTCTAAATTTTTGGGTGCAATTGCTTTTTTATTGATAGGTTGTTCGTTGTTTAATTTAAGATTTTTTCTTTTTGTGTTGTCACACGGGAATCGGGGGAAACCCTTCGGGAGAGCGGGAAAACGTAGTTTTCCCCTCTCCCTACGGGTCTCCCCCGCACCCCCTTCCCCTCTCCCTCTTCCTTTTCCTTAAATTTGGCGCCCTTCCTTTATAGGTAATTCGCGCTCACGCGCGTTGTTACCATTTTTTCCCTCGTCAGAGTACGGATAGCGCGACGCATCGTTGAACGCACTCGCTCCGTTTTGGTCGCTCATTTTGGTGACGCGCTCTCCTTTCGGTAGGACGGGCGGCTGTTTTTTGACAGACCTTTTCTTGTTTTTTTGCTTCTTCTTATTTTCGCCTGCATAAACGCCCCACTGCATTCGGCAGATGTCCCTTTAATTTATCAGCAACCCTACCCCACAACCCACGGAACGCGCCGACAAATTCCAAGCACCCTACCCAACAATTCACGGAACGCGCCCTCAAAATGAGCGACTATCCAAGAGCGAGTGCGTTCAACGATGCGGCGCGCTATCCGTACTCTACCGAGGGAGAAAAACGGTAACAACGCGCGTGAGCGCGAATTTACCATAAAGGAAAAAGCGCCAAATTTAGGAAAAAGAAGAGGGAGAGGGGAAGGGGGTGTGGGGGAGACCCGTAGGGAGAGGGAAAAACCCCGTTTTTCCCTCTCTCGAAGGGTTTCCCCCACTTCCCGTGTGAAAACACAATAAACAAAAATTTTCAATTAAACAAGAAAAGAACATATCAATTATAAAGCAATTGCACCCAAAAAAATAAAAACAACCTTTTATAAAACGGTTCAAGGCAGCGCCTTAAAAGCAGAGGGGTCAGAGGGGCAAACGCCCCCGCATAATTTTGCGATAAAAGATTAAAAGTTTACAAAAAGTTGATTTTTGGGGGGTATAATGATAGAGAATAATAAGAAAATGGGGTATTGTCGGCGGCGCGGCGGCAGTGCCACAGGCGGCGTTATGCCACGGCTGAACAGGCGGGCGCTTGTCCCGCGGCGGCGGCAATAATTACAGAGGTAGTCTATTATAAAGGGTCGGTGACGAAGTGATGAAAACAGGTCTTATTCTTGAGGGCGGAGCGGTGCGCGGGATCTTCACCGCGGGCGTGCTCGACCGCCTTATGGAAAACGGGATTTATTACCCCTATGTTATCGGCGTGTCCGCGGGCGGCGGCAACGCAATGAGCTACGTTTCCCGCCAGAAGGGAAGAACGGCGCGCATGATAAACGCACCAAAGTCCGAAAGCTATTACGGGTTCAAGCAGTTCCTCGAGAGCCACAAGATGATAAACCTTGACAAAATGGCGTTCGAATACCCCTACAAGCAGTTCCCGTTCGATTTCGATACATATTTCGGCAGCGGAATAACAACCGAATACGTCTGCACCTGCTGCGAAACGGGTAAGGCGGAGTATTTCGGGGAGAACGCCGACGCGCGGCGGCTGCTCACCATTGCAAAGGCGACCTGCTCCGTGCCAATGCTGTGCGAGCCTGTCGAAATGGACGGTAAGCACTACCTCGACGGCAGCATTGCCGATTCAATACCGATAGAGCGCGCGCTTGCGAACGGCTGCGACAGGGTGGTCATTATCCTCACCAAGCCCGACAGCGCAACTCCCCCCACCGACTACCGCAAATTCCGCACGGTAATAAATTCCATGTATAAGCAGTACCCCGCGTTCACCGAGGCCTGCATGACGCGCGTTGAGCGCTACGAGAAAACGCTGCGGCTGATGGAACAGCTTGAAGCGGAGGGCAGGGCGTTCATATTCCGCCCCGAGCTGCCCGCAATATCGAAATTCGAGCACGACGCGGGCAAGATAATGGATTCCTACCGCGACGGTTATTCGCAGGCGGACAGGCGCATTGCCGAGCTTATGAGGTGGTCGGGCTGCGATTTCCGCGGCGAACAGGTCGGCGAATATGCCGAAAGCGAGAGAGAGGGCGCCGTATGAATAACTCCGACTACGGGATATTCCGCGCCTGCTTTCCGCAGCTTGCGCTTTCCGAGCGGGATTTTCTGTCGCTCACGCGGCACGACCGCCGTTTTGCCGCCGAGGGGGGATTTGCCCTGACAAGCGGCGGCAGTATAGCGCTGCTGTGCGTTCGCCCCGAATATTGCGGCAGGGGCACCGGCTCGGCGCTGCTGGAGCAGTGCGAGGAGCATATCGCCGCGAACGGTTACGGGCGCGCCGTCCTCGGCGGGGAGCTTTTCGGCGGCGCCGTTGAGGGCAGCTACGAATTTTTCCGCAGGCGGGGTTACTCCCTCGGCGGCGAGTTCTGAGATCGGAAGAGCACACGTCTGAACTCCAGTCACAACGCTTAA
>CAMERU010000090.1 GCA_945935925.1 uncultured Clostridia bacterium | reverse complement strand
ACGCCCTTTGTGATACCCATGTCCATAATACGACGCTTTACTGCGCCCTCGCCGGTCAGCTTTTTGACTGTGACGGTCTGACCGATTTTCGCTTCTCTTAACGTTGCCATAAATCCTCCTAAACCATAATTTTCTGCGCCATTTCCCTTGAAACGGCGACTCTCGAATCCTTGACGTTCACAATTACGTTCCCGCTTATCTCGCTGATGACGGTGACCGTACCTCCCGCCACGAAGCCGAGATTTTCAAGGAACTTGCGTGTTTCGGGATTACCGCCCACCTTTCTGATAATACTTTCTTCGCCGGGATTTACCAATGTCAGCGGCATCATAATTCGCTCCTTTCAAGTTAGATAAAGCTAACTTATATGCCGAAATTATGGTTAGCTACTGCTAACCATAAGCTATGATACTCCATTTTTTGCATTTTGTCAAGCACTTTTTATAAATTTGTAAGCCTTAACAAAACTACGGTTAGCAACGACTAACCGCTTGTTGAAAATCACCACTATTCCGCAAGCGCTTTTCCGAGCGCCATAATCACCGATATTACCATTGAAGTCGGAAACGCTGTACAGCTCCCTCTGCCACTGCCTGCGCCATTGCCTCGGTGCTGCCATAAATCTATTTTCAAAACAGGTCACTGCGTTCAGTGAAACCTGCGACCGTGGGGAAATCCGCCCTTATTAAGGGTGGTTTTTGTTTTTCTGCGCCCCTTTTGAGAGCGTTTTTGTGTTGAAAAAAATATCAATCTGTGGTATAATAATCTCAACGACATATCGGAATTGCGGGGTGCCCCCGCGGGCAATTCGGCTGATTGAGCAATTCCTGCGAACGTTTTCACACGAAGGCAAGGTGCTCGATAAATCGGAAGTTGTGGAGGTAGAATATGAAAATTGAGAAATGTATAAAATTATCATTTACCGTAATTGGAAAAGAGGGTTCAACTGCTGATGGTAATGGTTTTATCCATAAATTATGGCAGGATGCTAATTCACATTTCAATGAAATAGATCATCTCGCGAAGAGAAATGAAAACGGTGAATTATGTGGCGTATGGGGTGCAATGTCTGACCTTTCACATTCATTTAATCCATGGGAGAAAAATTTCAGTCAAGGATTATATCTTGCAGGATTAGAATGTTCCGAGGATGCCCAGGCACCGGAAGGGTGGACAAAATGGGTTGTTCCTGGTTATGAGTATATCTATGTTGAATGTGAAAGTATGGATACTTTTCCTATGATGATAGAATATCTTAGAAAGAATGATATAAAGTTAGCCGGTGCCGTTCATGATTTTACAGACCCCAAAACCGGAAAGAATTATATGTTTTTTCCGATAAGAAAGTTATAAATTCCCATAAGTCGAGCACCTTGCCTTCGTGTGAAAACGCACGCAGATAAAAGCAACTTTCTTCTTAGTCATTATAACCCCCCTTGCGTAGCAGCTTTTCGACATCGGCGGCTTTTAACACCTTGCCCGTTGATACGACCTTTTCATTCACAACAAGAGCAGGCAGACTCATTACACCGTATTCCATTACTTTTTGCATATCCGTGATATATTCGACCTCAACGGACAATCCCATTGATTTAACAGCTTCTTTTGCATATTCATATTGCTCGTGGCAGGATTTGCAGCCTGCACCCAAAACCTTTACGCAGCAGATACCGCCCTTTGCTTCGGGGCAGCAGTCGTTTTTGATTTCGTCCGCTTCGCTTGCGGAACATTCGCAGCTGCAAGCACAGGCAGGGGCGTTCTTTTCCTCTTTTTTCTTACCAAAGTTAAACAGTGACATTTTTATTCCTCCGTCAGATTAAAATATATTGTAATGCGTTGAACGCATAACCGACAATAATTATTCCTATCGTGCAAACTGCAATGAAGATACCCAGCAGCTTCGGCTTAACAGCCTTTCGCAGCATTATCATTGAGGGCAGGGACAGCGTTGTTACCGCCATCATAAACGACAGCACAACGCCAAGCAAAGCGCCCTTTCCAAGCAAAGCTTCGGCTATCGGAATTGTTCCGAAAATATCCGCATACATGGGTACGCCTGCGATCGTTGCGAGAATAACGCCAAAGGGGTTATTGCCGCCGAGAGCGCTGACGATAAATTCTTCGGGTATCCAGTTGTGGATTACTGCACCGATACCCACGCCGACAAGAACATAGGGAAACACCTTTTTAGCAGTTCCGCAGACCTGTTCGAGGGCGTATTTTAAGCGGTCCTTTATGTGCAGCTCCTCCTGCGGAACATCAATGGCTTTGCCGTTTCGTATAAACTCCTCAACCTGATTTTCAAGGTGCAGCTTTTCAATAAGAGTACCGCCCAGAACTGCAATAACAAGCCCGATGACTACATACACAACAGCGACCTTCCAGCCGAAAATGCTCATCAGCAGCACAAGTGAGCCAAGGTCAACCATCGGTGATGAAATCAGAAACGAAAATGTAACGCCAAGGGGCAGCCCTGCACTTGTAAAACCGATAAACAGCGGAATTGACGAGCAGGAACAGAACGGCGTTACCGTTCCGAGTAATGCGGCAAGTATATTTGCCCATATTCCGTGAAATCTGCCGAGAATTTTCTTTGTCTTTTCGGGTGGGAAAAAGCTTTGAATGTATGAAATGATGAAAATAAGGATACCAAGCAGTACCATAATTTTTATCATATCATAGATAAAAAACTGAATGCTTCCTCCGATTTTCTCCGTTGTATCAAGACCCAGCGTATTCAGCAAGCTGCCGATAAGTCTATTCAGCCAAGCCATTCCGAGGATTTCATTCTGAAAAAAATCCCACACTGATTTAAGTGCTTCCATAGAAGTAACTCCTTTCTTATATAGATATATCTAAACATAGGAATACATCAATATTATATGCTTTGAATAAGCCGTGTAAAACACGGCTGTTTTTATTCATAATCAGCAAGAACGCTTTCAAGTATCTCCACAGCGCTCTTTATCATCTTCGGGCAAACAGTACCGAACAGTCCTTTTTCCTTAATACAAGCCATTTCATCGGGTTTTGTCAGGTCATATCCAAGCAAATCACGACATACTATTGAGCCGTTGGCTTCCCTGAAACGCCTTGTATATTCAACGGCAATTTCGTATGCACGAGCTTTTTGCTCGTTATCCGATGATACGTAATGCCCGTATTTAAGTCCGAGAACAAGAAGTGCTCCCGAAACTGCTCCGCAAATATCGCCGTTTCTTGCACCGCCGCCGAATGACGTTCCCAACTTTAATGCAAGCTGTTCATCAAGACCGAAATCGGGAGCAAAGGCTGTAAGCACGGCTTGAGAACAATTAAAATTGTTTGAAAATAGCTCTAATGCTTTATCTGATTTGTTCATTTTCCATCTCTTTTCATTTATTTTTCAGAGAGTCAAGATACTTCCGCGCTTCTTCAACGCCCTCCTGCGAAATGGAGTAATGCATCCATTTACCCTCTTTCCGTGCTTTAACAATACCGCTGTCGCACAGTATCTTCATATGGTGAGAAAGGGTGGGCTGCGTGATATTCATTTCTTCCAGAAGCATACAGGCGCATTTTTCCCCGTCCTGTAAAAGCTGCAATATACGGACGCGGTTTTCATCGCAGAACGCTTTGAAAATAACCGCAGTCTTTTTTACATCGAAAACCATATCTTCACCTCACATTGAATTATGTCTATATAACATTATACACAATAGATAGAGCTTTGTCAATATATTTTTTCGATTTTTTCAAGAGAATACATCAAAAAACGCAAAAGCAACTATTTATTGCTGTTTCCCGGCTTTTTGTCGGAGCACTCTGTTCCTCGTCATCATTCATAATAACCTTGTCGGACTGCCAGACCTTGAGTAAAGGCTGCCCTGTTTTGTGCGTGTTTTTTACTCTGTTAATACTTTTGAACCCTATGCGAATTATTGACAGCTTCATAATAAAAAGGGACTGCTTCAACAGTCCCTTAAGCTTGTCGAAAAACTCGCCCGCGCAGCGGGCTTTTAAAGACATTTTTGGGGCGGGTCCCCCGCTCCAAAAATACCTCTGTCCCGACAAGTGTGAAGCCGCGCAGCGGCTTTGCGCGCAGGCGGGACGGCTCGGCAGGGCGTTAGCCGTGCCGACCTCCGCGTTAGCGGAGATCCTGTCGGAAAAGCCCGACAGGGCTTTTCCGACAGACTGAAGGGACTGCTTCAAAAGTCCCTTTTTGTCAGAGGTTAAATTCGGCGATAAGGCTTTTGAGAAGTGCTGCTTGTCCCGAAAGCTGCTCGGCTGCTGCGGCGCTCTCCTCCGCGGTAGCGGAATTTGCCTGTACAACGCCGGAGATCTGATGAATGTCGCTGTTTACGCGGCTGACCATTTCCGTTTGCTTTTCGCTTGAGTCGGCGATATTGTCAACGATATTTTTCACGGAGAGTGTGTATTCGCTGAGATGAAGTATTGCTTGTGCGGTTTCGGTGGTTATGTCCGCGCCATTGTTTACCGCCTCGATAGAACTGTCGATAAGCGAGGTTGTGTCGTTTACCGCCTCGGCTGATTTAGCGGCGAGATTTCTTACTTCGTCGGCGACTACCGCAAATCCCTTGCCCGCTTGGCCTGCTCTTGCTGCCTCGATAGCGGCGTTAAGCGCGAGAATATTTGTCTGGAAAGCAATATCTTCAATTGTCTTGATGATATTACTGATTTTACCGGAGGTTTCGTTGATGTTTTGCATTGCCTCGGTAAGGCTGCCCATTTTGTCGTTCACCCTGGCAACATAATCCGTTGTTTTTTCGATAAGAGAACGCGCTTCTTCGCAGTTCTGGGTGGTATTGTGGACCTGACTGTCAAAATTGCCGATATTCTGCGCCAGCTCGTCGATAGAGGCGGTCTGCTCAATGGTACCTTCCGAGAGCGTCTGCGCGCCGTCTGCGACCTGAACAGAGCCGCTGTTCACCTGATCCGCCGCCTCGGAAATATCGCCCATAACATGGAGCAGACTGCTGCGAATACTGTTCAGGTTTTCCAGCAGCTTGCTGAACTCGCCGAAATAACAGCTTTTGTTAAGCTCCGTGTCAACGGCAAGATTTTTATTCGCCATTTCGCTGAGGATTCTCCCGATATCGTCTACCGCGTTTCTAAGATTTGTGCAAAGCAAATCGGACGCTTTCGCGATATGACCGATTTCATCATCTTTGATTGCGAGCTTTCTGATTTCTTCGGATTCATCAAGCTGAATGTTTCCAAGTCTGTTGATTGCATTTTCAACGGTTTTTATCGGACGGACAAAATGCCCTATTACCAGATAAACAATAAGGGAAAGAATAAGCGCACTGCCGATACAGATCAACAAAAGCGTTATTCGGAGAGTGTTTGACGCGGCGAACACCTTGCTTGTGCTGTCGGCAATGATGAAAACCCAGCCTTGCGAGGAGATAGTATTGAAAGCGGCGATGTTATCATCTCCGTTTTCGCTGTACTGTAAATAATTGCAAACATCTTCGGAGCTGCCCTTAACCTTATTGATAATATCGTTTACATACTTTTCTTCGGCAACGGCTGCGATTTTTTCGCTGTCGGGGTGGAAAATATACTCGCCTGTGATGGCATTTACAAGATAATACCGAGCGGATTCAAGTCCGTCAAGAGCAAGCCCGTTTAGAGTATCCACAAGTCCGCTTGTGAAAATCCCTATTCCGCCCAGACCGATATACTCTCCGTTATCATTCCTGACAGCCTTGTACATCGAAACAATCTGCTCTCCGGACGCCGGAGAAATCAAAATTCCGGTATTGTAAACTCCATCGGTTGCCGTAATCGCGTCGTAAAGCTGTTTGCGTTTATCCGCATCGGGACGGGTCACCTTGCCCACTACTTGAGAATTAGTGTGGGTAAGTATTTTTGTATCCCAGTTACTTGCATAAATTCCTTCAAGATTTGACAAATCCTTGCTGAAATTTTCGGTGTATTTCTGCGCAGCAGCAACACAATCCGGATTTTCGGGGTCGCTTAGCAAATCGTAGATCTGTTCAGCTTTAAGGTATGCGGTAAGAGTGTCCTCGGTGGATTTTATGTAGTTCTCGATAATTTCGGAACGGTCGATCGCCGCTGTTTTTATGTTGCTCACGGCGCTGTTGTTCATAGCGCTCGACAGCGAGTAGTTGACAAACAAAAACAGCACAAGAAAAACCGCAATTTGCACAACAAGAACAGCCATAGTCACTTTCAGACCGATTTTGCAAATTCTGCCCTTAGTTTTCATAGAAATCCCTCTTTCTGTTTTGCTTATAGCTGCTATTATTAGCATTATATCATAATAACACTTGAAAGTAAAATTAATTTATGTTATAATAAATAACGAAAAGTTATTAATACCGGTGCAAGGGAGAGGGGTTCTTATGAATACATTTCAGCTGGAATGCTTTTTGACCGTTGCGGAAACGCTTAATTTTGCAAAGGCCGCGCATATTCTGAATATCACGCAGCCCGCTGTTACAAAAAACATAAAAAGTCTTGAGGACGAGCTGAACACGCGGCTTTTCAAACGCTCTACCAGAAATGTTGAGCTGACGAGAGAGGGAAGAATGCTGATAAACGACGCGCAGATCATTATCAGGACAAGCCGCCGCGCGAAAAAAAGATTTATCGGAATTGATGAAGAATTAACCGGTTTTACAATTGGAGTCAGATTGCCGTCGCATATAAAGTTCCTTGCAGAACCGCTGAGAGCTGTTGATAAACTACGATAATATTTATCCGCAGCTCCACATTGATACCACACCAAAGCTTTTAAGAGCGCTTTATGACGAGCAGGTTGATGTTGTGTTCGATACCGAGGATAAGGCGACAGGTTATTACAATATCACCTTCAGACAAATGTTCAAGGAACGTATTCTATGTGTTTGCACCGATAAGTTCCCTATTTATCATTACGAAAACATAACTGTTGAAGAAATTCGTTCTCTTGTTGAGTGCCCGCTGATACTATTTACCGCGCCGCAGTCGTTTAAGGAAGTATCAGATCCCGAAAAAGAATTTGTCGGTAAAAGAACGCATTCTATGGTTCATTTGTGCTCGACCGCGGAAGAAGTCAGCCTGCTTGCGGAGGTCGGCTGCGGAATAGCTGTTATCCCCGAAAGGATCGCCCCGAACAGCCCGAACCTGCACAGTATTCCGGTTTCCGACTGCAAGGAAATTTCATTCGGAGTGTATTATAAAAACAGCGGTTCAAACGAAATTGCCAGAAAATTTGTCGAGAATATAAAGCATTATCTTTTATAAAAAACCAAAACGCTCCGCAATACAGCAGAGCGTTTTTCCTTTGTTCTACACATTTATCAGGCAGCTTATGTCATTCGCCGACAATAAACGGCTTGATTTTCCCGATGACATCGGAAATTTCGTTTTCGTCGTCCGATATGATCCTGATTTCAAGCGGCTTGCTCAAATTCAGGCTGAAAATGCCCATTATAGACTTTGCGTCGATAATATATCGGTCTGCGGCTATGTCTATGTCACAGGCGCAGGTGCTGACCGCATTCACAAAATCCTTGACTTACTTCACCGACGGCAGCCTTATTATTACATTAGTCATTTCTGCTCCTCCTCATTCTATCAATGATTTCCGCCTGCTGCGGCATTACCCTCAGTGCTCCCTTTCGTTCGGTAACAATTGCCGCCGCCGCATTGGCGAAGCAAAGCATATCCGAAAGCTCCCGCTGTGAGTAATCCCTGAGCCCGTATTCCAG
This sequence comes from uncultured Clostridia bacterium, assembly GCA_945935925.1. Classification (GTDB taxonomy): domain Bacteria; phylum Bacillota; class Clostridia; order Oscillospirales; family Ruminococcaceae; genus CAG-115. The sequence goes on along the minus strand of CAMERU010000090.1, from coordinate 992 downwards.
GACCTTTGAGAGTATCGCTCCGCAGAAGGTATCTCCCGCTCCGGTCGTTTCTGTTGTTTTTGCGGGAACAGCCGGAGCGTAAGCGCTGTTCTCTCCCGAATACGCGCGGCTTCCGTCCTTGCCCAGCGACAAAAGCAGCAGCCTGATATTGCCGAACCTGCCGCGCAGCTTTTCTACCGCACGGTCAAAGTCACGCTCGCCGGTAAACCACTGTATCTCGTTGTCCGATATTTTCAGAATGTCGCAATCAGCTATCCCGTACTCGATCTTCTCTTTCGCTTTGTCAAGGCTGTCCCAGAGATTTTCGCGCAAATTGGGGTCAAACGAGATGATCAGACCGTTCTTCTTGGCGGCATTGACCGCTTTTTTTGTAGCAGCCTCGCAAATTTCCCCCGTCATTGAAAGCGAACCAAAGTGAAAGATCCTGCTGTCGGAAATAAGCTGCTCATTTACGTCAGCCTCGCTAAGCATCATATCCGCACCCGGGTTTCTGTAAAACGAAAACTCACGGTCGCCGCCCGCTAACGTGTGTACAAATCAGCTTCGGAGAGTAAACTATGCCGATACAACGGGTATTTACAGTATTCGTCCCTACGCTCCCGATGATAGGGTGACTTTGGCGAATGACGGACGAGGCTCGTATCTCGCTTGGGGCAAATCTTCTGATTGGACTTTTTCGGACGGGCTTTGCACCTGTTACCAAAAGGACAAGGAACATACACCCGAAAATGTGGTTTTCACGATTAAAGTCAATCAGCGTGTGCTTGAAAAGGAGCATACCGAAACGCAGACTGCCGAACAGGAAGAAGCTCCTCCAAAACTGAATGATATTGTAATCGACCTCACTCCTCGTCCCGAACGTGTTGAAACTCCCGTTGAAAGACACGACTACACGATAACGGACGAGAATTTGGGAGTAGGCGGCGCAAAGACAAAGTTGCGGAATTACAGAGCATACTTAACAGGCGGTACGATAGTTTCGTAAAGCAGTT
>CAMERU010000089.1 GCA_945935925.1 uncultured Clostridia bacterium | reverse complement strand
CAGGAAAACAGGAACGCTTGACGGCGGGACGATACGTTTTTCCCCGTCGGTGTTCACCACCGCGCAGGACGTGGAGCTGCTTATAAAAGAGCTCGGAATGCTAACGAGATAACAATTCGGGGAGGAAACAAATTCCTCCCCGAAAATATATACGGTGCTTTTCCAAAAAAAATGCCGATCACCCGTTGTTGAGATTTTTAACGCTTTCGCGGCGGATAAGCTTTCCGGTGACGAGCGTTCTTCCGCGTTTGTAGCTGCCGTCGCGGATCTTGTGAAGAATTATGTCAACCGCCTCCGCGGACATCATGCGGCTGTTTACGTCGATAGTTGTAAGGCGGGGCGTGCATATCGTGGAGTAGATATGGTTGTCGTAGCCGACTATCGATATATCGTCGGGTATGTTGTAGCCCTCGGCCTTGAGCTGATTGACAAGCTTATATGCTGTTTCGTCGCAGTTGCAGACGAAGGCAGTCGGCATATCCTGCGGGAGGCTGAATGTCGGGAAGATATCGCTTTCGTTCGAGCGGTCGCTTATTATCCAGTCCTGCCTGAGCGGGATCCTGTTTTCCAGCAGCGCCTTGTAGTAGCCGAGGTATCTGTCCTGAATGCTGGAGGTGCTGCTTATGCTGCCGAGGAAGCCTATGCGGCGGTGTCCGTTGCTTATGAGGTAGGAAGTCAGCATATATGAGCCGAAGAAGCTGTCGGAAAGGACGGTTTCCGTGTCCTCGCGGCTTCCGTAGAAATCAAGGAACACTGTCGGTATGTAGTAGGACATCAGCTTGTCGATGTATTCGTCGGAGAACTGACCCAGAACGATAAGCCCGTCGACCTTCTTGTCGAGGACGGAGTTGGGTATTTCGCGGGTGCCGCTGTCGGTGTCGTCAACGACCTCAAGCATACCGTAATAATTCTGCTTTTGCAGCAGCTCGACGATGTAACGGTAGATTATCCAGTAAAACGCCGACGCGTCGCTTATGAAATGCCGCGCCACGATTATACCTATATTATATGTAAGTCCGTCCTTTGCGCCGTGTCCGCCGGTATGGATACGGTAGCCCATTTCGGTGGCTTTCTGCTTTATTCTTTCGCGGAGCTCCTCGCTTACGCCCTCGCGGTCGCCGAGCGCTTTGGATACCGTAACTGTGCTGACGTTCATCACCTTTGCGATATCGCTCATGGTAACGGTTTTTTTGATCATATCGTGTCAATTCCTTTCCCTTGTCCAAAAGATAGGATATTATCGCCTTACTTATATTTTAAGTTAAAACAACCAATTTGTAAAGTAATAATATTAACCAAACTTTTATGATTTTTTTTGTGCATTAATACAATGCACAGCAGGGAATAACGGGTGGAAAATGTGCCTTTATCGGCACACTATTTCCTGCGGAGATATGATATAATATTCTCACGGGAACAAGAAACGGCAAATACGCGGGAGAAGTATGAGAGCGCACAGGCGGTCAGCCGAGGTATCCTGCGATAACGCGGTATTTTTCCAGCATATCGCTCTCGGTCAGGGTCCTGTTGGCGGGGCTTGTCGAGGGCAGGCACAGCGACGGCATTGCTTCGGGGAAAAAACGCTCGTAAAGCGCCTGCGCCTTTTTTCCCGTGGTGAATACCGCGCGGATATCCGCCGCGGCGAATATCCTTCCGAGGTCGTTCGGCACTGCGTTTTTAATGGAGCTGTCCGAAGCGCCGCTTATCTCGCAGGAGGAAAGCACGTCCCACAGCGCGACCCCGCGCCGCAGGCACATTTCCCGCCTGCCCGCAATATCGGCGGGGATATCCTCCCCGATAACGGCGCACAGCATTTTCCAGAATCGGTTCTGCGGGTGCATATAATAGAAGCCGCGCTCACGGGACTTGGGCGAGGGGATAGTCCCGAGGATAAGGACGCGCGAGTTCCCGTCGTAAACGGGCGGGAACTCATGGAAAACCTTATCGGATCTCATAATCGCAGCTTACCGACTGTGTGCGGATAGTCTTGCAGAAATCCGACACCGCGACGTGGAGCGGGTTAACGCTGTAGGACTTCAGCGCGTCAAGGCTGTCAAATTCGGAAACGAGAACGGCGTCGAAGCTTCTGTCGCTCGGGTTGATGTTTATTCCGACCTCCATTGCGCGTATCTCGGGTATCTGACCCTTCAGCGCGAGCAGCCTGTCCCTGAATATCAGCATTTCCTCCTGCTTGTCCTCCTTGAATTTCCACATGACGATATGTCTTATCATGGTTTGATAACCCCTTTCCAATTATTTATACCGCGCGGAGCAGAAAAATACTGCCCCGCGCGACGCATTTTTCCGTTTTTATTATAGCATTTTCCCGTCATAAATGCAATATTGACCCCAAAAAAACATATTTCCGACATTTGTCTGAAATAAATGTGAAAACGGTGATAGTTTGAGGAAAACTAGCACTCGGGTGTTGACAGTGCTAAAAAGTTGTGGTATATTATAATCACAACAAGGGAACAGGGAGAAAAAGAAAAATCCCGCCCGAGTTTTCACATAAATTTTTTAGAGCAACCCGAACGATTGCGAAAGGAGTAATGACTTATGTTAATGCCCAGAACTTTCAGAAACAATGTATTTGATGACCTTTTCGGCGCTCCGTTCTTCGCTGCAAGAAGCACGGACAACATGATGAAGACCGATATCAAGGAAAACGACGCAGGCTATGAGCTGACGGTCGACCTGCCCGGCGTAAAGAAAGAGGACGTCAAGGCAGAGCTTAACGACGGCTATCTTACGATAAGCGCCGAGAGCAGCACGTCCAATGACGAGAAGGACGACAAGGGCAGATACATCTGCCGCGAGCGTTATTCCGGCTCCTACAGCAGAAGCTTCTACATCGGCGACGGCGTGACCCAGAGCGATATTTCCGCAAAATTCGAGAACGGCACGCTGAAGCTGACCGTCCCCAAGAAGGAAGCGATCCCCGCAAAGCAGGCGAAGTATATCGCTATCGAGTAATGCTTCCGTCAGAACATTGCCACCCAACCTCCTCACAAATAAACGGTGCTCCCCCCGAGGTGAATTTCATCTCGGGGGGAGCATTGCTGTTATTTAAGGGTAACAATGCATTTTCTGGGACAAGCCGCTGCGCAGTCTCCGCAGCCGGTGCATTTTGAGTAGTCGATGGACGCGTGGTTGTCGTTCACGGTTATCGCGCCGGCAGGGCATTTCTTCTCGCATATCTTGCAGCCTATGCAGCTGTTCTGACAAATTGCGCGGGCAGCCTTTCCGGGGTCGCGCGAGGAGCAGCGCACGTCGACGCGCTGATCTGCGGGACGGATAACTATAAGGTGGTTGGGGCAGGCAGCCGCGCATTTGCCGCAGGCTCCGCATTTTTCGGGGTCAACGACCGCAACGCCGTTCACAATGTGTATCGCGTCGTTGTCGCAGGCAGCGGCGCAGTCGCCGTAGCCGTCGCAGCCCGTGCGGCAGGTGCCCTTTCCGTTATAGAAGCGCTCCACCGCCGCGCAGGAGGGCGTTCCCGTGAAGATATAGCGTTCCTCCGTGGCGTCCTTGCAGCCGTTGCAGCGGACGAACGCGACTTCCTTTACGGTTTCGAGCGCCTCCGTGCCCATTATTTCGGCAAGCTTTGCCGCAGCCGCAGCTCCGCCCGGCTTGCAGCGGTTAGTCGGGGCTTCTCCCGAAGCGACCGCCTTTGCGTAGCCTTCGCAGCCCGAATAGCCGCAGGCGCCGCAGTTGGCGTTGGGGAGAGCCTCGGCGAGCTTTGCGACCGTTTCGTCCGTTTCAACGGCAAAGATGCGCGAGCCAAGTACCAGAAGTCCGCCCGCAGCCGCGCCGATGACCGCGAAAATTAACACGGGCAGAATATATGACATGAATATCTCCATCACACACCTCCGAATATCCCGTCGACAAGTCCGCCGAAGCCGAGGAATGACAGCGAAACGATAGATGCCGCAACGAGAGTTATCGGCATACCGCTGAACGCCTTGGGGACGTTGCAGCGCTCAAGCCTGCCGCGAACGCCCGAGAAGATAAGCATTGCGATCATGAAGCCCAGACCGCCGCCGAGCGAGTTCACAACGCTTTCGAGGAAACCGTAGCCGTTGTCGATGTTGAGGAGCGTAACGCCGAGCACCGCGCAGTTGGTTGTGATTAGCGGCAGGTAAACGCCGAGCGACTTGTACAGCGCGGGGATATACTTTTTCAGCACCATCTCTACCATCTGAACGAATACCGCAATAATGAGGATAAACAGGATAGTATTAAGGTATTCAAGGTGCAGCGGGACGAGGAAGCAGTGGTACAGCGGGTATGTAACGGCTGTCGCGAGCGCCATGACCGCAGTAACGGCGCAGCCCATTCCGAGCGAGCCCGAGGCGGTCTTTGAAACTCCGAGGAACGGGCAGATGCCGAGGAACTTCGACAGAACGAAGTTGTCGGTGAGGATACCCGTGAGGAGAATAATCATCATGCTTTTTGCAAGCTCCATCAGTTACCCGCCTCCTTTCCGTCCGCCTTTTCGGCGCATTCGGAGCAGGCTTCCTTATTGGGGCAAGCCGAGCAGCCCGTTGCCTCGGGAGGCTTTCTGTCCGATATTTTGTTGACCAATGCGATAACGCAGCCCAGCACGAAAAATCCGCCTGCGGGGAGAATGAATATTGTCATCGGCTGCATGAAATCGGGGCATATCTGAATGCCGAACCATGTTCCCGAGCCGAATATCTCGCGTATCGAACCGACAGCCAGCAGCGCGAGCGTGAAGCCTATGCCCATTCCCGCGCCGTCAAGTATCGACGGGAGCACCTTGTTCTTACCCGCGAACATTTCCGCTCTGCCGAGGATAATGCAGTTTACTGTGATAAGCGGCAGGTAAATTCCGAGCGCCGAGTAAACCGAGGGGACATATGCCTGAAGCAGCAGCCCGACGAGCGTAACGAAGCCCGCGATTATTACTATGTAGGAGGGCAGTCTGACCTGTTTTGGTATGACCTTTTTAAGCAGGGAAATTACTGTGTTCGAGCAGATGAGCACGAATGTCGCAGCCGCGCCCATTCCGATGGCGTTGCTTGCCATGGTGGTTATCGCAAGGGTAGGGCACATTCCGAGCAGGGTGACAAGGGTAGGGTTTTCCTTGATAAGTCCCTTTGTAAATTCCTTCATATAACTCATCAGAATGCACCTCCGTTCTGCTGTACCGCTCTGTAAGCGTCCAGCGCGATGTTTACCGCTTTTGCGACGCCCTTTGAGGAGAATGTCGCGCTTGTTACCGCCTGCACCTCGTTATCGGCTGCAGGGGCGGACTTGACTATCACGGCTTCATCGGATATCCCCTTGAAATTATCGAGGAACGCGGGGTCGTTTGTCTTTGTACCAAGACCGGGTGTTTCCTCTCCGACGGATACTACCGACACGCCGTAAACCGCGCCGTCGGTAACCCCGACGAGAATATCGAAGCCGTCCTTATAGCCCTTTACGACTACCTCAAAAGCGAGCGCTCCGTCCGAGCTGCGCTTTATGACCTTGCTTACGCGGGAGATATCCGCGTTGTCCGAAAGGGCGAGCACGGGCTGCCATGTATCTGTGGGGACGACCTCGTAGTCCTCCGCCGCGCCGCCGTAAATTGCGGTGACAGCCGCCGCCTGCGCGTCGGTGAGTATTCCCGAGGTGTCGACGTAGGTGACGTTGTAGACCGTGATGATGAGCGCGGAAACAATTGCCGCGATAAGCGTCAGCACGATTATGGGTTTAACGTTCGTCATCATCACTTGCCCTCCTTTTTCTGCTTCAGCGCGCCGAGAGGACGGGGCACGGTGAGCTTATCTATCGTGGGAGCAAGGCAGTTCATGACGAGTATCGAGTAGGAAACGCCCTCGGGCAGCGACGCGAACTGTCTTATCGCAAATGTGATAAGACCGCAGCAGACGCCGAATATGAGCCGTCCCTTATCGGTTATCGGCGTGGTCGCGTAGTCGGTTGCCATAAAGAAGGCGCCGATGATAAGACCGCCCGACATTATCTGATACAGCATATACTGCCAGTCACCGCCGCCGTAAATGAGCGAAAGGACAGCGACTGTGCCGATGAACGCAACAGGGGTAACGGGGCGGATAATTCCCCTTATAATAAGGTAGATACCGCCGATAAGCAGCGCCAGCGTGCAGGTTTCGCCCAGGCAGCCGCCGCGCACGCCGAGGAACATATCCATAAGCGTGGGGAGCGCGTCGGGCTCTGCTGCGAGGGGCGTTGCGGAAGCGACAGCGTCGGGCTTGTCGGACAGCCATACGAGCGGGTCGGTCCATTTTGTCATGCTTGCTGTGAAGGAGAGCATGAGCACGATTCGCGCGGTTATCGCGGGGTTAGCGAAGTTCTGACCGATACCGCCGAAAAGGCATTTCACGATAACGATCGCGACGAAGCAGCCTATTACCGCCATATAAACAGGCAGGTCGACGGGCAGGTTGAATGCGAGCAGCAAACCCGTTACCACAGCCGACAGGTCGGAAATGGAGTTCGGGCGCTTTGTCACAAGGCAGAACAGCCATTCGAAAAGCACGCAGGCTGTGCAGCAGATGACTGTCAGCAGGAGCGCGCGCAGCCCGAAGATGACCGTCGCGGCGACCAGCGCGGGAAACAGCGCGATTATGACATTGAGCATTATTTTCTGCGTAGTCCATGCGCTGCGGATATGCGGCGAGGGCTCTACGATAAGTTTATTCATTTCGGCACCTCACTTCTTTGCGCTCTGCTGACGCAGCAGGTCTTTTGCAAGCTGATTTTTCTCCGCAAGCGGGCGCTTTGCGGGACAGACGAAGCTGCACGCGCCGCAGTTCATGCAGAGATTTACCTTTAATTTTTCGAGCGCCTTTGTATCGCGCGCGTCGTATGCGCTTTCCAGCTCCGTCGGGAGCAGGTTAACGGCGCAGGCTCTCACGCAGCGCCCACAGCGAATGCAGGGGCTCGGCTCCTGCACGGGGGAATCCGCGAAGAGCAGCACGGCGTTGTTCGTCTTTCCGAGCGGAGTATCGGGGTCGAACGCGCAGCCGCCCATCATAGGACCGCCCATTACGATACGGTCGGGCTGCTTGCGCAGGTTTGCGAAGCCCACGACGCTGTGCAGGAGCGTTCCTACGGGGATAAAGAAGTTGGCGGGGGCGTTCACGATGTTGCCGTCGACGGTTATGCGTCGCTTTACGAGAGGCATTCCCGTTTTAATATAGGACGAAATAAAGCCTGCGGTGGAAACGTTCATGACCATGCAGCCGACATCGGAGGGAAGCTTTCCCTCCTCAACGATACGTCCGGTCAGCGAATGAATGAGCACCTTTTCCGCGCCCTGCGGGTAGGAGCTTCTGAGCTTTTTTACGGTTATTTCGGGGGTATTTGCGAGCAGCTTTGTCAGCTTTGAGATAGCCTCGGGCTTATCGGCTTCTATTCCGATAACGGCGCGCGGTATCTCAAGGTACTTCATGACGAGCTTTATCCCGTTGATAACGCCCTCGGAATTTTCGATAAGCTCGCGGTAGTCGCTTGTTATGTAAGGCTCGCACTCCGCGCCGTTGAGCAGCAGGGTGTCGATATGCACCTTTTCTCTGTCATAGGCAAGCTTGACGTGCGTAGGAAAGCCGGCGCCGCCAAGACCTATCGCTCCGCTCTCGCGGACTGCCTTTATGAAATCCTCGCGCGAGTTTATGACAGGCGGAGCTATCCCCTCGTATTTTTCGGACTTGTTGTCATTTTCAATGATGACGGTGCGGCAGAGTCTGCCGTTGATGTTCATGACGTCCTTTATTTCCTTAACGGTGCCGCTTATTCCCGCGTGAACGGGCGCGGACATGAACGCGGAGCTGTCGCCGATCTTCTGACCGATCCTGACGTGCTCGCCTACCTCCACTATCGGCTCGCACGGCGCGCCGATATGCTGCGCCATACTTACGGCGACAAGCTCGGGTTCGGGTATCTTTCGCGTATCCTGTTCCGCCGAACCGCTGAAATGCGGCAGCTTTACCGAATGCAGCTTGAACAAATATTATCCTCCCTTTCAATAATGTACTTACTAAGATATGTATCATATCAATCCATACATATACTATTCTATCTTATTCGGGGCGAATTGTCAAGATGTTTTGGGGTTATATGCCGATTTGTGGGAGGAAAAAATATTGCGAATATTTTTTAAAAAGCCCTTGACAAATCTTCGGGAAAGTGTTATAATAATCTAGCGTTGAATGAACAATGTTTTGCGGGTGTAGTTCAATGGTAGAATTCCAGCCTTCCAAGCTGGCCGCGTGGGTTCGATTCCCATCACCCGCTCCACTGCATACCATGCAGGATCGGCGCATGCGCCATTAGCTCAGCTGGATAGAGCAACCGCCTTCTAAGCGGTAGGTCGAAGGTTCGAATCCTTCATGGCGTGCCATGCATGGTGGGTATGGCTTAGTTGGTTAAAGCGTCGGATTGTGGTCCCGAAGATCGTGGGTTCGATTCCCACTACCCACCCCATACAAAAAAGGCACGGCTGAGGTTGTGCCTTTTGTTATAATGGGCTATAGCCAAGCGGTAAGGCAAGGGACTTTGACTCCCTCATCCCGCTGGTTCGAATCCAGCTAGCCCAACCAAAAGAATAAAACCGTCCGTGAGGACGGTTTTATTCTTTTGGAGGCATCGTTTTCCCCTTCGCGGACAGCCGTCCGCGATCCCGCTTTGCGGAACCGGGAAAAACGACGCGTGGGCGCTTTTGTTGTCCGTGAGGACGGTTTTATTCTTTTGGAGGCATCGTTTTCCCCTTCGCGGACAG
>CAMERU010000088.1 GCA_945935925.1 uncultured Clostridia bacterium | reverse complement strand
AGCCCGACTACACCGTAAAGGAAATGAACGACGATATCCGCGAGATATTCGAAAAACGGCTGAACGAGCCCGAGGAGATACGCAAGGCTGTTGTTGAGCCCGTGCTGCGGCTGCGCGCGGCGATAAAGGGCGCCGACGGCGCAGAAATGACCGAGCGCATATTCCGCTTCATCATGGAGGAAACGGATATCAACGCCGCGCTTTACAGCCGCTGCTGCGACGCTAAGGGCAAGGTCAGCGACCCCTCGCTCACAGGAACATATCAGCGCCTGTGGGATACCCTCGCGGGGATATTCGACGCGCTGTACAACGGGCTGCGCGGGGACAGAATATCCCTTGCGGACTACACCCGCCTTTTCCGCGACATCTGCGCGGGGACGACCCTTGCGAAGCCGCCGCAGTTCCTCGACAGCGTGCTTGTGGGCGATATCGACCGCACCCGCACCGCAAATGTCAAGGCGGTGTTTATCCTCGGCGCTTCCGCGGATACCTTCCCCTCGCCTGCCGAAACAAACGGCGTTTTCTCCGCGTTTGAAACGGATCTGATTCGCGAAAACATAACCCATATCGAAAGCGTAAACCCGAGCGGCTACTGCATCAAAAGCACGGGCGAGCTTTACTGCCTGTCGCTTTACCGCGCGTACAGGGCGCTGTCGCTCCCGTCGGAATTTCTGTGCGTTTCCTGCCCAGAAACCGACCTTACAGGGCGGCAGATACAGCGCTCGGAGGTCATGGACAAGCTTGTCGCGCTGTTCCCCGATGTGAACATAAAAAAGGCTTCGGACGGCGGTGATATGCTGTTCTGCCGCTCCGTTGCAGCTGCAAAGCAGCGCTTCGCCGCGGGAATTAATTCAAATTCACACGAAAATTCAGTCCTCGCGAAAACGCTCGAGCAGTCGGGCGAGGAGGATTTTGTGCGCCGTATCGGAGAGGTAAAAAAGGAACGCACGGCGCAGGGCGCTGCCCCGAGGAAAATGCCCGCGTATATCTCCTCGCTGCTTCTCCCGCGCGAAATTTCCGCGACAAAATTGGAAAACCTCGACCTGTGCAGGTTCATGTACCTTTGCCTTAACGGGCTGCGCGTGCGCCAGACTGTACAGCGCAGCTTCAACGCGAGCCAGCGCGGCAACGCCGTGCATTTCATAATGCAGCGGGTTCTCGAAAGCTACCACGATGCTATGAACGAGTTCTTCACTCTCGACCGCCCGGGCATTTCCGCGCTCGCGAAAAAGTACCTCGCGGAATACCGCAGCCTTGAAATGAGCGGAGCGATAACCGACGACAAGCGCTTCGGCTACCTTTATGACAATATCGCGGCAGCCGCGACCGATCTGCTCATCGTTACTCAGGCGGAATTTGCCTCGCGGGAATACCGCCCCGAATTTTTCGAGCTGAATATCGCCGAACGCGGCACGCGGTATTTCTCCCCCGAAAATGACGCCGCCGCGACCGTACCGCCGCCCGCAACGCTGTGGTGCGACGAGGACGGAAACGCCCCCGAGCCACCCGAAAAGCAGCAAGGCGGAAAGGAGATCGCCTTTAACGTCAGTCCGCTTGAGCTGACGACGGACAGCGGCGAAAAGGTGCGGATAACGGGCATTGTCGACCGCGTGGACATCTTCTCTCACGAGGACAGAAATTTCATTCGAGTCGTTGACTACAAGACGGGTATGCGCGCGTTCACAAGGCATAACGCCGAATACGGCATAAATACGCAGATGCTGACGTATCTTTTCGCGCTGTGCGAGGCGAACAAGGACAGCTGCCTTGCGGGCGGAGTGTGCTATACCCCCGCGAAGATTTCCGGCGCGATAAGCGACAGAACAGGCGCGTTCACGCTGCTATCCGCCGCGCACAGGCAGAGCGGAATGTACGTTTACGACGACGACACCGCCGAGGAAATGAACCGCTACGCCGACTCGGTGATCGACGGTATCGCCGCCGAAAACGGCTCCGAGCCTGTCCCCGAGGAAAATCGAGAAAAAGAACGCGCGAAAATCCTCCCGCCCGAGGATAACATCATGGACAGGGAAACGGATTTCGCGCAATTCAGGGACAGGGTGATGAAAACGCTCACCGACAACCTTAACACCGTTTTCGGGGGCGATTTCACGGCAATGCCGCTGAAATACGCGGAGCGCATAACCCGCCCCGACGGAAGTACCGTCAGAAAGAACAAGAAGCCCTGCGACTACTGCCGTTTCGCCTCGATATGCGGAAACGGCGGCAAGGTATTCACAGACGTCGCCAAGGCGGAAAAAGCCGCCGATGACGCGAAAAAGGCAAAGAAGAAAGCCGCCGGAAAGACAAAGGAGGAGAAGTAAATGGCATTTGAATACACCGAACAGCAAAAACAGGCTATCCTCTCCCCCATTGACCGGAACACAGTCGTCACCGCCGCCGCAGGAAGCGGAAAAACCACCCTTCTCGTCGACAGGGTGATCCGCATTATTTCCGACAGGGAAACCAATATTCCAGCCGATTCCCTCGCGATAATGACCTTCACGAGAAACGCCGCCGATAACCTGCGAATGAAGATAAACCGCAGGCTCGGAGAAAAGCTGGAGTCGCTCGGCGACGACGAGGACGAGCTGCGCGGCTATCTCGCCGAACAGATAATAAAGCTTCGCTCCGCTTCCATAGGGACTATCGACTCGTTCTGCATAAATGTCATTCGCGAGAACGTGCAGATATTCGACCTGCCCGTTAATTTCGCTGTGGCGGACAACGCCCGCAAGGCTTCTATGCAGGCGCAGGCAATGCAGGCGGTTATGGATTACTTCTATGGCAGCCCCGCCCCCGACGGCGACGTGATAAGCGCCGAGGACAGGGACGCGCTTTTCTTCACGTTCAGCTTTGAAAACGACGACGCGCTCCGCAATGCCATAACCGACACAGCGGAGTCGCTAAGCTCCTACGACGGCGCAAGCGAATGGCTCGAGGAGGAAGCGGCGGCAAACGCCGACCTCGGCAGGCTCGGGGAAAAGTACCTCCCGATCATCATAAAAAACTACGAAAAGCTTCTGCATAAGGCAAATCTGGAGCTTCACAGGCTCGCGCGGATAAACGCGGAGCTTTCCGATTTTCTCTCCCGCGAGCGCGACAACGCCGCCCTCGGCGGAAAAGACGCCCTCGCGCAGACCTGCGGCGAGGTGCTGAACGATTACAACCTTTATTACATCGGCTGCCTGCACACCGCCGAGTTGGTTGAAGCGGCACTGGGAGTGCTTCGCGAAAAGAACGACCTGCCCGCGCTGGACGAGTTTTCCGATACCCTCTCGAAAATAACCAACACCGCCGAGCTTCCGCGCAAGGGTCCGAAAAGCGAGCTGCGAAAGCAGTTCACCGACAGCAAAAACAAATTCGCAAAGCATATCGAATCTATGCGCGCCGTTCCGTTCAGCTATGAGGAGGAGCGGAACATAATCGAACAGCAGAGCGCCGTCGTTGCGACGTTCGTAAAGCTTGTCAGGTTCTATATAAGCGCCTATTCCTCTCTCAAAATATCCTCGGGCTACCCCGATTTTTCGGACTGCGAGCTTATGCTGCTCGACAGGCTCAAAAACAACGAGGAGTTCCGCAAAGGGCTTTCCGACAGGTTCAGCTGTATTATCGTGGACGAATTTCAGGACTCCAACAACGTTCAGGCGGACATTTTCCGTCTTATCTCCAACGGGAAAAACAACCTTTTCTATGTCGGCGACGTCAAGCAGGCGATATACACCTTCCGCGGCGGCGACCCGCGCATTATGGCGGCGCTGTGCGACGGAGCGGAGGGCTTCGGAGTTATCCCGCTGAACAGGAATTTCAGAAGCCGCCGCGCCGTTATCGACAGCGTTAACTGCCTGTTCTCGGGGATAATGACGCGGGAATACGGCGACGTCGATTACGAAAACGGCTCGCAGCTCGAATGCGGCGCCGATTACCCCGAAATACCGCCGGAAAAGGCTGCCGACTACTGCACCGAAATACATATGCTCGACCTGCCCGAGCTTGAAAGCGAGCCCGAAAGCGACTTCGGAGATATCCGACAGGCGCACTTTGTCGCGGGGAAAATTAAAGCGCTGCTTGAAAGCGGGTTTGAGGTTTCGGACGGAAAGGGCGGAATGCGCCAGTGCAGATACTCGGATTTCTCTGTCCTGCTCCGCAAGAACGGCAATATCAAGGCTTACAAGGAGGCGCTTAATCTTGCGGGGATACCCGCGCTGACCGCGGGCGGGCGCGACTTCCTCGAATCCGAGGAGATAACCCTCGTGATGGATCTTCTGCGCGTTATCGACAATCCGCTGTGCGATGAGGAATTTCTGCGCGTGCTTATGTCGCCGCTGTATTCCGTTTCCGCCGCCGACGCCGCGAAAATAAGGCTGGGCGCGCTCGGGATAAGCACCGGGGATATCCAAGAAAACGAGGATCTCATAAATCCCATTTCAAGGCTGCTGCGATATTTCTCGCTGTACGGCTGCCTTAACTACTGCATAAGAGCGGCGGAAAGCACCGACGATAACAATAACCCCGACAGCGAAGCCGCCGACACCGACACCGCCGCGGAAGCTGCGGGTTCCGCCGAAAAGGCGCGGCTCGCCGAGCGGGAACTGAAAAAACGCGGCGTTGCGAGGAGCATCGGCGCGAACATTCTCCGTTTCGCGGAGGATATCCACAGATACCGCTTTTTCAAGGGCAGCAGCTCCGTTGAGGGGCTTATCCGCAGGATATACAGCGAGACCGACCTTATTTCCATAGTTTCCGCATATGACGGCGGAAAACAGCGCGCCGCTAATTTAAGGCTGCTGCGGAAATACGCGGCGGATTTTGAGGAGCGCGACGGCGGCAGCCTGAGCGACTTTATCCGCTTCGTTGCTAACACCAAGGCTTACAGGCAGCGAATGGAGGAAGCGGGCGTGCCCGACGACGCGGAAAACGCCGTACGCATAATGACATTCCATGCAAGCAAGGGGCTCGAAATGCCGATATGTATTCTCGCCGAGCTTGACTACCGTTTCTCACAGAACGATATGAGAGGCACCGTTATAATGAACCATGACGCGGGGCTGGGGCTTTCCTATGTGGACAGGAAGCTGCGCTATAAATCGGGAACGCTAAGCAGCGAGGCGCTGAAAATAGTCAATCGGGAAAAAATATACGGCGAGGAGCTGCGGCTGCTTTACGTCGCGGCGACGCGCGCGCAGGAAAAGCTTATCATGGTCGGGGCAAGCACGAAAGCGCCGTCGGAGCTGGTCATGACCGAAAACGACGCGCAGGACGCATTCAGGACGACATCGCCGTTTCAGTGGATACTCTCATCAATGCTACGTTACGCCGACGCGGAACAGTTCCCGTTCTTCGGGGATAATTCCCCGCTTGAACTATTCGACAGGAATACACACGAGCCGATAAACACGCGGATATATTACAGCACCGTGAACGACGCGGACATTATTTCCGAGGAAATAACACAGGCGGAAAAAGAAGCCGAACAAGCGCCCGAGGAAACACCGCCCGACGCGGACAGCGTTACCAACGAGGAGACAGAGGCGCTTAAAAACGTCATGCTGTACGAATATCCCTACGCGAGTGACACCGCGCAGCAGGCGAAATATGCCGTAACGGAGCTTGCTCATCAGGGCGACGACAGCTTTGAGCAGTCGGTCGTATATCTCACAAAGCCCTCATTTTACGGCAGAAAGGCAGACGAGGAAAGCGCCGCCAACGCGACGGGAAAAGAGATCGGCGACGCATATCACCATATCATGGAGCATTTCCCGATTGACGCCATTAAAGGCGCCTGCTCCGATGAGGAGCGCGCGGAGATCACCCTGCGCGTTATAAGCCGACTTGCCGACGAGAATAAGATAACGCGGCGGGAAACGGCGCTGGTTATCCCCGAAAGGATAGCGGCGTTTTTCGGGAGCGAACTCGGTCGGCGTATGCTGAAAAGCAGCCGCGTCGAGCGCGAAAAAGCGTTCTATGCCGAGCTGCCCGCCGCGCGGTTTGACCCTGCGTGCAGCGGAGAGGTCAGCATTCAGGGACGGACAGATATGTATTTCTACGAGGACGGCGGGATAGTGCTTGTCGATTATAAGAGCGACAGCGCGGCTAACCTTGAAAAGGAAACGCTCAACTACGCAAAGCAGCTTAGCATTTACTCCGATATTCTCCCCGAGGTAACGGGCGTTAAAGTGAAACAAATGTATCTGTACGCGTTTTCAACAGGCGAATGCATTGACGTTGAAAAACTCCTTGATGAACAGAAAGAAAGCGAGAACAATGAACGGAATAATTAAAAGCATCATCATAACGGGCGCGGCGCTGCTGACTTCCGCTTTTACTGCGGCAGGAGCGGCGGCGGAAAGCGCGGGCTTTGCGGTGGAAAGCGAGCTCGCCCTCCCCGCAAAAGCGCCGTATGACACAAAATATGTCAATATTCAGTGGAACACCGACGAGGCAGATACGGCGGGAGTACCCGTCGCGGAGGGCACGCATTTCCTCCTCCCCGTCGGGAACAAGGTTAAAAAGCTCGCCGAGGAAAACGGAGAGCTGCTCGGCAGCGCGGAGCTTAACGAAAAGGTGTCCGAAAGCTGCCGCGGCGCGGCGCTCGGCGGGACGCTCGTTCAGCCGACAAGGACGTCGCTTTACACCATAAACACCGACGATATGTCGGTCATTTCCTCGAAAGGCTTCGGGGGGAACATCTCGACAGATGTCGCGCTGGACGGAAATAACGCATATTTCGGCGTTAAGCTTGAAAGCGGCAGCAGGTTTTACTGCGTTGATTTCACGGACGGGTTTTCCGTCGTGTGGGAATACGAATGTGCGGGCGATGTCACCGCCGCGACAATGAGCGGTGAGCGCATTATTTTCGGCGCGGGGACAAAGCTGGTTGTCCGCAGCGCTGACGGAACGGGCTTCGCCGAAACGGATATCGGCGCGGAAATAACGGGCGCTCCCTTTGCGGGGGAATACGCAGTGTTCATTCCCGCCGCAGACGGGAGAATATACAAGCTGCGCCTCAATGACGATGGGACAATGGAAGAGGACTCGCTCGTTTACTGCGAGATTGGCGGCAATGTCACACCGCCCGCAGTGTTCAACGGCAGGCTTTACACCACGTCCGACGAGGGCTTTTTCATCATCGACAGCCTCAACATGGAGGTCATTGAGAAATTCGACAACATGAAAGGCGGCTCCGCGCCGTTCGTCTGCTATGGGAACGGCCCGCGCGTGTATGTGGTTGCGCCTATGGAGGGATACTGGTGCCTTTACACCGTTTTCGACCCAGGCGAGGGCAGCGACCCCGAGGAAACAAAGCTCGCCAAGCTTGATAACTACGAGGGCGGTAGAGCGGCTGTTTCCGCGGCGGGAACGCTGTGTATGCGCGACGGGCTGGGCAGGCTTTACGCGCTGACTGTCGCGGAGTACAGCATAGTTTACATCATATTGAAGCTGGTTCTTTTCCTCGCGCTGATCGTTCTTGTTGTACTATGGCTGAGATTTGTGATCAAAAAACGCACAAAGGACAAGCCAAACTTTTTATAATGGAGGGTAAATATGGAAATCACAATTTCTAACGGAGAATGCTCCGCAAAGATCATCTCAAAGGGCGCAGAGCTCAAGTCACTCCGCGTCGGCGGAAAAGAGCTTATGTGGAGGGCTGACCCCGCGTTCTGGGGAAAAACCTCGCCGCTCCTGTTCCCCATGATAGGAACGCTGAAGGACGGAAAAACGCTTATCGGCGGCAAGGAATACCGCATAACAAAGCACGGCTTCGCGCGCGACCTCGAGCTTACTCCCGAGGTGATAACCCCGACGAGCGTTATGTTTTCGCTGGAGCAGAGCGACTATACAAAGGAAATGTTCCCGTTCGACTTCCGCTTTACGGTGCGCTACACGATAAAGGCTGACGGGCTGACTGTCACCTACCGCGTGAAGAACAACAGCGCGGAGGTCATGCCGTTCTGTATCGGCGCTCACCCCGCGTTCGCCTGCGACGGCGAATTTACCGACTACCGCCTTGAATTTGCAAAGCTTGAAACCGCCGAATGCCCGCTGTACGACCTCTCCTGCGGTCTGCACCGCGAAAACGACCGCAGAAAGCTGCTCGACAACGAAACGGTGCTCCCGCTGACGCACGAAATGTTTTACGACGACGTGTGCTATTTCGACAAGCTCCGCTCCCGCTCGGTAATGCTCCTGAACAAGGATAACAGCGGTGTCCGCGTGGATTTCCCCGACTTCACGAGCCTCGGCGTATGGCAGGCAAAGGACGCACCGTTCCTCTGCATAGAGCCTTGGTGCGGCTCGGCTGACTTCGACGACTGCACGGGCGTATTCGCGGAGAAGCGCGGTATCGAGCTGCTCAAGCCCGACGAGGAAAAGGCGTTCACCTATTCGATATCCGCTGTCGGAAAACAGAAGTAATATTTCACATAATAATCAAAGCGGCTGCCCACATCGGGCAGCCGCTGTTCATCAGTTATTTTTCTTTTCCGGGTCACCGCGCTCCTCGGGTTTAAGCTCCGCCTTTTCAAGCGAAAGCCGCCGCTGCTTCACGGGCTTCGGCTGCTCCGTTTCGGGTACATATTCGGGTGCCTCGAACCAGAACGTGCTCCCCTTGCCTACCGTGCTGTCCGCGCCGTAGGCGAAGCCGTGCTGCTCAAGCACGCTCTTTACGATGGACAGACCGATACCGCTGCCCATTTTCGCGCGCTTGTGCGTGCCGTTGCGCTCGCTCACCTTGTAATACCTGTCCCAGATATACGGGAGATATTCGGCAGAAATGCCGTCGCCGTGGTCAACCACCTCAAAGCGCACCATTCCGTCACCCTTGCGGAAAAGCCTTACGATAACGGTGTTGTCGTCGCCCGTGTAGGTGACTGCGTTGTTGATTAGGTTGTACACCACCTGCTCAAGCTTGGTTATGTCGGCGGTGATCACAATATGCTCCTCCGCCTCAAGGTCAATGATTATCCCGTCGTTCACTTTCATTATGTCAAAGCGGGAAATCACCCCCGAAAGCCGCTCGGTCAGGTCGAACGTTTCCATGTGCATTTCCGTAACGCCCGCCTGCAATTTCGACAGGTCAAGTATGTCATTGACGAGCGACGACAGTCTGTCCGTTTCGTCAATGATTATTTTAAGGTGCTTTTCGCGCTTTTCGGGGTTATTTCCCGAGAGGTCGCGGATCATCTCGGCATACGCCTTTATCATGGTGAGCGGCGTGCGCA